>JAJZCB010000015.1 GCA_021846285.1 Bacillota bacterium
AACCTGCCGCGCAGCGTTGTCGTCAAGGTTCCTGATCTTCTCCCAGAGGGATGCGTTGTCCTGTACGTCCGGTTGCAAGCGCCCGCTTTGCTGGCGCTTGCGGTTGATCACGGCCAACATTTGATGGTCGTGAAAGGAACTACACTTTACACCCACATGCGGGTCGAGCTTGATTTTTATATAGCATATTTTACCATCTATACTCTTGCGAAAGATCCACACAGGGCACGGATCGCCGCTATCATCGGAGAGCGGCCCTTTGGCATAGTCGTTTGACGTCAATTTACAAAGGGTGCGGAAAACGTCGTTCGATTTTAGACCGTGTTTTGCAAGCGCCTGCAGGTTCTTTGCGCGAGGAATCAGCACAAATTTCCCGCTCTTTAGCTCCTGTTGTACCTGGTCCAAAAAGTCCTCCAACACGATTTTCTCCCCTTCGATTGACATTATACAACAACGATTCAGTAAGCACAATCATTTGATTGTATTTATTGAACAAAATACTACCTCCACGAGTATTCAGAGGAGCTTTTTGTAGCCCGTTTTCCCAGTGGATGAATTATAATGGGAGACTGCCTAACCCGACGCTTCCCGCGGCTCACCGTTCATATGCGCTGGTCGATACCCCTCGGGCAGGGTCGCCTTGACGCCCAATTTCCTTAAAGGGCTGCGCCACATCAGGATCAAATTCAATCCCTGCAAACTGACGGCCATGCCAAACACAACAACGCATCCGAAACGCTGCGCAAGAAACCCGCCGACCATCGCTCCAACAGGAATCATGATCCACGCCAGCATCGAATGGACACTGGTGACCCGACCCCGGATAACATCTGGCACATGCAACTGGCGCAAAGACGCCGATTGCACATTCCACAGCACCATCCAAACGCCATTCAAGGCCGCTGCGATGACAAGACCGTATGGCGAGGCAACGGTCGCGAACAGAAGCGAAGGCACAAGGGACAAAAAACGGCTCGTCAACATCACACTTCCACTTCGAAACCGGTCACTCACCATGGAACTGCCCACCGAACCAGCGAACAGTCCCGCCCCGAACGCCCCCAGAATGACGGCCGTCCACCCTGCAGATAAATGAAGCACGTCTCGACTGTAAAAAACGAGAATCGAAAATGAAGCAAAATTGGCGAAGTTCGAAATCGACATGATGAACGTACTGCTGCGAAGCATGGGATCGCCAAGAAGAAAACGCAAGCCAACCAACGAGCGATCAGGCCGCGTATCGCGGCTGCTAAGAGCCGCCTGCAGCGGTGTCTTGATAAACCAGACAAGCAGGCCCGCGATCAGATACGATAGTGCGTCGAACGACAACGCCCATGCCACAGGCATCACGGCCATCAGCGCTCCACCGAGCGTGGGACCGACCATCGCTGCAACGGCGTTTCCCCATTGCATGAGGCTGTTACCCTGGTGAATGGCATCGGACGGCAGCACCCTCGGAAGAACCGACGATTTAGCTGCGTTGAACCAGACAGAAATCGCGGCGTTCAAAAATGATGCGATGTAAATATCCATCATGCTCAAGTGACGTGCCTCGTACAACAAAGGCAGGTTGAACAAAATCAGGGCGCGAAGCACATTTGTCCAGATCAGCAGACTTTTTCTGTTCCATCTGTCAGCCATCGCTCCCGCTATGACAGAAAAGAATACATACGGAACAAATTCGAGGGCGATGGTCAGGCTGGATTGCAGGGCTGAGTGCGTGATAACAAGAACCAGCCATGGAATCGCAATCAAGGACACATTGGTTCCCAAGGACGATACTGTTTCGCCGATGAACCAAAGCCAAAACTCCGGATATGACAGGAGGAGTTTTTTTCGATACGGAGTTGCCCCGGGTATCATGACCATTCACCTTCCAGCCCGACATACTCCGCCAAACGCGGTCCCAATCGCCCGACGTTCTTTGCTTCCAACGTGTAAACACCATTCTCCGTCCGCACCAATCCAGCGCTGCGAAGCAGCAGCAAATGGTGATGGGCGGTCGATTTCGCCAAATCGAGCAACTGACCGAGTTCCGTCACCGACCGCGGCGAGCGGTGGAGCAACTGCAGAATCCTCACCCGATGTACATCCCCGACCGCCTTGTGAAGATTAGCCACCTGAAGCGCTGACGGATGCTCGCGTTGACCGGGCATCCGTTCGTCGGCGACAGGATAGTAATAGATGCCGGTCTCCGGTATTCGATTGAAAATAGTAAACGGTCGATAGGAGATCTGCGGCGCCAGCCATATCCGCCGGATCATCGGTTCTGGTTGCAGTTCGGTCCCGTTTGTGGCGCGTCGCACAAGTTCGGCGGGAGACATTGTGGAGACAAGTTGTTGTACAGCTTCTCGATCGGACTCCAGGGCCTCCAGCACTGCTTCCTTGTGCGGCATTGCTTCATACCACCCGAGCAAGAGTCGGCGAAGATGCAGCCCGATTTGCTCCGGCGAAGTGGCAAGCAGATATTGCAAGTTGGGAAGAACCAATGGATCTTCCCGGAAGTCTCGCAATAGCTCCGTTCGTACTTTCTCGTCGCCTGCCAAAGCCGCTTCCAGTCTTTCCTCGTTCCGTTCCCCCAAGTACGGCGCAGCCAGTGCGGAAATATCCGTTCCCAACGTGGACATCCACTCACTGAAATAGGAAACGTGAGCGGTCATCGAAATAGTGGACAAATCAGGGCACCGGTGGGCCAGAAGCAGCAAACTGCGCCAGGTATGGACCTTGCCTGCAAGATCGACCTCCTCTTTGGTCTGTGATGACGCAGTGGCAATCATCGCTTGCCACTGTTCCGGTGTTCTCTCCAGTTTATCCACCATCGCCGGCCAGGTGTAAGCCGCAGCGCCTAACGCGCATTCATAGACAGGAGAACATGTGACCAGGATTTCGTATGTATCCTGTTGCGCTGTCAAGTTCACGGCAGGCATGCAATCACTCCTCCAGATTTTGTTCTCAGCAGCTTTGTCTCCAAAATGTATCTCATGAATTTTGTATCAAATATATCACGTTCGATATTTTTCGAACAGGCGGCGGCGACATGTCGTAGATAACGTCGTCAATCACTTCATAGCGTTCAAAGACTTCTCCGCATCCGGCCTGCGGCATGTCTTCGTCTTCCATTATATTCCGTTTCCTTCCGCATCACATCCAGATCACAGTTCGTCAAGCTGGCTCACTGTCAACCTGTCCACGCGGAAATCCTTTGCATTGAAAGTTACGATGTGCGCCGGCTTCTTGGTCTTTGCATACGCGGCGAGGTACGCATCGACAAAGTCAACTTGCCTCTTCTGGCCGAATCGAGTGAAAGCCTCAACCATGACTGTCTTTTCCGCGGTTTCGTCGCCAGCGAGGTCCATGAATTTGAGCATGGCCCTAGGGGAGCAGTGATAAACCCAATTTGGACGAAACCGCTGACGCGGTGGTAAAAGATAGTGTCCTCCGTCACCCTGTGATCCTGGTGTAAGCTTTCCTTGTTCACGTAACTCTCTTAAGATTCCCAGTGAGCAGTTCGGCTGCAACTGCGACTAGATCTTGAGGAGACGAGCACATGGACAACCAAGAACACGTACTACAGAGGATGGCAGAGGACATTCGACTTCGGGAACTGTCGCCCCGTACATTGGAGAGCTATACCTCGTATGCGCGCGCCTTTCTCACGTTTAGCCACCATCCCGTGGCACAACTTGGCGCCGAGGAGATTCGTCGCTTCCTATCGTACCTGATCGCCCCAAGCATCCTGAAGGATGGCTCTTTGTCGACACCCACCAAGTCTCCCATATTACCTCGGGCAGCATCCAGTGCAATCGCCATTGTCCAAAGTGCCAGACGCTCACGAAAGAACGGTGGATTGAGGCGAGGAAAGCGGACCTGCTGAATGTCGGCTATTTCCATGTGGTGTTTACCTTGCCTGACTCCCTCAATCCGGTCGCCTACCAGAACCCCGACACGATCTATACCCTGTTGTTTAAGGCCGCTGCCGAAACCTTGTCCGAACTCGCCGCTGACCCGGCCTATTTAGGGGCGCAGATTGGCTTTACGGCGGTCCTCCACACATGGGGGCAGAATCTGATGCACCATCCACACTTGCACTGCATTGTTCCCGGAGGTGGGTTGACCTCTAGTGGCAAGTGGGTTTACGGGAGAAAGAAATTCTTTCTCCCGGTCAAGGTGCTGTCACGCAAGTTTCGGGGCAAGTTTCTTCACGATTTGAAACAGGCCAAACTGGACTTCTATGGTACGATCGTACACCTGAAAGATCCGGTTTCGTTCCACGACTGGATGTCTTCTTTGTACCAGAAGGAATGGGTGGTGTACTGCAAGCCCCCTTTCAAAAACGCAGGCTGTGTGGTGGAGTATCTAGGCCGGTACACGCACCGTGTCGCCATTTCGAATCACCGCATCCTAAAACTCGAAGATGGTGCTGTGACGTTCAAGTGGCGCGATTACAAGGATGACAACAAGCAAAAAGAGATGACCCTGTCGGCCAATGAATTCATTCGCCGTTTCCTGGTCCATGTCTTGCCTACTGGCTTTACGCGCATCCGACACTACGGACTGCTGAGCCCCAGGAACAAAGCGACCAAACTGAAGCTGTGTAAACGACTGACTCGTACGGCACTGAAGACGGCACCCCTGTCCAGACTGTCGGCTGTCGACTTCCTGAAACAACTCATCGGCCGCGATGTGACCCTCTGTCCGTGCTGCAAAGTGGGTCATCTCAGCAGAGCTTCGCCTGCTGTCATGATCGTCTACACTACGGTGCGGATCCTGCGCCGAGCGCGTAGAGGGGGAGGTGATGTGCAGTGAGGGCACGATGGCGGTCGCTGCTTGTGTCTGTGCCGATCTTGACGGGGTGTAGTTTTGTAGCACATCCGTTTCAGACCGACAATAGGCTAGCAGGTTCCCAGCCAGTCACGAAGGGCATCCATGGACAGGTCGGACTGTCGCAGAATCGAGTGTAGTGTGCCGGGTGCAAGCTCACGGTGCATGGGGATGATGGCCGTACGACCATCTGCGTGACGCATTTTTCGATGGCTGCCTTTCTGGCCAACGGTAGAGAAGCCAAAGTGGGATAGGCAGGCAACCATCTGCTGGCCGGACAATACTGGCGTGTGAGGACTCATGACGGCACGTCGATCTCAACAGGGGCGATGATAGCGGCCGGCGTCACTGGCACATCGTGGTCTTCGAAGTACAGTTCCAGCGCCTCCTGCAGGTTGCTGAGTGCACTTTCGAGCGTCTCGCCTTGGCTGGTGACTTCGACCTCCAGACAGCGCGCGACATACCATGATCCCTCATGCGTAATGGCGGAGGTCAAGCGGATGGCACTCATGTCGACACCTCCTGGTGTAGGGCTGTAGGCACGCGTTACTGCTGCTTGGGAACGTCTTCTGCACCCCTGACGGGATCAGGCAATGGAACCTTGGCGCCACAATAGCTCATGACTATCAGTCGCAGCAGGTCACTACGACTTATTGCGCTTATCGCAGCGGTATCGTCTATCATTCTTACAAATTGATCGGCAGGTCGGGATTGGACGGTGATCATCTTGGTGCCTCTCACGGCCGCACAGCCTCCGCAATCGTTTGTCATGAAGTGTACCACATCACACTACAGTACGTCATCTGGACCATCCAGAGAGACCGCGATAGTGCTGGGTGTCAGGGTTGTACCAAACCGGGTACGCTCTCACCTCATCCCATGGCTCACCATGCGGTCGGTGCCCGGTGTACACCAGGTACACGTAGGTATGCGATCTCAAGGTGCACACTATAACCTTGCCCTGCATTTCTTCCCCCATCGGGCCTGTGAATGGGAGCCAACTATAATCGCGGTACACGCGTTCGAGAGGGTGCACGTACACATGCATGATTCGATAATCCCAATCATTTGTATTTATTGGACAAAATCTCGGATCGTATTCCTCCAATGCCCGAATGATTTCACAACGTCTCAAATACGCCCCCGAGACTTATGTCCAAGTCGTCGAATATGCCGACGCTTACCATATCCTCCCGACCATAGACTTTCGGTTCCGTAAAAACATTCCCGTCCAACTTGTAAACCTCAACGAGTTCATGCACAGGATCAATGATCCAGTATTCGCGCACGCCCGATCGCCTGTACAGCCTTAATTTAATGCTTTTGTCCTTCAAAGCAGTGGACGGGCTCAGAACTTCCACAACCATGTCGGGAACACCCACACATCCCCGGGGCTGTATCTTCGAAGGGTCGCACACTATCGTTATATCAGGTTCGACGTGTTCCCGTTCTTTGTCCGTCATCCATACGCCAAATGGCCCAGGAAATACCCTGCACGTTTTGCCCCTCAGATAATTCCGAAATTCCGTTGCCAGGTTGATGACCACACTCTGGTGTTCCGACGAAGGCGGCGGCGACATGTCGTAGATAATGTCGTCAATCACTTCATAGCGTTCAAAGACTTCTCCGGCCTTCGGCATGTCCTTGGCTTCCATTATCTTTCATTCCCTTCCGCATCAGATCCAGATCACAGTTCGTCAGGCTGGCTCACTGTCAACCTGTCCACGCGGAAATCCTTTGCATTAAAAGTAACGATGTGCGCCGGCTTCTTGGTCTTTGCATACGCGGCGAGGTACGCATCGACAAAGTCAACTTGCCTCTCCTGGCCGAATCGAGTAAAAGCCTCAACCATGACTGTCTTTTCCTCGGTCTCGACGCCGTCGAGGTCCATGAATTTGAGCATGGCTTTAGAAATGTCCTGCTTGTCAATCCTCATCGCATGGCGCATGGTGTCACAGCATTCCATGGCGATTACCATGGACAGCCTGAGTTTGATTTGTCCGCGCTCCGCCTTTTTCACCAGGGCCGCCGACTCGGGGGAGTGATCGTCATGATCATTCAACAGGTATCGAAATATCACATTGGTATCAAGCCACACCACGGGCGCTGCAGCCGTCGTCACTTACTCATGTCTCCTTGTCGGATATTCTTCCGCTTTGCGATTTTGGGCGATCTGACGGATTTCATCCCAGTCGCGATTGCGCATTGCTGGCTGAACCTTCCCCTTCAAGATCCCGAAGAGATCGTCAGACGTTGGTTTTTTTTCAATTCGCACGACCATCGTATGATCGTCAAGTGCGCGAAAGACAACGCGATCTCCTCTTTCCGCTTTGAGCACATTCCGGATTTCGATTGGAATGACAATCTGTCCACGACTGGAAAGAACGCTGGAAGCCCGCACTCCGCCTAACTTTGCTGCCGTCACAATCCGTCCGGATGTGTTTCGACGAACTCGCAGCGGAGCCATGCGACGATCTTGTCGCTTCCCGTTTCCCTTCTTGACCGTGTCTGGCGCCGTGGTCATCGAATCTTCCTCCCCCACTTCCTTCTTGTCTGTCATTATAGCACTTCCTTTCACGCATTGGTAAGACGCTCATTTCATGACTTACTCTATATTTGTATTCTTTCCATACCCAGAGCATTCATAACACAAGCATTCCTGTCAGACGGCAATTTCGAGGTTTTAGAGAACGAAAAACTCCTGATATCGTGGGAATTGTCCGGACGGACGATCACTCGACATCAGGAGGGTTACAGGATGCGCAAACAGTTTTTTAAATCAACATTTCTGTTGAAATTGAAATTTCAACGTCGCCACGTCTTTGGCATCTGCCTCACATGGCTATCTGCCTTTGCGCAATTGTCCCATCAAAACCGCCAGGACAATGACTACTCCTTCGGCAATTGGTTGATAGTTGGAGGAGACGCCAAGCAGGCTTAATCCGTTCAGTAATACCCCGAGGATCAGCGAACCCAGCACGGGGCCAACAATACTTCCTTCTCCGCCAAACAGGCTCACTCCTCCCATCACAACTGCCGCGACGGAATCAAGCATATAGGAGCCGCCAGCAGTTGGTTCTGCAGAGCCGAGCCTCCCCGTTAAAATTATTCCGCCGACTGTCGCCAGCAGACTGCATAAAACATACACCATCGTCCTGTTGAAGCGGGTGTGAATACCCGCCATTTTCGCCGCCTGTTCACTGCCTCCAATAGCCAATACATAGGTGCCAAATGGGTTGTGCCTAAGCAGGATATGCGCCACAATCACCACAATTAAAGTGACGACCGAAGCGATGGGAACAGGACCCAAATACCCCGAGCCCAGCGACATGAGCGGCATGTTCTCCACCGGAATGGGAGTGGCGTTGGATACAATCAGAGCCAGACCGTTGATCGCACTGTACGTTCCAAGGGTCGCGATAAAAGGGGCTATTTTTCCACGAGTGATCAGGATGCCGTTGACAAGGCCAACTATGGACCCGGAGAGGAGCGCCGCGACAATGACCAAAGGAAGCGGCAGTCCGACGGACAACATTTCGCCCACGATCACCGTGGTCAACGCCATAACGGAACCGACAGACAGATCAATGCCGCCCGTCATGATGACCAATGCCTGTCCGCTGGCCACAATGCTGGTGATGGAAGACTCCAGAATCACTGTGAATAAATTATTGACCGTGAAAAAATAAGGAGACAGGATGCTAAACACCAAACAGAGAAGCAACAGCGGGATCAAGATGCGCAAATGAGAGAGGGCTGGGCGCCCAAGCGCTCGTTTGAACCGCCCTGCCGATTCGATCGATTGAGCATTGTTCATTACAAAGTGGCCTCCTTTACACCCAGTGCGGTTTGACCAATCGCCTCAGCTGTGAATTGTGGTCGTTCAAAAACGCCTGCGATTCGTCCCCTGCGCATGACTAGCAACCGATCGCTCAGTCCCATCACTTCGTTCAATTCCGAACTGACCATAAGGACAGCAATACCGGATTCCTTGAGCTGATTGATAATTCGGTAGATTTCATATTTTGCTCCTACGTCGATTCCCCGTGTCGGTTCATCAAACAGGACGCAGCGTGGCTGAATAGATAAAGCCCTTCCTATAATCACCTTTTGTTGATTGCCGCCGCTAAGCTGCCCGACGGCCGTCCAAGGGGATGCAGTCTTTACTCTGTAGCGCTGAATCAAGTCTTTTGCAAACTGCCCTACCTTGAGATTAGACTTCCAGCCAAAAGGAACGGATAATTGCTTCAATTTGGTCATCGCAATATTTTCCGCTACAGATAATGCCAACCACAATCCTTCATCCTTGCGATTTTCCGGAAGAAGAACCAGCCCGCGGTGAAGCGATTCAGCTGGATTACCTACCGGAAGCCGTTCTTCTCCGACTTGAATCGTTCCTTTCTGATACCGGTCAATACCAAAGATTGCCCGCATAAGCGCAGACCGCCCCGATCCAATCAGCCCAGTGATGCCCACCACTTCTCCCGCACGCACCTGCAGGTCGATATCGCTGAACCTGCCGGTAAACCCACTGAGCCCCCGAACATCCAGCACCGTCCGACCTGCCGGAACGGCAACGTAGGGATACTGTTCTTCCAACTCTCGTCCCACCATCAGTTTTACCAACTGTTCTTCCGTTAGCCCTGCAGCCGGCAGGTCAGCCACCACTTCCCCATCGCGCAGGACAGTAACACGATCCGCAATCGCCAATACTTCAGGGAGTTTATGGGATACAAACAGGACAGAAACTCCTTTTTTCCTAATTCGTCGAATCAAATCCAGCATCCGCTCAATCTCAACACCGCTTAGGCTGGATGTCGGTTCGTCCAAGATTAACAGCTTGATTTCGCGATCTACCGCGCGTGCTATTTCCACCAGTTGACGATTGGCTAAACTAAGAAATTGTACCGGTGTGTCTAGTTCAACATTCAGTTGCAGCGCAGAGAGAGCTTGACTAGCCCTTCGCCTGATTTCTGCCCTTTGCATCAACCCACCACGGGTTACCATTTGCTCTCGTCCGAGCAAGATGTTCTGCGCGGCAGTCAGTTGCGGCACCAGCATCAGTTCTTGAAAAACCGTTGCAATGCCAAGCTCCAGAGCCAAGTCTGGACGAAGGTGAACTTCCTGGCCATTCCAGAGAATCTGGCCGCTGCTTAAGGACTGCGCTCCGCTAAGCGCTTTGATCAGCGTTGATTTGCCTGCGCCGTTTTCTCCAATTAGCGCGTGCACAGTTCCCGGCTGAATCTGCAGATTTACTGTTTTTAGGGCGACAACCCCGGGAAAACTACGGGAACCATCGACTACCTCCAGAAGTGGCGGCATTTATCTGCCCTCCTCCAAAACGCCAATCATATCGAGTCTCCTTTGGTGACGCCCGCCTTCATACTCAGACGATAGCCATTCAAAGAATATCGTCTCTGCCAGATCAGAACCGACCACCCGAGAACCTAAGCAGAGCACATTCGTATTGTTATGCCGACGAGACATGCGTGCTGTGTGAACGTCCATCGTCAGCACAGGTCGAATTCCATTGAGTTTGCCTGCTGCAATCGACATTCCCACTCCTGAACCGCAAATAAGCAATGCCCTCTCAGCTTCCCCGTTCTGCACGGCCTTACACGCAAGAACTGCGTATTCCGGGTAATCACAACGATCTGTCGTCTTCGTACCAAAGTCGAGGCACTCATGACCGTGTTCTTGTGCGATACGTACGATCTGTTCTCTCAAAGCCACGCCCATGTGATCCGATGCAAAAGCGATTTTCACGCCCAAATCCCCCCGATCAGTGGCGCCTGATTTCCCAACTGGGACGTTTCAATGACTGTTTGCGTCACCCTCCGTGAACGAGCGTGCGCGCGTGCGACGGATGCAATGGCCCCTGTCAGTTCAGGAGTACCCTCGATCACGCCTCCCCCCAACACGATGCGCACAGGGTCAAGTAAATTGATCAAATCCGCTACGGTATTGCCAAGGTGATGAATTGCCGAATTGACAGCCGCCGCAGCGCGCTCCTCTCCGGAACTCCACCCCTTGAGCAATGAAGCAACCGCCGTTTCTTTCTCGTAGCCAAGCGCCGTGGCGGCTTTCTCCAGCGCACTGCCAGACGCTACCGTCTCCAGACAACCCCGATTTCCACAGGCGCAGACTTCACCGTCTGCCTGCACCACCCAGTGACCGATCTCTCCAGCCAGACCGCGCGCCCCAAGCAGCGGACTTCCCTGCACGATCGCCCCCATACCGATGCCGGTTCCAACATAAATGACGACCAAGTCGCTTTCAATTGAATGCTGACTGTTCCATTCGCCCATGACCGCGAGATTGACATCCTTCACGACCCGCACGGAACATCCCGTGTTTTCACGCAATGAACTTACATCGAGATTCTCCCACTCCGGGGCGTTGGGGCAGTTATAGATTTCGCCCTTCGTACTTACCATGCCAGGTACACCTATCGATATTTGATGAACAACACGCCAGTCTACCCCTATCGATTGCAGCAGCTCTGCGCCCCCGCTATACAAGGTTGGAACGATGTCTGATCGTCTTTGTTCTGTTGGGCGTACACTTGTAGCGATCACTTTGCGGGTGGATCTTGAAACCACACCCCACCTCGTCTTGGTGCCACCGACATCAATACTAATCACCATGTCCCTATCCAAGCGAAATACCTCCGGATGTTGCACTTTCCTGCAACCGCTTCAAAGCAGCCTCATAATCCGATTCGCGAAACAGTCCGGATGTGCCCAGAACAATCTGTTTGGCGCCCGCATTCACAACACGCGGAACAGTTTGCAAATGCATCTGTCCGTCTACCATGAGCGGAACCTGCAAATTGCGTTCATCCAACTGCCCCTTCAAATAGGCAATGTGATCCACTACGTGCGGCATAAAAGCCTGTCCAGCAAAGCCGGGATCGACTGTCATCACCAAAATTCCGTCCACCTCATGCAAGATGCTCTCCAGGAACGCTGGCGGCGTGGCCGGATTGATAGCCACTCCGGCTTGTACTCCTCGACTTCGAATGTGTCGGATCAGGCGACTCGGCGTACGGGTGGCCTCGATGTGAAAATAGATCCGATCAGCACCAGCATCGATCATCATTTCCACAAATTGTTCTGGTGACTCCACCATCAAATGGACATCGATGGGCAACTGCGTCAATTGGCGGACCGACACAAGCACATCCGGTCCAAGAGTGAGATTAGGCACGAAATGTCCGTCCATGACATCGAAATGCCAACGATGCACCCCAGCGTGTGTCAAATTATGGATTTCTTCCCCCAAACGCGAAAAGTCCGCACACATCAAGGAAGGCGCCCATTCAATATCGTTCAACATATAAGCCCCCCTCTGTGCATTGATGGAGGGGATGACACCCCGCGCGGAACACTGTTATACATCATCCGCACAGGGTGTGATCCCAAAGATGGGTACATTATTTTACTTGTGGCAGGGGATCTTTAAACGGCACAAACGGCGCCGGGAATTTCTTGATTGCAGCTTTTGCATTGGCCTGTGTGATCAACTGAATGGGAGAACTGATTTGAGATGGAATTTTCTTACCTTCCAGTACATCCACCGCAGCCTGGACACTCAGCACTCCTTCTTCAAATGGATATTGGCTGACCGTTCCCGCCATCCCGCCTGACGCGATCGATTGCATCGATTGAAGGATTCCATCCGTGCCGACTACCTTCACGCTGCCTGTCTTATGAACGTTCTTTACAGCCTGAAATACGCCAAGAGCCATGTCGTCATTGCACGCGTAAAATCCCCGCAGTTGTGGATGAGCGCTCATGATCTCCGTGGCGTCATTCAGAGCTGTCAGGCGATCCCAGTTACCCGGCAGCGCAGTGACCACTTTAAGCCCGCCAGCTTTAGCTGCTTTGTCAAAGCCATTCATCCTGGCCTGGCTGGTTGCATCACCGGCTAGACCCTCTACGACGGCCACCTGACCTTTGTGATGGAGAATTTTGGCCATATAGGATCCCGCGATTTCACCTGCCAGGAAATTGTTGCTCGAGATGAACGTATCCAATTTGACTCCAGCTGCTTTCGCCTGTATGGGATCTACCGGCGAGTCGACGTTGATGATGGGAACGCGATTGTGTGTCAGCGTCTGCAATTGAGGAATCAAGTTGTTCCCAGTAATCGGTGCGACGATATAAGCATTGTAATTCTTGTTTTCCATAGTGTTCAGGATGTTCACTTGCCCAGAGATGCTGCCTTCTGTCGTTGCCGCCTGAATGTCCACCTTCACACCGAGTTTCTTCGCCTCGGCTTCCACACCATCTTTCATCGCGACCCAGTATGGATTTGAAAGGGTTTTCAAAACGACGCCTAAACGAAAGTTTAAGTGACTTGCCCTTTGGGCTGTAGTAGCTGCACTGGCTCCACTTGTTGCAAAAAGGCCTGTTGCGCTCGTGAGTATGCTGATCATCGACAGACCACTGATTTTCATCCACTTTTTCATCTCGAAATGACCTCCCATTTTTTACGCGGTTCCTCGTATCAGCAATTTTGGCGTCAATTCCACTCGTTCACATACACGCTTGCTTTCTTCATACGCTCGGAACAGCACCATCGTGGCGGCCTGTTTTCCCAACTCATACATGGGTTGAGCAACTGTCGTCAAGGACGGCGTCGTATGCGCGGACAAGTCAATCCCATCGTATCCGATAACGGATAAATCGCCAGGAATCTGCAGCCCCATTTCCATCGCGGCTCGCACCACGCCCAATGCCATGAGATCGTTGCCAGCAAAGATTGCACTAGTTTCCCCTTGCTTCAAACATTCCAGTGCAATTGCATAACCTTCCGCAAAATCAAAGCGCTTTCCTTCTATCCATTGAGGTCGAAAGCCTGCATCTTCCATCATCTGTCTATATCCCTGCAATCGGAGACTTGCACCGGTATTTTGCAAGGGCCCGGAAAGAAAAAGGATATCTCTGTGACCCTTGGACAAGAGATAGCGAGTGGCTATCATTCCTCCTTGAACGTGATCCGTCCTTACGCTGTCTACCGCTGACGTACCATTCACCCGATCAAGCATCACTAAGGGCACGGAAACGCTACTGGGGTTCTCAAGACCGGAAGCGCTGATAAGTCCATCCACCCCGCGTTGGATGAGATTATTAATCACGGCCTCTACTCTGTCTTCCCTTTCTGCCGTATGTGCTAACATGACCATGACCCCGGCGTTTTCGCAGGTCTCCTCGACTCCATGAATGATTCCAGGGAAAAAAGGATTATTCAGATCCGGAATAACCAAACCAACTGCCTTAGAACGACCAGTGGACAGACTGCGAGCCACTTCGTTAATTCTGAAATCAAGCTCATGTATGGCGCGTAACACGCGTGATTTTTTTTCATCACTGATGTATCCGCCATTGAGAAAACGAGAAACAGTAGCCACTCCGACTTCTGCCTGACGAGCAACGTCACGAATCGTGGTCATATTACCCCCCCTTTCACTAGTATATACTTGACAACGTCTTTGCGGAACCGGTTCCACAACCGTTAAAACAAAAGTCTCCTGCGAAATTGATATGGCACCGGTTCCACATTCCGTATAACAAAAGTCTCCTGTAAATATGTGTGTGGAACCGGTTCCATATTTAGAAAGGAAACCTTGAATGTCTGAATCTTACCCTGTCAGATTCAATCTGTCAACACTTCTTCTCAAAACTTATCCATGATGGAGCAAGCAGCCATTGACCAACTCCATATGTAGGGGTACGAGAATGTTCTGGAAGTTGGGCTCGGATCAGGCGTATCGTATTCATAAGCCCCACGCCCAGTGTTGTTTTTCTATTCCACACGACTCAACCAAAAATATCTTCCAGTGCAATTTGAGGACCCTGCGTAATCCCTACAGGAACGAACTCGTCTTCGCCAAGAGCATACGTCTCCGCAGGACCGAACAGATTCATGTCAAGACGAAATACTTCGACTGTACGCATGACAGGATCAACAATCCAGTACTCGCGCACACCGGATCGCTGATACAAGCGTAATTTTGCCTTGCGATCCTTCCCCGCCGTAGACGGACTCAGCACCTCCACAACCAGATCCGGGGCGCCAACGCATCCGGCGTCTGTAATCTTGCCGGAATCACAAATGACAGTCACATCCGGCTGGACATACGCGTCCTTGGTGTCACCAGTCGGCCACACATCGAAGGGAGAGACATAAGTTCGACATCGCCCCTTCAGAGCCAAAAACAACAGGCTCCCTACCGCAGTGGTGACACGCTGATGTCCCTCAGTAGGCGAGGGAGACATATCATAGACAACTCCATCAATCATCTCGTAACGTTCCAGGTCTTCCGGGTCCAGAGCCTCCACTTGGGGCGCCCCCTGATCTCTTCGGGTTTTTCGTACATGACCATTTTGACCTCCTCCTCGCCCCGAGGAACGAGGATTCCGAGTCTCACGGCTCGGCTTTCCTGCTTCTCTGAGGCTTGCCTTGGCGTTTTGCGGAAAGCTTGCGCCCGGGTCTTACGGCCTCTCCACAGGCTGACACTGCCAGCCCGGCAGCCAATACATTGTGCGCGGCGTTAATGTCACGGTCATGAACTTCACCGCACTCGGGACAGGTCCATCCGCGAACCTCCAGCGGCATTTTCGCCATGATGTGCCCACATTCGGAACACCGCTTGCTCGACGGATACCACTTGTCGATCTTGACCAGGGTGCGCCCGTGCCACGCAGCCTTGTATTCCAGTTGCCGGATGATCTCGCTCCAACCGACATCCGCGATGGACTTGGCCAGACTGTGATTGCGAACCATGTTCTTGACCTGCAAACTCTCCACGGCGATGACTTGGTTTTCGTTAATCAGCCGTGTGGTGAGTTTGTGGGCGAAATCTCTGCGGCGATCCGCAATACGCGCATGGATGCGAGCCACCTTAACTCTGGCTTTGGCGCGATTCTTAGAGCCTTTCTGTTTCTTGGACAGCCTCTGTTGCGCAATCGCAAGTCGCTTCTCGTCACAACGCAAGAACTTCGGATTCCCGACTTTCTCCCCCGTCGAGAGAATGACTGTATGCGTCAGCCCTAAGTCCACACCGACCTGCGCATGTACGATCGGAAGGGGGGCGGTTGCCTCGTCCACCAGGATGGAGATGTGATAGCGGTTTGCAGCGTCGCGGGTCACCGTCACAGACGACGGAACACCTGAGAAGCGCCGTGACCAGCGGATGGCGAGCGGTTCCTTCATCTTGGCGAGCATGATATGCTGTCCATCCCACTTAAAAGCGCTCGACGCAAAGGTGGCAGACTGTTTACCGTGCTTCTTGTGGAACTCTGGGTATTTCGCGCGGCCTTCAAAAAAGTTGAGGAAGGCGCTGTCCAGATGGCGCAATCCCTGCTGAAGCGCAACGCTGGACACCTCGTTGAGCCACACGGTTTCTGGTTGTCGTTTCAGAGCTGTCAATTGCGAAGACAGCGCGTCGTAATACAGGCGCTTTCCTTCTTTGTAGTAGGCGTCCGTCTTGAGGCGCAACCCCCAATTGTAGATGTAGCGAACACACCCGAAGGTTCGGGACAGCATCTGCGCTTGCTCTTCGGTTGGGTAAAAACGGAATTTGTAGGCTCTCTGCGTCATGTTTACAGTATATCGTATGACCCGTAAGAAGTCTAGTGCACACCTTATATCCTCGGCCTAAACGCCGAGGTTTTACGGCGCTTCTCGATAACATTGTTTCACCGAGCCACAGAGCACGCAGGCGCCAGTGACGCTGTCAGCGACATAGCTCTGGCGACTGAGTTTCTCAGCTATGCGCAAGCCAAAGTTCATTTGACGGACATCACGGTTCCATCTGTCATCCGTTTGAGTTCTGCAGGCGTCAGACGAAACACCGCCTTGGGATGGCCGGACGCCGCCCAAATCGTCTCATATCGAAACAGATCCTCGTCGATAACCGTCTGTAGTCGTTCATGATGGCCAATGGGCGGCACACCCCCGATGACAAAGCCAGTATGTTCCCGGACAAAATCCGCGTCCGCTTTGCCAAGCGTTTCCCCGATCCACTGGGCTATGAGGTTCTCGTCAACCCGATTTACGCCACTCGCGATGATGAGAAGCGGCTTCCCGCTCACTGCCAGGCGAAAGATCAGGGACTTCGCAATCTGCGCCACGTCGCAGCCCACTGCCTGCGCCGCTTCCGCTGCGGTTCGGGTGCTGTCTGGCAACTCCACGACTTCATTTGTAAAACCCTGCTCCCGTAGTGCATTTTGCACACGCTGGGCGCTCTCTTTCAACACCATCTGACGATCCTCCAGTGTACCACTGGGGAGAGCGGCCGCAACCGCTCGCCCGCGTGTTCATCTCCTGCTGTCCTCTCCCTGCTGTCCCCGCTTGCTTGCGTGGTCATTCTCTGATGGCAAGCGCCACGCCTGCCAATATCAGGCCAGCGCCTGCCCAAAATGCGAGTCCCACCTGCTCTCCAAGCACCAGCCAGCCTAGCAGGGTTCCCACGAGCGGCTGAAAGAAAAAGTACAGACCGCCCGTCGCCGCGTCGACCATTTGCAGCCCCTTGTTCCACAGGAAAAATGCGCCCGCCGTTGACACGATCCCCACATACAGGACACCCGCCCAAAGCACTGGACGCGATAGGACCGTAAGGATCACTGTGTTCATGTGCGGCAAGGCAGCCGGACTGATGATCACCGTCGCGACCAGCATCGCGTATGTCGTCACGACAATCAGCGAGCACCCCTCAGATACACGTTTTACGAGCACCGACATGAGCGCCCATGTGAGCGCCGCCACTGCAAGCACCAACCCGCCCAAACGATAGGACGGACTGACATTTCCTAGACCGACAATCAGCAGCACTCCGAAAGTCGCAAGAGCGACGGACAGCGCCTTTTTCCCCGTGATCCGTTCCCCGAGCAGCAGCCTTGCAAACACCACCATGAAAGCGGGTGTGGCCGATGTGATCAGCGAGCCCATCTGTGCCGATGACAGCTGTGTTCCCAGAAACTGCGCCCAGATCGACGCCACATACCCGATCACGCCAATGGCGAGCACAAGCCCGATATCCCGTCGACGAAGGCGCCAGGACTGACGAGTCACGCCCCCTATAACTGCGAGTACAACCAGCGCTACGACAAAGCGCAGCCAGACCAGTTCGAGCGGCGCAATCACCTGCAGGACGACCTTGCTGACAACGTACATCCCGCCCCAGATGCTCGCCGCAAGACCCAGATACAGACTACCCAGATACCGCCTGTTCATCCCGTTCCCCTCCACCTGAGAATTGAATACACAGTCACCTGAGCAGAGAGTTCCCCGCGCGTCTCCCGTCAGACGCTCTTCACGCTCAGTTCCTTCCTCACTTGTAAAGGGGGAAACAGAAAATCCATGTCTTCGAGCAACAACTGCCCTGCCAGCGCGTGCCCCTTGGCATTCGGGTGCCATCCATTCGCTTCATATGACTGATAACTTTGCCCGTTCTGCTGAAGCCATGAAGTCATCTGACTGTACACTGGACACATCACGACATGCGGGTCGTGCAAGGACCCCACCACGGCCTGTTCAGCCTGAAAATACAGATCAGGGGTGGCATTGGGCCCATTGATCGCGGCAGCGGCGGTTACCGGCGGCGTGACGACCCACACGAACTGGGTTCCCCCCTCCAGCGCTGTCTGAATTTCAGCGCGCAGCGCCTGTTGAAACGCACTCACGGACGTGCCGTCCACCGCATCATTCAGACCACCCCATGAGAGGACCACCCAGTCCGGCCGGGTCTGCTTAATCACTGTAGGGAATTGCCTGCTCATTTGAATAATTGACATTCCGGGATCGGCTCTATGTTCGAGTACCACATGCACTTGGGACTGATGAGCCCACGAACGAAGCGCACGCGAGATATAGCCGCCCTTTGTATCGACCCATCCCGCCGCGATTGATCCTCCAAACACATCCACGCGCACAGGTGCGCCCCACATCCAGGAACGAAACATGGCCAATGCCACTTTGCGATCAGCGATTGTCGGGATCCCGCCGTCGGAAGTTTGCGGCGCGTCGGTAAACGACGTGTTGGCTGCTCCAAAATTGACATGGAATACTTGCCCCTGACCAACATGGCCGCGAATCGCAACAACAGAAACAACCAGTGCCGCCGTCGCCGTTAAAGCAGCAGATATCCATCCAGTGCCTATCTTTTTATCCACTGCGAGCCTCCATTTTATTGGTTCCCTTACCTTTCCCGCGAGGATAACGATAGAGAGCGCCAAAGCGGATGAGATCACTTTGCATGTGCATCGTACAGGGTGTGCCTGATGTTTCGCTGAAGACGAATCGCACACCGCGTTTAGCACACAAAATGATATCCTTTACGGAGCTTCCAGTCAAAGATGGCCCCCGGGTTGCCGACCCTAGGCCACATCGCATTGTTCTAACAATCAGGGATTATTCTGTTGGTCTTGGCCCGGGCCTCCACGGGCTGCAATCCCGCAGTTGCGCAGTACATCCGCAACAGGTCTCGCATGTTCGGTTCATCATCGACAAGAAGCACAACTGGGAACTGCGGTTTCATCGTCGCTCACCTCGCATACAGTTTATCTTTTTCACGCATAACAATTCCATCACAGAATAAAGGTACAATGTGCCTGTCAGGCGACAAGAATGAATGAGGGAGTGAACGAACATGATGGGTTACGGTTATGGACCCGGCTTTAACCCGATGTACGGGATAATGGCAATGGGAGGCATGGGGTTGTTCTGGTTTCTGGTTTTGGGCGCGATCATCTGGGGTTTCGTACATTTCAGCCGACAACGGACGCATTCGCATGATGAGCGCCGCAGCATTGACATTTTGCGGGAACGGTACGCCAGAGGCGAGATTGACGAGGAAGAATACGAGCGTCGGTTGAATCGCCTGAAATAACCTTCTGCGAAACGAGACGGGGTTGCTTTAATACTTGCAATAGTATAGTATTAAGGGAGATTCAACGGCGCTCCTGAAGCAAAGGGAGACCTCCGATGAAAATCTCGCGTTTGAAGGAGTTTGATCGCCGATGGCTAAACTGGCGTTCTGGATTACAGCAGGCCCCACCATGGTCGATAAAGTACTGGCCAATCTTGTTCTCGCAACACGCTTGAAAGCAAATCGCGAACAGGACGTTGAGGTGTATTTCTTCGGCCCCGGCGTTGATCTGGCCGGACATGCGCAGGGACAGTTCGCGGAAGCCCTGCAGGCGCTGATGAACACCGCAGTTCCGGTGGGCGTATGCCCCGCCAATGCAACCCAGTATGAAGTCACGGCGGTTCTTACGGAACAGGGCGTGAAGATGGAACCAGCAGGAGAGGCATTGGTCCGCCTCGTCGAAGCGGGCTATCAAATTGTCGGGGTCTAGTCTAGTCGCTTGAACACCCCCCTGCTGAGCACCGTCAGCTGAATGAAGAGCCCACTTATCAGGATTCACATGCTGTGCCCGTCGCGAGTTCGGCGTAGCCGTGTCTGAGCAGGGGCGCAGCATGTGAATCCGGCTCCCAGGGATGAAAATGCTGTGCCCGTCGCGAGTTCGGCGTAGCCGTGTCTGAGCAGGGGCGCAGCATGTGAATCCGGCTCGCAGGGATGAAAATGACTCGCCTGGTCGGATCATGCGTTGTACTGCAGCGAGTTTTGCGGCCTTTTGGCCGCGCCTGTTTGAGCGGCGGTGCAACGCATGATCCGTCCAGGCACAGGCAGGGATGATCGTATTAAGCAACTGCTTAACCAGTGTCGCGCTTGGGCGGTCGAGAGGGGCAACCATTTCGCCCCTCTTTGGTTTTGTGAGCCATGAGTCGATAGGAAATCCGCGCAGAGAGAGCGCCGAATCTGATAGGAGGCCGCTATGGAAAAAGAGTATGACGTCGTTGTGATCGGTGGGGGTGCGGGCGGGCTGCAGGCCGCTATTCATTCCGGACGTTACCACTGGCGCACATTGGTGATTGACCGCGGAAAAGGTCGGACATTTTACACCCCGATCTATCACAATCTGCTGGGCTATCCGGACGGGATTTCCGGAGCCGAACTGCTGTCAAAAGGCAAAGAGCAGGCAAAAAAATACGGTGTCGAGTTCTTGATGAAAATAGTCACAAACATCACAAAAGACGAAGACGGCATGTTTACGATCACCGCCCAGCGCCGAAAAGAGCTCCGGGAAGGATCGCATGAGAACATTGATGTTGTGCGCGCGCGCAAAATCGTGCTGGCAACGGGAATCATGGACCGACATCCCGATGTGCCCGATGTCTATCACTGGGCAGGATTCAGCATCTATTACTGTCCAGACTGCGATGGGCATGAGATTACGGACGAGCGGGTTGTTGTCATTGGAAGCGGAAACGGCGGTCCGGGGTTGGCGAATACCCTGTTGTCCTGGACTGATGACATCGCCGTCGTGAACATTGACCCAACAAAAGAAATCAGCGACCATTGGAAGATGGTCATGGCGGACCATGGCATCCCTATTTACACGGGACCTCTCAAAGAATTTGTGGGAAAAGACAGGAATAGGATTGAGCAAGTTGTCCTGGAGGACAAAACGGTCATCCCCTGCAACAAGGTTTTTTCAGCACTCGGAATGTACAGTGTGCACTCCGAACTTGGCAAAAAAATCGGTGTAGAGACATTGGAAAACGGGCATATCGTTGTCGACCCGCGCACAAAACAGACATCGGTGGAAGGCGTGTGGGCGGTTGGGGACGTGGTGGCGCATTCACAGCAGGTGATGATTGCCATGGGCGAAGGAGCTCAAGCTGCCATCTGGGTCAACAAGAGCTTACGCAAGGAAGGTTTGTTGCCCATGCGCAAGCGCCTGATGGAATTCGCCGCGGCAAAGGACTGAATGGGGGCGCGCCATGGCGCAGAGGGAACCATCCGAAGTGATGCAAAATCCGTTGGTTCAACAGACGTCGCGTTCGCGATGGACGGCGTTGTTTTGGATCACTCTGTCGGAATTGTTGGTCATGAGTGTATGGTTCAGCGCATCGGCCGTTGTTCCAGCCCTGATTCAGGCCTGGCACGTCTCCGGAGCAGCCATTGTGTGGTTAACATCGGCAGTGCAACTGGGGTTTGTGGTTGGCGCCCTGACCAGCGCGACCTTTGGGTTGCCGGACCGGATTCGACCACGCACGCTTATGGGATGGGGCGCTTTCGGAGCTGGACTGTCCACAGCGGCAATTCTGCTGTATCCTGATGGTGGGCCATGGCCCTTCATTTTCCGTGGGTTGACGGGTGCGTTTCTGGCTGTCGTTTACCCGGTTGCCGTTCAGTGGGTGGCGACATGGTTCCCACAGAAACGGGGACTGGCTGTCGGTATCCTGATTGGGGGTCTCACGGTCGGATCCGCGCTGCCGCACCTGCTGACGGGCCTCCCGCTATTGCGCCATTGGCAAGGAGTCATGGGGGGAAGCGCAGTGTTGGCGGGTGTTTCCTGGGCCCTGGTGTTGTGGGTGGTTCCGGAAAACCCTGTTCCCTTCACCGCACCCGTATTCCAATGGAACAGCGTGGGAGCCGTTCTTCGCGACCGCCCGGTCATGTTGGCCAACCTTGGGTATTGGGGCCACATGTGGGAACTCTACGCCATGTGGACATGGCTGCCCGGATTTCTTCTGGCCAGTTGGGCGCCTGCACTGCCTCATCTGGACATCGGTCAACTGGTCGGCTGGGCGAGTTTCGCGACCATTGGACTCACCGGTGTGCTTGGCGCCCTGGCGGGAGGATGGCTCGCCGATCGCTTTGGCCGCACCGCCGCGACCATGGCGGCGCTCATCGTGAGCGGCGCCATGTCTCTGGTTATCGGACTCACCTACCGGCGCGGCGTCTGGTTAACCCTGCTGATAGCCCTGATCTGGGGATTTAGCGTGATTGCCGATTCGGCTCAGTTCTCTGCGGCTGTGACGGAACTCTGCCCGGCAAGTCGAAAGGGGAGCGCTCTCACCATTCAAATGGCCGTCGGCTTTCTGATTACGATTGCATCCATCAACTTGGTGGGGATCGCTGAACCAGTCATGGGATGGTCGCACGTTTTCATTTTACTGGCTATGGGGCCGCTTGTGGGCATTGTGGCCATGATGCGGCTGCGCAATCGTCCGGAGGCAAGCCACATGGCGAATGGCCGACGCTAGCCAAGAGCGAACCCAGAGCGTTCAGAACGACGCACCGATCAAGAAACCGATCTGTAGGGATGTGAGCCCATGCAATCATGGAAAGAAATCCCGTGTCCGATTCAACGTACAGCGATGGTGTTTGCCGATGTATACACCATTATGATTGTTCGCAACTTAATGGAAGGCCCGCTCCGTTTCACTCATTTGGCGGAGTCAGGCATCAATCCCCGGACCTTGACGGAGCGACTGAAGGTGTTGGTCGACAATGAAGTCCTGGTTCGTCATGTGTACGCGGAACGGCCTCCTCGTGTGGAATATTCGTTGACTGAGAAAGGCCAGGCGCTGATTCCGGTGCTAAAAGCGCTTCAGGCATTCGGTGAACGGTGGATGCCGATGTCAGACGCCACAGATCAGTGTGCGGACGAAGTGCTGCTGCCGTCCAACTCAACATCTCCCACGAGTCGCGACGGGCACAACATGTGAATCCTAACAAGAGGACTCTTCATCCCACTGATGGCGCTGCGAAGCGGCATGGGGTCTCTCTCCATTCAGTTCAACCGCTGTAACGGCCTGTTGGCAGGCCCTTCCACAACCTCGCCGCTATGGGAAAATCTCGATCCATGGCAAGGACAATCCCAGGTTCGATCACCGTGGTTCCACTCCACCTCACACCCCAGGTGTGTACAGGTGGTATCCACCAGGTGCACATGTCCTTCATCGTCCCTGTACGCGCCCGCGCGGGCGCCGTTGAACGAAACGACACTGCCCTCCTGCTTCGCCAAATCGTCAGCACTCTTCAAAGGCATGTCGAATTTCCCTTTGATAAGATGAGCAGCGACGTTGGCATTTTGCGCAAGAAATGTTCTTAGACTGGGATCGGCGTAGAAGCGCGACGGAGTGTATAAGGGCGCATAGGGATTGTTCCGCTCCAGCACCCTGTCTCGCAGAATATGCGCTGCGGCTGTTCCTGTGGTCATGCCCCATTTTCGGTAACCGGTCGCCACAAGCACATTGGGGCGGTCCGGTGTAATTTCCCCGATGTAGGCCACGTTATCTAACGTGATGAGATCCTGATTCGACCAGCGATAGAGGATTTCCTTTAGACCCAACACGTCCTGACCGAAAATCTCCAGAGCTCTGTAATGCTCAAGTGTGTCATTCCCCTGTCCAGTCCTGTGGCTTTCACCGCCAATCAGCACCATTTCTTCGTTGTCGATCTTCACGGATCGCAGTGAACGCGTCGGACTGTCGGCGCTGATATACATCCCCCCAGGATACTTCCCGTCCGTCCTGGCGGCGATGACGTAGCTTCTGTCGGCCTGCATCCGTGTAAAATAGAATCCCTGTCCGTCATAAAAGGGGAAATGCGAACAGGCCAGCACTTTGGCTCCGGTGACGCGATGACCGTCACGCGTCACCACCGTTGGCTGATTGCCGTCCACAACGTCAATCGACACGGCGTTTTCAAATATGCGTCCTCCCTTGTCCGTGATCACCTGAACCAGATGAGCCAGATAGCGAAGGGGGTGGAACTGGGCCTGCCGTTTCATGGACAATGCGTTATGCACAGGGATGTGAAACGGGATGGCGTCGACGAGTTCACCCTCGACGCCCAATTGTTGATAGACCTCATATTCCTGTTCAACTTGCTTGGCGCCGCGGTCGGTCGTCGCGTAGATACACGCGTCTTCTTCGTGAAAGTCACAGTCGATCCGTTGCTCCTGGATGGTCTCCCTGATAAAACTGAGCGCATCTCTGTTGGCTTCATAGTAGAGACGCGCTTTGGATTTTCCCATGTGACGGATCAATTCGTCGTAGATCAACCCATGCTGCGCAGTGATCTTGGCCGTCGTATATCCGGTTGTGCCATGCAACAACGTATCCGCTTCCAATAACGCCACTCTCAATCCCTCATGGACCAATAGATACGCCGCGGTGATCCCTGTCAGTCCGCCCCCCACAATTACAACATCCACCTGCATATCGTCCTCCAGTGAAGGGAACGTCGGCAAATGGACAGAATTAAGCCAGTACGCTTCTGGAATCTCTGGCAGCCTGACATGAGAATGATGTTCCGGCACATACAGCCCCCCGCTTGTTGATCTGTATCATGACTCTGTCTTCCCCCAACTCGGAAGATGCTATACAACTGCCATATTGCATATAGGATATTCCTATAGTAATATATTCTTTGGAGGTGAATCGCATGCCGGGACATTACCTGCGCGTTCAAGAAGCAGCGTCCTTATTGGGAGTCGCTCCCCCAACCATCCGTTGGTACTGTTCGCAGGGACTTCTTCCCACGTACTGGATTGGCAGGGGTCAGACTGGCCATCGACGCTTTTCCTACGCGGACGTTGCGGCGCTCGGCGCACATCTGGGGCGCAGTGTCCCTCCTGAAAAGACATGGGATCTGGCGTCGCCATGGAACCTGAAGAGGATCGCAGAGTATTTGGGGCTGTCCGACAAGTTCCTGATCAGCACAGGTGCGGCAGCATCCGGCGTCGAATTGAGTTGGCCTGAATTGCAGGGCCTGGAGCGCAGCATTTACGGCGACCACCCTGACAAAGCGGAAGAGGAGCGTGCAGACGACATGAATCAAGAACAAGAAGCGACGGCGGACGGCAACGAGCCCGAGCATGTCCACGGGCACGGGCGCGGGCGTCAACAGCATTGTCATTGCGAAGGCCCACAACACCGGGGAGGCCGCGGACCTGGATTCGGTCCGCGACACGGCGCGGGGCGGCCGCCCATGTTTGGAGCGTGGGCGTCACGGATGCACTGGCAGAACGCAATGACACCACCGGTTGATCCCACTGATCTGCTCGCGCTAAAGAGCGCCAGGAGACACTTGGAGGCCCAGAGAGCGGACTTGGAGGATCAGATCGCCGAACTCACGCGCCAGATTGAGACGCATCCGGATCATGAGTCGTGAGAAATGGGATCCCCGCTGGGGATCCCTCCGCTGCCTATGGACGCTCCTGCGCTCCCAACTCCAGTTGGACGCTCTCCTCCTCGCGATCGGAAAACGCGGACACTCCTGCGGCCACAGGCAGCGTAAAATTGATTCGTGTGCCCTTGCCACGATCGCTGGCTGCCCAAATCTGACCGTCATGCGCTGTCACAATCGACTTGCAAATCGCCAAACCAAGGCCGCTGCCGCCGATGGCGCTGCGATTGCGTGAAGGATCCGCCTTGTAAAAGCGCTCAAAAATGAACGGCAAATCCTTCTCTCCAATGCCAGCACCCGTATCCTCGATGACAAAGAGAGCGTGTCTCGGCGCTTCGCCCTCCACCGCCAGCGTGCCTTGCGCGTCAGAACACAGCAGCACATGAAACACGATCCTTCCGCCAGAAGGCGTGTGGCGGACCGCATTGCCGATCAGATTGTTGAACACCTGATCAATCCGCCGCATATCGACATGAACAAATATCTCGTTGTCCGGCGAAAATTGATCCAAGTCCAGCGCCTGCATTTCCCGCAATGTCTCATCCAGCACAAGGGAAAACTGAAAACCATTCCGCCCAACATCGAATTCGTGCTTTCGGAAAACGGAATACGCCAGATCGATGATTGACACCATATCCTTGTGGAGACGACCGTAATTCTCGTCAAACTTCGAAAGATCAAGCAGGTCCTGAATGAGCGCGTTGATCTGCAGTGTGCGGTCCCGCGCGATCGTTAGATACTTGCGAACCTCCGCCGGTCGTACGACCCCGTCCACGACAGCCTCCAGGTACCCCTGAATGGATGTGAGCGGCGTGCGCAAATCATGCGAGATGTCGCTGATCATCTGCCGCCGTATTTCTTCCGATCTTGACAGCCGTTCATTGGTCTCCCGCAGCACCTCGTTAAATGTGTTCAACACCTCTGTACGCGCCTTGATGCGTGTCTCCAACGTCTCATACAAGTACGCATTTTCGATCGAAACGGCCGCCTGTGCGCCGATCATGGTAACCAGCCGCAATTGCTCCTGCGAAAACAGATCCGGAATCGACGTGTGCTCCAGATAGACAACCCCGATGAGCGCCATCTGCCGCAAAATCGGTACACACATGATAGAAATGGGCTGGCGACTGGCGAAGGAAGCATCGCCCGCAAAACGCACATCGAGTCTGACATCCGGCGCCACTACCGGCTCCAAAGTGCGACGGACGTAGTACACGATGCTCTTTGGCACTTCAGAGAAGGACTCCAGTGGAGTCTCTCCTCTGAACAGCGATATCGATTCTTCAGATTCTCCCCCTTCAGCCTCCATATAAAGGGATTCACCTCTCTCCAGCACGACCACGCCACGTTCCGCGCCCGTGTGAAGAACCATATTGCGAATCAGTTTTCGCAGCAGTTTATCGAGTGTCACCTCTTCCGAAAGCGACCGAGTCACATCAAGCACCAGATCGATATCGATCAGACGGATAAACTCGTCCATGCTGAGCGCGGCGGCCGCTTCTGCCGCCATCTCGGGCGGTCTGGAATTCAGGACGGGGAACAGCGATCGCATTTGTTCCGCTTTTGCCGCGCAGCCCCATGACTCATAGGCTGCCATCGCCTGTTGCGCATAGACGTCAATCAACAGGGTCCTGCCCGTTTCCATGCACAGCGAGGCAGCTCGCTCGTAGGCAATGCCGGCAAAAGGATGGCGCCCCAACAGCCGCGCGTCCTCGCCGGCCCGTTCATACAGGCGTAAAGACTGCTCTGCAGCGCCGGTCAAGCGAAAACGCTCCGCCTGGAGCAGCCAGATTTGATGCTGCGCCTCGGAGCGCGCCGTACGAATGCAGCCGCCCAGTTCTCGCTCCGCCCTGCGCATTTGCCGCTCGGCCCGGCGTTTCGCCCCGCCCCGCGCATGCTTGGCGTCAACAGCAGCGAACAGCCCCACAAGCGTGGTCCATTCCGCCGTATAGATCGTGAACAGCTTCTTCGGGTCCAGTTTGCGGATCTGCGAAATCGCCGCTTTGCCTTCCGCAAAAAATCCAAACATGTACAGCGCGCGCAACAGCACTGTACCTGCGCCTTGCGCCGTCTCCTCAACAAGATATTGCGAAGCCCCCCGCAGATACTCTAGCGGGCGCTGTCCCAGCAACACCTCGATCACAGGACGGGTCGTCTCATACAGGCTCTGAAGCAACGTGTCCCCGGTGCGCTTCGCGATCGGTTCGTAGTCTTCAATACGATCGAGCACCTCTGAAAGCGGTCTTCCGAGCAACCATACGGCAAGAAACTTAAAGCCGGCGATGGGACCGTGAATCATCACGTTGTCAGCGCGTTTGGCGTAGACGGCTGCGCGCTCCAGATAAATCAGGCTCTCTTGCAAAGGTCCGCTGCCCGGGTTGACGAACGTCGCAAATGTGAACACCGCACCCACCTGTATGGCAGGAATCTTGGACTGATTCGCGATCCGAATGGCCGTCACGCCATAAAATCTGGCTGTCTTGAATCGACGAAGCGCAGCAGAACAGATCATTGCCAGATTATTTAGGCTATGGGAAAATTCAGGACTCATGCCATATTGGAAATTGAGACGCATCATCGTAAGACCGATCGTCATGAAGAAGCGCTCATCCACATGGTAGGCCGATGGAGTCAGCGCCTGAAGCAGTTGCAGTTGGAGTTCCACGGAATGATTCGTCAGTGGACGACTCGTCTGAATCGACCGCATGCTGCGACCTCTCCAGTACATCGCCAGTTGCGCGATCGACACCGCCAACCCCAGAGATTTTGTTCCATAAATGACCAGACCCAGACGTCGAAGTCCGGCCAACGTCAGGTCCGCCACGTCTTGCCACCGCTCCTGATAGTCGAGCCAGAACATTTTCGTTCTGATCGCCTTGACAAACTGTTCCTCCGTGTTTGCTCTATCAAGAGCCTGCGCCAGAAAGTCCTCAGCCAGTTGAAACCAGCGCACCGCGTAATGGCAAAGGGACAACTCGAAGTGCAGCGTCCACATCAGATCATGCATTTCCGTCCAATCATCAGGTGTCAACACGGCGATGCCCAGAGAAAAATACGAGATAGCCTGCTCGTGATGCAAAGTCTCCTTGGCAAGCAATCCCGCTTTCAGAGAACAGCGCGCAAAAAACTCCCGGTCTTCTTCCGCGCGCCTGCCAAAACTCAGATGATACATGGCCCGGAATACCGGTACAGCGTCATTGTCCTCCCCGCCTTTACCCAACCCGGCGATCTGGTCGTGCATCTCCTTGCAGTGTTCGCCGTCGATGGACTCGTAGAAAGCCGCCCTCACTTCATCGTGGGAAAACAGGATGCGCCCCGTCTCCTCCTCCAGCGCCACAAATCCCCACCGGATCGCCGGAGCCATGCGAAGTTCCAGTTCCTCTAGGGACAAGCGGCAGAGGCTGGCGGTGCGACTGACAGTGCAGTCTGAGCCCAGACACGAACACCACTGCAGCAAGTCGCGCGTATGTTCCGGCAGTATCAACATCTGTTCACGCAGGAGTTGCAACATGTTGCGACTCATCGGTATTTGTTCAATCTGTCCGAACAGGATCTGCCATGTTCCCTGTTTCGAGTCAAAATACACCCAGTTACGCGCAATCAAATCCAGAAGAAACTGACGAACATAGAGAGGATTGCCAGCCGTGCGCGCATGAATCATCTGACCCAGTCTGAGCAGTTGCACGGATGCGGTCGAAGTAGTCCGTAACGTGTCAGAAAGCATGCGCACGATGTTCCCGGCGGTCAGGGGCTGAAGAAGGGTGCGGTGCTGTACGTCGAATAGTGGGTCCAAATAGTCCGGATACTGGCTTCTTGCGGCCAGTACGAACATCACTCCAGGGATGCGCTCTCCCGCGATGAAAGCCGTCATCAATTCCACCATTCGGTTGTCGGCCCAATGTAAGTCATCCAAACACAGGAGCACCGGACGCACTGCGGCAAACTCTTGCAGCAGAGAGCGCAGAGCCGCATACACATGTTCCTTGATGTTCTCAGATTTGATCGGGTCCTGCCCCACGGTTCCCGCGAACAGAATATCCATTTCCGGAATCACGCCGGGGAGCAGAAACGCGAAGGGCAGCCTTCGCAGTTTGCCCCTCCAGTTCTCTAACTCCTCATCGTCGCTTGCGAGGATGCGTTGCACGAGAATGCGCAACGCATCGACGAGCGGCGAATAGCCCGATCTCATCAACGAAGGTTCCACTTGTGCGTAAGCGATGAACGCTCCTGAAGAGAGCAGGGACTCTGTGAGGTTTTTCAATAACGTCGTCTTGCCTGCTCCTGGATCGCCCATGATCACTGCCACAGGCGCCTTTCCCAGTTCGGTTTCTCGCCACAGCCCGTTAAGAAACTCTTCATCGGATTCGCGGGCATACAGTTTTCGCGATATCCGCAAAGCGCCAGGCACATCCGATAACCCAGGATAAAAACCGTGTTCACCCTTCTGAACAGACATGCTCCAATCTTCCAGATCGCAGACCAGACCGTACATGCTCTGATAGCGATCTTCAGGCAACTTCTGCATGCATTTCATGGCTATGTGAGAGACATACACATATTCGGACGCGTCTGAGACCCGCTTCGGCGTCAATGCGATATGAGCATGCACCCACTCAATGCGATTGTGCGCGACAAAGGGATATTCCCCCGTCATCATCTGATACAATATGACGCCGTAAGAGTAGATGTCGGTTCTGTGATCGATCTTGCGCTGCATGCGGCCGGTCTGTTCAGGAGCAATGTACGGCAGTCGGTCCGGTTCAAACCCGGTCTGCGCACTTCCTTCATCGATTCGCATAATCGCTGCCGAATTCCGTTCCAGCCCAATTTGAACACATTGCGGCGTAAGATTGCCGTGAACGCCGCCCTCATCATGAATCTTTAACAATTCGCGCCCCACGCCAATGGAAATATTGATAAATACCTCCATTGAGACTGCGCCGTCTTCCAGCAACTCCACAAGGGTCGTAGACTGCTCTGATTGTTGCGATCCACTCATGGTCTCTTCGGACCCCATAATCGCTTCACACCGCACCCTCACCGTTAAATTTGTAGCCCGCTCCGCGAATCGTTACAATATACTTGGGAATGGAAGGGTCTGGTTCGATCTTTTTTCTTAAATTACTGATGTGAACCATAACCGTGCGCGCATCACCCAAAGCAGGCGAGTTCCAGATATGGTGAAACAGATCCTCCGGTCGAAAAACCCGATCGGGGTTCTGGGCCATCAACATAAGAATTTGAAATTCCTTGGCTGATAACGTGACCTTGGCACGAGGCGTAGATACCATAAAACACCCTTCATCAATCTCCAGATCTGCAATTCGAATCAGAGAGCCCGGTTGCCCCTGTTTTGCCGAAAGTCCCTTATAGCGGCGCAGTTGCGCCTTGACACGGGCAACCAATTCGCTGGGACTGAACGGTTTCGTCAAATAATCGTCCCCTCCAAGGGAAAGACCGAGGATCTTATCCGATTCGGCGGATTTCGCGCTCATAAAGAGTATAGGGATATCCGTATATTTTCTTATCTCCTGACACAACTCAAATCCACTTGGACCAGGCAACATGATGTCGAGAAGCACCAGATCAACGGACCCTTCCTGTAAAATATCAATGGCTTTCCAGTCATGGGCCGTCAGAACCTCAAAATCATGCCTATACAAATAGAGAGATACCAGTTCGGTAATCTCGTCGTCGTCCTCGACAATAAGCACTGTATCTTTCATGATGCCGAGATCACCATCCCACGCTGATAAACGAAGAAATACTATTACATTATAATATACAGACTATTATTCATTCCTTCCAATGTCAACTCTGCTGTTCCAGTATATCTGTTCCGCATCATCCCAGCGACGATTTAACATCACCGACAAGTTTACCAACCATTTCCTCCGAGTATATGGAAAATCCCTTGCCTCCCTGATGCTTGACTGAATACATGGCCTTATCGGCAGCCTGAATCAAAGTCTCAAAGTCCCTGCCATCCTGAGGAAAGATGCTGACCCCCAAACTGGCCGATACCCGAAATTGCCGACTGTCGATGGAGTACTCGACATCAAGGGATCGGCTTAACCGCTGGACAACGTTCGACACCACATTTCCATTGCGAATGATGTCAGTCAGGACCACGACAAATTCATCACCTCCGACGCGAACCACGACATCCTCCATACGAATGCGTCGTTTCAGCCGCTGCACAATCACGCGGAGAACGGAATCGCCGCACTCATGACCATACATGTCGTTGACCGTCTTAAACCCATCCAGGTCAATATAAATAAGTGCGAACGCTTCGCCAAATTCCTTCTGCAGACCGACACGATACCGTTCCAGAAATAACCGATTCAGCGCGCCCGTCAATGGATCGTGTATGGCCATGCGTTCCAGTTCGATAACATAGGCCAACATATCCGCCGCAAGCTGCATGGAATGCAACTCCGTTCTATTGAAATCGTAGGGCTCAACATTGGCAGTGCACAGAGTTCCGTAAAGCGTGCCATCCTGGAGTAGAATTGGCACTCCCATATAAGCGCCGATTCGTTGAGCAGCCAATGACTCGCCTTTCACATGGTTGGCGGTATCTGCGATGACCAGCGACTGAGTCTGGTGCATAAGTTCAAAACCTGTGAGTTCTGAGAGACGCAGCACCGTCAGATCATTGGAGTTCTCGTCTTCTTTGTGGAACAGTCTCACCAGTGTAAAGAATCCGTCTTGCATCGTAACAATAAAGAATGTGGATGTAGGAATGATGTTGCTCAGTTGACTCAGGCTGTCGCGCAACGATCGTGTAAAATGGCTCCATGGCGCTATTCTCGGCATTTCCTACACCTCCTATCGATTGCCTACTATCGCTCAACCACGCCACAACAACACTCCAAAATGTCATCCCACTCCTGGAACCGCCGTATGCAATCTGCTTCCGACAGATCGGATCCCCGTTGCACTTCAATCGCCACGAGATCTTCCTCAGCCAGAAATGCGTGCCATTGACCGGGGCGTATTCGAATCACATCTCCCGCTGTCACCATCGCCAGACCGCCATCAAGCGCCAACAGTCCCCGGCCGCGAATGACCGTCCAGACCTCCTCGCGAAACAGATGCTGATGATAGCTCATATTCGCCCCCGACCGCAAAGTGTTATGCCGTGTCAGAACCTCTGTTCCGTCCGCCAACGCGCAGCGGTCCAAGACGCGATAACTGCCCCAACGGCGTTCCTCAAACATGGGCCGTCCAGCAAACGGCGCCACCAGCCCCTTGATATCTCCTGCATGCTCTTTGTCCGCCACCAGGATGCCATCTGGACTTGCCACCACAATCGTGTTGCGAAGCCCTGCCGCCACGACCGGAATATTCAACTCGTTAATCACATGGGACTCTTCACAGCGTTCGGAGACGCCGTATCCTATAAAGTCATTTCTCAGTTCAGGAGCCAACACAGGCCAGGTGCCCATATCCTTCCATGCGCCGTCGTAAGGAGTCACCACGATTGATCGGCTCGATTCAAGCACTTCGTAATCGAAACTGCGCTTGGGCATCCGATCAAACTGTTCAACCATGTCCCGATAGGTGCTTGGATATCCCCGTTCGCGCAGAAGGTTGATCAGATAGGACGAGCGAAAGCAGAACACCCCGCAATTCCAGAGCGCTCCTTCCGCAACCAAACGAGCCGCGCGATCACGATCAGGCTTTTCCGTAAATGAAACGACACGTCGATAGGGAGCCTGGCTGTCCGGCCGTTCGACGCGGATATAGCCAAACTGACTCGACGGACACAGCGGGCGAACACCGAGAAGAGCCAGATCAGCGCCGGAGTCGACAAGTGGCCGTTGCAGTTCCAGGATCGCTTGGAAGAAGGACTTGTCTACATACTGATCGACAGGCGCCACGGCCACCACTTCGTCCACCAGAGTCTCCTGCGCCAGATACAGCGTTGCCAAGGCGATGGCGGGAAACGTGTCCATGCGCTGCGGCTCCACGATCACACTCACATCGCCCAATTGGGAGTAGATAATATCCGTTTGCGCATGTGACGCACAGACATAAACGTCTTCCAATGCATCCAAGTCCGTGAGTTGCGACCAGACTCGCTCCAACATTGAAACCATGTCACCCTGCTCGTTCTGCAGCACCCGCAGGAACTGTTTCGATCGCACATCGTTCGACAGAGGCCACAGTCGTTTACCCGATCCACCCGAGAGAAGCACCAGTTTCACTCTTCTACCACCCACTTTCTATCTGTTAACGCGCTTCGCATTGATCGTATTGCACCTAGAGAATCACTGTCAGCGGAACTGGAAGCACAGGACAGCGCGACCTCAATCTCTCGATACTCCGTTTTCCACGTCCAAACATTATTGACGTAGAAATTCCAGATCATCGCTACAAAAATTCCTATTCCGTTCGCAATGAAATAATCCACATGCATCCCATACGCGAGCATCGAGAGCACCATGGTGTCGATGCCAATTCCGGTTAGAGAGGTGGCCACATATTTGCCGAATCGTTTTAGCCCCGGAGTGGATCTGGAATCATGCCAAGTCAACCTGTCATTCAAAGCGAAGTTCGACACCATCGCAACAGCGCCAGCCAGAACGCCCGCCTGCCAGAAATCCATGTGTAGTTTTACCAGACCAACGTAGACCATCATATTAACAAGGACACCTGAAATTCCAACAGCAGCAAAAACATACTTCCGCCGATCTTCGGAACTGGACACGACCAATTTGAAAATGTGCTTGAGATAGTTCCATTGTTCTCGAAGCGACATGTTTGACGACCCGGCTATCCTGGGCTGAAAACGGTACGGAATCTCCACAATCCGAGAATAATTTCCATGTACAAGGATTTCAATTAATACTTTCCACCCGATGGGCTGCAACCGCACGTTTTCCACTACACTCCGCCGCAAGAGAAAGAACCCACTGGTCGGATCTGTCACGCTGCGTACTCGCTTTAGTGTCGCCTGGCCAATAACTCGAGCGACCCAGGAAATCAACTTCCGAGACGGAGATAATCCCCCGTCGTCACCACCCGGCACAAAGCGACTGGGGATAACTATGTCGCAACCGATTTCCGCCGCGGCCATCATAGCCTTCAAAAGTTCCGGCGGATGCTGCATATCAGAGTCCATGACTGCAATGAGTTCCCCACGGGCAAGTTCGAATCCACGCACAACCGCAGTTCCCAGACTTCGCTCATGCTCACGATGCTCATACCGTACCCAGGGAAACTCCCCACAAAGATGCTCAAGTGACTCCACAGACTCTTTCGAGGTGCTGTCATCCACAAAGATCAGTTCGAACTCGAGCGGATGAAGAACTTTAATCAACGTTTCTGCGACGACGGCAGGATTGTTCCCCTCGTTAAACGTTGGCACAACAATACTGATTTTCATACTCAGATCACCTCGTAACATCAGTAGTCGCGATGGCTTTAAATACCAGTTGCTTCAATCGCGCATCTTCTGAATACAAAGCTAGATCCTTGGTCACAAGGAGTCAATGAGTGGAAAATCGGTTGTTAAAGGCGCGTAATCGATAAAAAAGTGAGACCTCCGCGCAAAAACGAGAACGGAGATCCCTGCTTCTTTATGTCTTAAAAGTTTTTTTATATGCAGAAAATAACAAATGATCTCTACAAACCCGGCATCTCCGACTCCGAGACGGCCGGCTCGCGGCGCTATTTTCCCTGATGTCCTGTAGGAACCAGAACGACAGTGGTGAGCGAGTAGGGCGCCACTGTCTGCCTGAATGCAGTGCCATGCATGGAACTTTTGGCAGATGTGATGCTCATACTGTTTTCCCCGTAGGTGTAGACAGTTGCCGAATTGACATGGCTCTGCTCACCTGCCACATTCACGTGGACATTGTAACTATTGTGCGGACTGTCATTAATAATCAGCACCGCAAGTTTGCCGCCGGCACGCCGCGCAGCGTACACCTGAACCATGCTCTGGTTCGAGACGGCCCGCACGAGTCTCGCCCCGGGACTGACGATGTGAGTCAACATTTGCAATCCGTAAAATGTAGGAAACGGCGCATTGAGCGGCGGTTCCGAGATTCCGTTCTGCGTATTTCCATAAGACAGCACGCCGTAGTCGCCGTACTGTGCTGTGCCATAGAGAGAGGAACTGTGATTGGTTCCCAACATCTCGCCGTTGTGCAGGTCCCACCAGTCGATGTTTGCCGCACCGTTATCAAGCCAGGTCATATAGTCGTTCGCCAGAAACAGTGCATTCACGAGCGACACCGTCTGTTTGCCTGGAGCGGAATAGACGGAGTTGGTCTCCGTGACCATGATCTTTACGTGCTTCGCGTTTGATCCGCAGTATTGATTGATCTCCTTGCGCAACGTGCTCACCATATACGGAATGGTGTTGGTCGAAGCGAGCAGTTCGCTGTCCGATTCATGACCAGGCGCTTGAGCGTACCAGTGCACATCCACGAAGTTGGCTGCCTTGCCCACCTGTGACAGCACACCCGAGTTCCAGTCTGGAGTTGCGCCAAACGGCCAGTTTCCCGGCGCCGTCAGCACCACGCCGACTTTGATCTTTGGATCGACTTTCTTCATCGCCATGATGAAAGCGAGTGCATTCTTGCCGTACACTGTCGGACCGAGATGCTTGTGCAGGTCAGTCTCCCATTTCGTTTTATAGGTGCCGTTGCCGTACACTTCATTTCCAATTTCCCAGTATTTGATATTATAGTGATGCGTGACATTGGCGTACTTCACCCATGCGGCTGCATTGGCAGGCGTCCCGCCGCCCGTATAGGTGAAATTGGACCCGTAGTTGACGGTGATCATGGCCTGTGCGCCCGATTGGTCTACAACGCTCATAAACGACTTGAAATCTGTCGCAGGGCGCCACTCTTTACTCGGACTCGCCGCCAGTTCAGTGTTCGTTTTCCAATCATACCCATCCGCAAACAATCCGCCAGGATAACGCATGATTTTGATGCCCGCCCGGCGCATCAAACTCGGAACGGCCGGATTGGTCAATTGCGCATCCCACGCCGCAGTGTTGATACCCACAGCAGTGCTCGGCACCGTGCTCAGCACCGACCGCGTGTTCACCGTCACGTTGACCTCCGGATGCGTGGACATTAGCGAGGTGATGCGCGCAGAGTTCGCCGTGGCAGCGAATGCGCTGATCGAACCACCCACCATCATCGCAAGTGCTACAGCAGCCGCTTCACGGACAAATCTCCTATGCAACATCCATACACCTCCAGACAATGTAATCATCATTGCGGAACATGAGGCATGCAAAGACAATTACATAACGAAAAAATGCTGTCAAGCGAGTAGGCGATTAAAAAAACCCGGCATCTTTGACTGCGAGACGACCGGGTTGACCGAAGCGGATTTCCCTATGAAATATTAACCTACGTTAACCTGCACGGAAGCCGTGGAAACTCCCTGTGAACTTACAATGCGAATGGTCGCTGGCCCACTTAGAACACCCACGCCTGGTGCATTCTTCCCATCCGGCACTAAGAAAGTAACCTGAGTCGCAGACCATCCCGTGATCTTTACTCCATAAACATTCCCAGGAGCCCCCCAACTGGTTCCTCCTTGCATAAGTTGAACATATCCGGCTGATGATCCGAATCCTGTTCCTGCAACACTGACAGACTCTCCAGGTGTAATCGTCGTAGGCGAGATAGTGGATATGATCGCCCCATTCGCGGAGACGGTGATCGACTGCGGTTGTGATGAAGCACCCGTGGCATTGACGACCTGAAGCGTAGCGGTACCGCTCGGCAGCGGTTCGCCGGATCCGTTCATTCCGTTTGGCACCTGGAATCGTATCCGGTCATTTGTCCAGGAAGAGAAGTTGATGTGGTACCAGTTCCCAGGAGCCCCCCAGTTTACTCCATTGTCTGCTATGTGGAGGTAGGAACCATTCTTGTTCGAACCAAAATTCACTCCTTTCAAAGTAACCCATTCGCCAGGATACAGATTCGATGCGGACACCTGTTCAAGAGTAACGGGGGGCGCCGATGACACCTGCACATTGGCCGCCGATGAAATTGTCTGATCAGCCGTGACGACCGACAGGGTAGCCGAACGGCCAGCGCTTAGCGCACTGTAGAAATGACCATTGGGCGCCGAAGTATTATTCGGTACGACAAATGTTATCTTACTGGGACTCCAGGAAAGTGTATCAACAGCATTGAAGTTTCCCGGCAGCCCCCAGGAAACCGTGGCCGAGGTCGAAGTGCCCCAAACGAGCGGGCCTTGAGACAGATGAATGTATCCCTTCCGTTTCCCGAAGCCCGCCCCCTGAATAGTCACTGTTTCACCAGCATATAACGACTGTGGAACGTGAATTAACGCTGGCAGAGACAATGGAATTCCATTGGATGGAATACTTGGTTTCTGATAAGCTGTCATGCCCACTACCGACTGCACGCTGGCCGAGACCTCGACCATAGAATCGGAAGGAACAACAACCGTGTTCGACCCATTGTACACGTATGATTGAGTTGACCCCGTGGTGTTAATGAAGAACGCTTTACCAACTGAGCCCTGCACCTCTGCTGCAAAACCGTTAGCGCCGGTCCATGCAGTCAATGAGGAGCCAGAACCGACAGCCTGCATAAATGACGCGACAGCCTGACCGGATGGATACAGTTGATTCATGGCCAACGAACCCAGCGCGCCATTTGCCACCAGACCAAACGTACCGTTGTTTCCAGGTGCATCTGCACCGCCGTCAAACGACCACACAAAGACCTTGTGCGCCCCTGCCGCTCTTAAGGCGACCAGCGATTCGACCATCGCCGCTCCGTACGTGGAAGTCAGCGATAGACTACCAGGCGTTGACTCGGGGTTCCATTCTGTAACCCAAACTGTTATACGGGATGCCACCGCGGGTGGCACGTTGGCGGCAATCTGTTGATCTGCCGTGGCCATGAGCTTCTCGACGGCGGACGGCAAACCCTGAAGCAGTGTGGATGGACTCACAGAAGAACTGAATGGATACGCATGCACCGACAGAAAATTGATATACGGCGCATCAAGTCGAAGAACGTCTTGATCCCACTCCAGTGCGTGCGCAGAGAGACCATCCTCAAAACTCACGCCTATCTTGACAGCGGGCAGGACAGTGTGAATCGCTTGCGCTATAACCGCTGCATTTTTCGCGTACGCAAGAGCGGACTTGTTCTTGTGAAGGTTGTGAGCAAAATCCCACTGTCCGTATTCCTCGGAGCCGATTACTATGGCTGACACGGGTATATGGTGTTGCAAAATATAATTGGCAAGCTGCGTTGCATCCTGTGCTGTGCCCCCACCTGTCCATCCAGGCGCCTGATCGTAATTGTATATATATAGACCCGTCTGCCCAGTGGCTGTCAATAGTTTACCCCAGGCATTCAGGCTCTCTGGACTACTGCTCGGATTGACTGGATTCTGCGGGTTGGCAACCGCCATGTTCGTCTGCCAATTCCAGTTAACGGAGTTTGGAAACTGTTGCATACCAACGCCGAGTGATTCCAGCGCCGATGTGGCGCCGACCGTGGTAATCTGCGAATCCCATGTAAACGTGTTGACCCCGAAATCGGATCTGGAAACGGGTACGCCTGGCACATTAGCTTGACCAAATGCCTGCGCTGCAGGTGTGAAACACAATAAGGCGATGAGACTACCGACCATACTTGTCGCCAGAGTGGTCGACAATAAGCTCTTTTGCACTGTGTGTCCTCCTCTTGGGCACAAAAAATACGGCAGAAATGTTCCTGCCGCGGATTCAGCGCAAAATAAAACGCGGCAGCTGGCTGGCCTAGCGCGTATGCGCCTTAGCCCCTCTAGTTTTGCGCCCCCGCCTTTCGACGAGTTTGCCTTTTACACTCACATGCATCTTAACATTTCTGATATCTATCTGCAACTTTTTTACGCCGGGCCATCAATCATGCCGACTCTCTTTTTTACCCATACCCACCAGACAAAACACAATAAAATTTCCTTTAACTTCACTTGCTAGTAGGCAAAACTCCTTGTTGTACAGCGCTTTTTCTTATCTATAGAAGTATCTTTGAATGTTGTGGAAAAACGTTCTATCGTATACATTCTTGCTATGGAACATAATTGGGAGGTATTGCTTTGTCCACAGTATGGAGTCGATCAGCAATACCCGTTAACGCGGCAATCGAAACGAATGAAACCAGAGAAGTGGCTAGTTACCCAAAGTGGGAGGGTCGCATACTCGCGCTTTTTGTACTCGCGCTTTCCTTGTTTGTCGGATATCAACTTGTCTTTCACTATCACATCGTCTATGGGGACGCGATGAGCCGTGCGCTGTCTGGGCTTTACACTGTGTTTCGTCCCAGTTTCCACTTGGCGGCTGTTGGGTTCCTATGGAATCCACTCCCGAGCCTGTTATCCATCCCGCTCGCTCTATTTCGCAGCCTTTGGCCACCAATAACTGAATACGGATTTGCCGCCAATATCATTTCCTCCTGTTTCGCTGCAGTCGGCGTTTACCACTTGAACCGCATCCTGTGGCGCTTTGGCCTCGGACGCACGGCTCGTGTGCTCTGGTGTCTGTTGTATATCGCCAATCCTATGCTTCTTCTATATGGAGGCAACGGGATGACTGACGGAATGATGGTTGCGATCTGCGTGGCGTGTGCGGATAACGTAATCGGCTACCTTCAGACTGAGGAATTGAATCGTTTGATCATAGCTGCAGTCTGGCTCGCGGCCGGTTTCATGGTGCGATACGAGAGTGTTCCGATCGGCGCAGCAATGGGTGTAGGCCTAGCGTTCTCAGTCTATCGCACAAACCGGAATTGGCGCAAAGCAGAGGCAATGCTTGTCACATTTTGGTTTCCCGTCGTCGCTGCCGGGATCACTTGGATCCTGCTCAACTGGATAATTATGCATAATCCTCTGTATTTCGCCTCATCCCGCTATAGCAACACGGTGCAGCTTACTTCCGGGTCATACAACACTCCGGCCGTCATGGCCGCCAAGCATCACCTGAGTGTAGCACTCTCTCAAGTCATTCACTTTTCCATTCTTTTCTGGCCCTATATTCCCGCTGCGCTTGTTGTGCTTGCACTGCAGTTTCGCAGAAAGGAACATTCTGTTGGATTGCCAATCTTGTTGGGTTCACTTGGCGCGCCCCTGCTGCAACTCATCATGCTATACGGTCACCGTTCGGCAGACTGGGCGCGGTTCTTCATCTATTACATCCCGTTCGGGTTCATGCTCTGCGGTTATCTTATGTCCGCCATTCCCCTGAAGTGGCGGCAATGGAGCGCCGCCGGCGCATGCGGGCTGCTCCTGTCGGCGGACGTCGTCACGTTCTCAACACTCCAGAATCCCGTATGGGGGCACGGTGACCACTGGGTGGTCAGCAATGTTTCCCATAACATCGAATTTGGGAATTCGACAAAACAAGCAGTCCAAGGTGTTGGTATTTGGCCAACCATCATGGCGGGAAAAGAAGTTGCGAATTATATGGCCGCTCATCCAAAGATGCGGGTGTTGATATCCAGCTTCACCTCGTATGCAGTGATCCCATTGATTCACAATCCAGCGCAAATCGTGTTTACAGCCGACCCTAATTTCAAAGCCGTACTCGAAAATCCTCGTGGACGCGTCAGTGCGATTCTGGCGCCTCCAGTCAATAACTTAACCAAAGCGTCCGACGCCATCACCAGAACTTATCCATCTCTTTGGTCAGGAGGTATTCCCTGGACCAAATTCATTAAGCAGTTTCCTGGCGGCGATCGTCTCTATGCCGTTCTCCCAACCGCGCCGTGACAGGAACCCGCTACGCATCTAGAAGGACCGATGCGTAGTGGGTTCCTGTTTATCAAACGTCTCGGCGGTGAACAGCAATGTCAGGTGGACGTGGATATGCGGCTAGCTCGGGGAATGGCAACTCCGCATCTTCAGATTCTAACGATTCGGTCAGCAGCGGCGGCTCCGCGGCAACCTTGCTCGGCTATGCCCGCTTGCCCACGACCGCCGCAATCGGGCAGAAACGGTTTACTGAAGTACCAGCGATCCATGACCACCCATAGGTGACAGGGACTCTATGTCAGGGCCGGCTTCATTTTGACCCTTTTCGCCGGACTGCGACACAGGAGCAAGGGCAGGGCGAAACGATTCCAGAGTGTATGCAAGACGGGAATGCCCCCGAGGCGGCTGATGGAAGACAGGGATTGAAACTGTGGTTGGAACAACGGGTCACGGGCTACACGGCCATCGAGAGAAGATAGTCAGTTTAGGCGCCCTCGCCGCGATTGTTGCGAGTTTTTCCGTTTATCAAGAGAAACTAGCCGATTGTCATGCCTTGTTCAAAAATTCTCGCCCCCAATTTCATACTTCAAGTGTGTTGCCGCAAGTGCCTGGGGCAGTGTGGTGCTATCGTTCGTATGACTGGACTTTTCGGGTAACCATAACCTAACACAAGGGGCGAAATTTGTTCAGTAGATAATGATCTCTATACTCCGACATTTTTAGCGTTCTTATCCAATATTAGATGATCGTTCGCCTTGACATTGGAGAGTCCATGCACTGTTTTCTCCCAGTACGAGGGTTTGAAAATCAACTGAACCAGCGCCTTATAAGAAGCGATCGACATAAACACCCAATAGATCGGGCTGAGAAGCGCCCACTTGGCGAGACTCCATCTTCCCGACTTCAAAACGCCAACGATATTTGCGTATGTAAAAGCGACGTTCCCTAAGAAAAGGCTTAAAGAGCCCAAGTAAAATATCCAGCCTGAGAACACGGCCATGAGAAACATGGGCCGAAACAGATACCACGAGAGCGTGAGCCCCCACAGAATGGGATTTAAGAGAAACTGGAGAGCCGTTCCACCGATCGTCGCCTGAAATCCGAAGAAACCGATTGGCTTGAGTTCTTTCCATAGCCTTATAGGGTGACGCATATGCACCAGCCAAGTTTGCAAGTACCCCTTGACCCAGCGAGACCGCTGACGCATCCAGTTGACGAAGTCAGAATTGGCCTCTTCATAGGTGACAGAGTTCATGACGGCGGTATGGTACCCTGTCTTATGCAATCTGACACCCAGATCCGCATCTTCTGTGACGTTAAAGGGGTCCCAGGCCCCCAACTCACGCAGTATCTCAGTTCGAAAGTGGTTGGAACTGCCGCCGAGTGGGATCGGCATCCGCATCGTGAAAAGCGCCGGCAGCATCAGTTCAAACCAGTTGGCGTACTCTGCGGTAAACCAGCGTGTCTGGATGTTTTGGTTCTCATTGTAATACGATAGCTTCGCCTGCACACAGGCCAGTTGATCATTTTCGTTTTGCCGAAATACGGTGATCGCCTTGAGCAATTGATCTGGTTCCGGGATATCCTCCGCATCAAAAATGACAAGATACTCTCCACGCGCTTTGGTCAGGCCATAGTTGCAAGCCTTCGGCTTGGTTCGCGGTTCAGATGCGGGCACGATCACCAACTCGATGTAGTTTGGCAGACCGGCGTCGCGCGCCGCTGCGATCGTTTCCGTATCGTCCTCTTCAAGCAGAAACTTCACATCCAAGCGGTCCTTTGGATACTGCAAGCGCTTGATCGCCTCGGTTAAGGTGGGCAGAACGGCCGCTTCCCGGTAAAGTGGCACAAGAACAGTATATTCCGGCAACGAAGTGAGAGGGATGTTGTCGATATCTGCCTTAGTGATGATGAATTCGGCATCGCTGCCCGCCGACTTTTGCATCGCCCACAGTCTAAATATACTGGTAACGCCGTAAAGTACTTCTACCAGTGCAGCCAACACGGTTCCAGTAACCAATGAGTTTAAGACAAAACCACCGGTTAATGCCAGGGCAATTCCAATCAACCAGAACGCCTGCAGCCGTGATATTTGTTTGAAGGCACTATCTTCTGGACTCCGATTCAATAGCGACAGTCGGCTCTCTTCCTCGTGCTCCTTGCGAAATCGTAGATTCAGCGCCATCATGACATCACGGTAACCTGTGACAAATACCCGCACCCGGCGATTGGTCCGGGATTGCAACTGCACTAACGCCTCTTGATCGTCTACGTCAACCATGGCAACCGTTATACTGTAATCATCCAGCGCCAGTGGAACGATCAGATGGCGAAACCAGAATCGCTCGTCAACGAGATTCCATGCCGCAAACAGAGCTGGATCGCAAAAAAGGGCTGCGGTGTTGTTTCCATTTAGGAGGTCTATCAGGGGCAGACCTCGTTGCATCGCAAAAGCCTCCGCAATATCCCAGTGCGATGCGGATCCCCTATTCATCAAAACGGATCCAATCTTGATCTTTGTGTCTGCACTCCTCTGTTCCTGAAGGGCCGCCGAGAGTTCAGCGGGGGATATGCGTCCGCTGGCAATCAGGTATGCGCCAAGTCGCTCATCCGGCAATCCTGATAAGAGGCCATACACGCGATCCTGCGCATGAACCAAATCCTCTAGCTCCACCCTGCATAAAATGACCTTGCCTTCCACAAATTCCGTCACAGAGAGGGCAGAGGGGCTCTCCGTGTCCACCGCAGCGACAAAGATAAACTCACCTGTCTGTTGAAAGGGGAGAACTTGCCCGTTGCGCGACATTTCTGCAGAGATCAGATGAGCCACCTTGAGTTCGACGGGGTCATACCAAACGGACTGCCCATTCAACTTGTATGGTCGGAGCGAGATAAATAATTTTCCGTCCAGCTCCGCTATACCGCGTTCGTCGGTATCCACACTCATGCCGATACTCCCCTCGGTGATACATGCACCAACTCATGATCCACCGCTATATCGCGCACGAGTGAATGAGCACGCAACCAACCGATAAACTTATTTCGATCATGAGCTTGACCGTCAACGCGATAAAACCCATCGCGAAACACCCGAAACCTGACTGCCAGATGCGGTGAACCCTCTAAAGCATCAATCAATCCCGTAATGTGACCAATCGAATCCGTTGGTCCGACGATGACCGTTATCGATTCTCCCGCACCCGACATACTCACTGACTGAATGTGCTGACGGCGCATGGCCGCTACAGTGATGGCCAACTCTTCTCTTTGCGACTCTGCCTTCGCCAGTCGAAGTGTAAGTTCACTCACCTGCTGTTCCGCATCAGCCAGTTTCTGCTCGCAAATCCTCATTTTCTCATCAACAGAAGATTTCGCATACCCAAAAAATTGTCTTTCGAAACGATTTCTACGCACTTTGCTTCCTCCCATTCAGTCCGCACAGATTTAATGTGGAACATTCACGCGACGTCTGCGCACCACTTGCCACACGCCCAGCATCCCAAGCGGCAGAGCCGCCGCCAGCGGCGCCTCTGGCAATGTATCCACAAGCGGGCCAACGGTTTCCTGATAATATTTGGAGTTCGGAGCCGGAGATGTGTATGCCATGGACACGTTGACACTCACGGCGCGCCCGAAATTTGGCAACGGAATCTTGTACCTCACCGGATGCATCGAATACAGGACGCCTGTCTCCATAATCGGTGGAGTGTCCGAAGTGCCGATCGAGCCAATGGGAAAAACGGGCGACGCCACGGTAAACTCAAACCGCAGAGTCTGAGGAGCTGTCAGTCCTTCTCCCTTGAGGACAGGAAAGTCCACGATAACGTATCGGGCACCCTTGTGTACGACAACCTTGCGAATCGCCGACGTCGCGTGTGCCGCGGTTGGAACGTTTGTCAGCAACGGTGGGTTGTTCGGAGAAGCTGCGAAGGTGGTCACCGTCATCGTCAGAGAAGCGAAGACCAACCCGCCAAAGAGCAATGCTTTTTTCCCACCTGTCATGTCTGTTGCCCCCTTGTGTCAATACCGGCATCCGCAGAGCTGAGCTGGCCCAATGATACATCCGCGTTCTGCAGATGCAGCGCGGAGTACTTCGCCCATCATCTCTCAGGCGTTCAGCGCTTTCGATGAGACTGGCGCCGACCCCTTGGGAGCGATAAAAATACTCCGTGCCATCCCATGCACCAGGGAGAAGTAGTTTTCCAGATGTATCGTCTGATCCGGGCTCAGCAAACCCGCAGTCTGCAGCGGCGATCCCGGTGTGGCCAGAAGCTCGTTCAATGCGGTTGGCATCTGAGCTACAAGTGGATTGCTTGGGTGGATAAAGTACGCCACCGGCGTTGCCGTCTCGGAACGGATGAACGCCACGCGCCCATGATACCGGACTGAAAATGAGTATACCGTATCCAAATATAGATTGCGTGGACTGCCAATGGCTGCGGGCGCCAACAGCACCGTGTAAACGGTCGCGTTGATGCCGGAGGCAATCGCCAAAGGACGTTGATCAATGATCTGCGCTCCGTGAAACAGCAGACAATTATGTTCCGTATAGCCTTGCAATGAAATGGGTTGATACGTCCACCACCATTCCGACAGCGCCTGATCGCCATAGATCGAACGGTACGTGACCGCCGTGCTGACGGCCCCCGGCCCCAAAATCGACGCTGCGTCATAGTTCCCGATCGGGCTCACCGTCCATCCCACCACTTTCGGCATCAGTTTGGGCAACGCGTTTGACGTCACCGGAATCGGCGCGTGATCCGTTCCCGGCCCCCCCTGATACAGCGGCCATAGCAACACCGTTAGCGCTCCGACCGATAAAATGGACATCGACACCCGAATCCGACCCGGCGTTCGAATCATCTGCCCCTTCTTGAATTTGCGATTCTCAAGACCCAACCAGTGGGAAAACTTCACGACGGCGGCCACCATCGCCATAAACAGAAGGATACCAAGCACCGGATGAAGAACGCCTAGCGAAAAATTGGGCCCCAGCATATGAATGGAAAAAATGATCACGGCCAAACGCAGCCAATTGGCCAGCAGCGCCAGGCACGCTGCAAGCAAAATGGACATGCTCTTCTTCCACAGCGGTCCCATGAAGGTCACCAGCACGATGGGCAGCAGGATAGCCACCGCCAGAAGGCTGTCCGCTCCGCTGCAGACCGACGTTACATAGACCGTCACGGACTGGCGGTGATACAGAACCCGATAGGTGCCCACGGGACTGCTGATGACGAGCCACGAAAACTTATGCGCCAGTTCCGCCACAAAGCGATTTGCAAAATTCTCTAAAATGGGATTGGTGAAACTGACAATGGTCGAATAGAGAGGCGGCCAACTCAGCCATAGATACATAAGCGGCCGAATCAGATACTTCGTAACGCCGACCCCAAACACGAGCCACGCCAACCCCAGCGCCCACAGTGGCCAGATGAGCAGACCGACGCTTTGGCCAACAAAGTAATACTGCCACACGGTGATGCCGGCCACCAGCAAGGAACCCGCCACTAACAGCATCGGAATTCCCATGATTCCGTTAAGTTCAGCATCGTCATTGTAGCTCAGCGCCCTCTGTAGCTGCCAACCCGCCCAGATAAACGCGAATACTGGAATCCACACCAGATAAGCGTACGGGGTGTCTGCCAGGGCCCCCGACCACAGAGGAGTGGCATAGGGAATCATAGGAAGCGAACTGCCGATCGCCCATGCGTAGATCCAGGCGAGCGGTCCATGACGCCTGCGCGTGCTCGTTCTTCTGCTCCGTTTGACCGGAATCTCCACAGCCATAAAAACCCTCCCGCATTTCTGCACACATCATACCAAGCGATTCACTGAAACGAGTTAAATTTTTCGCTTGGCAACATCAAGAAAATTTCAAGTGATGTGAGAGACGCTACGCACGCCGCAAAAACCTACAAACTATTAAACATAATCTCTATAGAAGCGCGAGCGGCTGAGGATTCGACCGCTCGCGCTTCCCGTCCTCACTACAACAGAAGTGCCTCAACGCACGGCGTTCAATCGACGCCTGCGCATCACGTACCATACACCCAACATTCCCAAAGGCAGAGCCGCCGCCAACGGAACTTCAGGCAGGGTATCCAACAGTGGACCAACTGTTTCCGCATAATAGTTGGAGTTCGGGCCTGGGGACGTGTAGCTCATCGACACATACACGTTCTGAGCGTGGCCGTAGTTCGGAACCGGAATCTTGTAGCTTATCGCCGGACTGGTTGAATACAACACACCCGTCTCGTAAATCGGAGCTGTGGTCGATGGCGTTCCAGGCGGTCCGGTCGTAAAGTCATATTGCAGCGTTGGTGGAGGAGTCAACGACACCCCCTGAAGGGTCGGGAAGTTTAGGATCAAGTATGTTTGACCCGCTGGAATCGTAACTTCCTGGGTTGTGCTTGAGGCCGCAAAGGCAGGCACCGAAACGGCCATTGACCCTGCCACCAAACCGGCGGTGACCAAGACTTGTTTCCATCCCCTCATTGATTCACCTCCTTTCTGCTATGGAGTGAGGAGCCACCCTGAGACGTGAACTCCTGTACATCGTAAGGAACATCGCGTGTTCACAAACTAACTATTATGGTATCAGTGTTTTCCGCTTGAGTGCTTTAAGTTTCGGGTTTGGCAACATGAAGAAAACTTTAGATTGACCCGAAATGCATCATTCAGAATAATACACGCGCAAGATTGTGGTGACCTCGCGCAAGTTCTGCAATATATTGATTTGATTAAGGTTGAGTGACTGCGACATAAAGAATTTTTAGTCTGGTAAAAGCCTGCTATGTATGGTTACCCGAAATGCCCTGTGCTATAGTTGCCTCGCGCGGAAATGGAGAGTCCTTATAGGGGGAGTGAAAATTCAATGATACAACGGAGGAATCGCCGACATACAGTGACCGTGGCTGCCGGAGGAGCGCTGGCGCTATGGATGGTGAGCAGCCTCGCCCTCGGCGGCACAGCATTTGCTTCATCGGGAGGGTCGGGAGGGTCGGGCGACAACGGTGGGAACGGAGAAGGAACCCTGTATATGTACTCAACGCTGGCGAACGCGGAGAACGGTTCCGCCCCCGTCTCTGCGTTGACAGAAGGCCAAACCTACTATTTCGTTCTTGCGAGTCCAGGCGGGAAGACGCAGGAAAATAACTTGAAAAACGTACCTCCCGCGCTGACGTTCAACTTCTACAATCCGGCCCACAATTTTCAGGGTAACCCGAAGAAGGCTGAGAAGTACGCCAAAGACATTCGATTTTCGGTTCTCAGCGGACAACTCAGCAATAAACATCCGTTCGTGTATCCGGTGACACTGCCGCCCAATGTCTCGCCAGGCGACTATACGATCGGCACCTTCGGCGTCAATGCGCAGCCGCAATCGAACGGCAATAGCGGCGAGGATGAATTCTTCTTCTCTACGGATCCTTCGATCGACGGCACAGTAACCGTTCAACCAGCGACGCAGGGAAACATGCCGGAAGTTCCGTTTGCGGGCCTCTTGCCGGTCGCTCTGGCCGCAATCGGCGGCGTGGTTTGGTATGCACGCCGCCGGGCGCGCTGATCCAAAACGCTCGCTTCGCGATTGAGATGAACACATGGCGGCAAAGGGTGCGTCTCGCAGTCAGGATGCACGGCCCGCTGCGAAGGTTAATGTGATAATGTGAGACAATATCAAACTAGGCCGTTTCCAGACAGGGAAGCGGCCTTCGTCCTGCTCAGGCGTTCGTGGCGGGCGACGTTGAACCCGGCGCTGTGTTCCCTACAGTCTTCATGCTCAGACTGGCAAAGGTGCGCACGAAGAAGTCAAACGCCCGCAGATTGCGCCGTTCAGACGCGGTGAGCGCTGACAACGCGGACAGCGCTTGCGGCGCCGAACCACTCGCGCCATATTGTGACTTAAGCGCCAACGGCAGCACCGACGCCAGCGGGCTCGTGGCCTGCACCCCGTAGCGGACGGGCGTCATGAACTCCGCGCGGATGTACGCGTCGCGTCCTTTGTATTTCACGGCGTAGATGTACGCCACGTCTTCATATGCGTCACGGGAGTTGCTGCCCGCCGCGTTCGGCGGGAGTAAAACGGCGAAAGCTTGCGCCGTGACTCCCGGGCGAACGATAAAATTCTGGCGCCCCAAGACGCTGTAGCCGTGAAAGAGAAGGCAGTTATTAACACCGTAACTCTGCAGGGCACTGAGATTATACGTCCACCATTCCTCAGCCATCATATAGCGGCCCCGCCTATCAGTGTAGGCAAATGCCCTGCCATACGAACCGGGGCCCAGCACGCTGGCCTCGTCAAACGTGCCCAACACGCTGCGGTTGTATCCTGTCATCCGCGGCATCAGCAGTGAGAGGTTATTTGTATTGACGGAAATCGGCGTTCCGAACGATCCGGCGGCCCAGTTGTAGATGGGCCAGAGCAGCACAGTCAGCGCCAGCGCGCCCGCCATTGCCATGCCAACGCGAATCCAGCCTGGAACAGGCAGGGATTTGGACGATTGAACCATCTTGCCGCGCACACCGATCACGTTGCCGACCAAGGCAAGAATACCAAGGGTGACGATGAATAGAATCAGGCCCAGCACCGGATGCAGCGTGCCAAAGGTGAAATTGCTGCCCACCAGATGACCGGAGATCACCAGAATGATCAAACGCAGGAGATTCATGACGACGGACATGACCGCCGCCAGACCGATAAGGATCAACTTCCTTACAA
>JAJZCB010000108.1 GCA_021846285.1 Bacillota bacterium
TCACAGAGTTCCAAATATGCGATCGCCCGCGTCCCCAAGACCAGGCACAATATATCCATGACTGTTCAACCCCTCGTCAACCGCGATCGCATACAGTTCAACATCGGGATGCAACTCGTCGAGTTTGGCGATTCCCTCTGGCGCGGCGAGGATTGCGGTCACCTTGATTCGCTTCGCCCCTCTGGCCTTCAGAACAGCGAGAGCGGCAGCCGCAGACCCTCCGGTCGCAAGCATGGGGTCAAGGACGATCACGACGCCTTCGTTTAACTCCGGCGGTGTATTGGCGTAATACTCAACCGGCGACAGCGTCTGTGGATCGCGATACATGCCGAGATGACCGACGCGAGCCTCAGGCACCCACTGCAACATCCCATCGACCATACCAAGGCCCGCCCGCAAAATGGGAACCAGAATAACCGGCTCCGCTGTGCGGGTAACCCTCGCCTGCGCCACCGGCGTCTGCACTATGTACTCGACGCTGGGCATGTCACTGGTGGCTTCGATGGCGAGTAAAATTGCCAACTCGCGTACAAGCCGCCTAAACTCGGACACGTCAGTGGACCGATCGCGCAAACGACCGATCTTTTCAAGAGCCACGGGATGCGACACGCAGCGAATAGGTCTCAAATACAACTCTCCTTACCTTCCCTGTGACACTCGGAATCATTATAGCAAACGAGCCCCTCAATAAGCTACACTGGAACTACACTGGGTCGGGTTGCTCTCTTTTCGGACCAAGACGGTATAGAATGGCGACAGAGTGTTAAAATTGACTAGTTATAACGCATTTTAATGTCATTCTAACCTTTGTGACCTACAATAGCAGAGGATGTCCGTGCACATTCGTCTGTTGACAAGGAGGATGTTCCGTGCCAAAACTGAGGCGAATGCTGATTTTATCGGCCTCGTACGGCGAGGGCCACCAGCAGGCCGCGCTTGCAGTTCGCGATGCGCTAATGGAAGAGAATCCTGATCTCGAAATGCAAATTGTTGACTACCTGGACATGGTGCACCCCATGCTCAATTCCGTGGCACGTTATTGTTATATGAAGAGCGTCCGCTTTGCTCCGTCCCTGTATGGTCTGTTCTACAAGGGAACAAGCCGCATTGCGCCGTCATCATTGATCCAGCGCCGCCTGAACCATTTGGGATACGAAGATCTTGCCGATTATCTGAGAGCTTACAAGCCAGACGTGATACTCTCTACTTTCCCAACCCCGGCGGGCGTGGTGTCCCTGCTTAAGGAACGGGGCCTGATCAACATACCCGCGGCGACAGTGATCACTGACCATGCCATCCACAGCCAATGGATACACCACTACACGGATCACTATTTCGTTGGCTCCGAACACGTGAAACACGGCCTTATGATTCGCGGAGTTGATGAACGCCGCATCTCCGTCACGGGGATACCGATCCGACCCGCCTTTCTCGCGGCGAAAAACCGCGCGGGGATTCGGGTTAAACTGGGCCTTGAAGAAGATTACCCGACCATTCTCGTTATGGGTGGCGCCTACGGCGTGCTTGGCGACATCGTTCAAATTTGCGAAGAACTGTTCCAATCCGACAGACGCGCCCAACTGATCGTCGTTTGCGGACGCAATGAGAAGCTTCGCCAGACTATCGAGCAACTGTCCAGAGACGCAAAGAATCCTGTGTGGGTATTCGGGTTTACGCGCGAAGTTCACGAACTGATGGCCGTCTCTGACCTGATTGTTACAAAAGCGGGCGGACTCACAGTAAGCGAGGCGCTGGCCATGGAACTGCCCATGCTTTTGTACCGTCCGATCCCCGGTCAGGAAACACAGAACGCCGCCTTTCTCGTCAAATCCCGGGTGGCTGTCCTTGCCAGAACCAGAAGACAGGTGATTGGACATATCGATCGCCTTTTGCGTGATGACGGATCGCGGCTAAGGCGCATGCGCATCAACACCAACACCATTCGCAAAGTGACAGCCGCGCGGGATATCGCAAGAAAACTCGCAGAGATTGAGAGCGATGCGACGGTGCGCGAACAGCTCCCGACAGAAAAGCATTTCTACGCAGAGCAGTCATGAAGGCGATTCCCAGGCAGATTCTCAAGCCTCACGTGATATCGGCCCTGATCACACTCATGCTCGTGGAGTTTGTCCGAGGGGCGCTCATTTTGTCGTTGCTCCCGAACATCGGAATCGACGCCTTGGCGCTGACTCCTACGGCGATTGGGCTGGCCATTAGCACGCACTATTTCTTTGACAATATTTTGCGCACGCCCATGGGTTTCCTGGCCGATCACTTTGGACAACGGACAGTGTTGGCGCTCGGACTTTGCATAGCCGCCCTTGGGCTGATCATCATCGCCGGATCAGTGAACGCGCTCACGCTCACAGGCGGCGCGGCCCTGCTTGGCATCGGCGTCTCGCCTTTGTGGCCTGCTGTCGTCACAACCGTTACCGCCAACGGAGATGAGAAACAAAAGGCGAGTTCCATGGGATATATCTATATCGCCTGGCTGCTCGGCGGCGGATCCGGACCTGTCCTGGTCAATTTTATTCTGGGTTGGTCGTATCGCGCAGCCTTTACATTACTCGTTACCATCCTTCTCGTCGGTGGGCTGCTCTCTGTGACGACAACGCCCGCGACCCGCTCACGCGCCTATGCAGACAGACGACTGCCAATGTTTGATCCGCATAGATATTTGCAGGAAATCATCGTACACTTAAAAGAGATTCGCGTACTGTTTCCGGGTATGTTCGTCCAGACCCTGGCGATTGGCATACTGATCCCGGTACTGACCCCCTATGCCCGAGTGGTGCTTGGAGTGAGCCCCCAGTTGCAGAGTGTCGCCATGCTAACCGTTGGCGGCGCGACGGTCATTCTTCTGCCTGTTATGGGTAAACTCGTCGACCGGGTGGGCGCGAGACCATTTTTGTCTGGCGGATTTTTGCTCACGGCGATCGCACTCGTGTTGTTCACGTTGCAGACGAGTGTCTGGCCCGCAATCGGATTTATGGTATTGCTGGGCTTCTCGTATGCGATGATACTGCCTTCCTGGAACTCTGTGCTTGATCGGGCGATTGATCGTGAGAAGAGAGGGGCCATGTGGGGCGTATTCATGACTGTTGAGGGCCTTGGAACGGCCGCGGGACCGTATATTGGCGGTCGTCTATGGCAGACTGTCGGACCTCAGGCTCCGTTTTTGTTGAGTGCAGCCGTGGTGGGTGCGATGGGTCTGGTCTATGTGTTCATGCGTATCCCCGGTCTTGGGCGCCGCCTTAAACCGAGTTCCTAGCAATACCCACCTCTGCATTAGGGCTGTCTGTCCTGGATTTGCACAATAGTTGCAATCAAGAGCTGCAATGATGAATTGGGGTGTCCGCATTTGTCTTCGTTGTTTATACTCATTGTCACTTTGCTCGTCCTTGCCGTCATCTATGGGCCGGGCGCGGAACTGATCATGGATCTATTTCAGGTGGGCGCCATTTACAAAGGAGACGACCTCGCCAGAGATATCACTCTAACATTTGATGATGGTCCAAGCCCGCTATACACCCCGCAGTTATTGGATCTGCTTGACAGGTATCAGGCGCGCGCCATATTTTTCGTGGTCGGAAAGCAGGCGGAAAAATATCCGGAACTGATCAGCGCCATTCACGAGCGGGGTCATCTGCTTGGAATCCACACCTACCGTCATGGCAATGCATGGTTCCAGACGCCCCTGGGCCTTTACCGGGACTTAGTCCGGACAAAGCGCCTTCTCGAAGAGATCACACGCACTCCTGCCACGCTGTTTCGTCCGCCCTGGGGTCGACTCACCTTGGGCAGCCTGGCCATGGCCCGTTACCTCGGACTGGTTCCTGTGTTGTGGACGTTTGCCGCCAAGGATTGGCGGACAGGGGATGGCCGCACGCAGGAGATTGTTAAAAACGTTGGCGCTCGTGTGCACAACGGCGCCATCATCCTGATGCACGACAACGGCGGAGCGCAAAACGCGCCTGCCAATACCCTTAAGGCGCTGGAGATTCTCTTGCCGCGCATCCATGAGATTGGATTTTCCTGCAACGTCGAGCCAGTGTTATACGCGCTGAAAGTCTCCGCTTCTCGTCCAACGAGATTGCCTCGTTTGATGCAGCGGCTCATCCTCCCGATCTGGATCCAGTGGGAACGGCTGTTTAACCGCATTTATGTCGTCTATCCCGTGTCGCGCCTGTTTCGCCTTAGTGTAACGCCCTGGCGCTTTGGCGCGCACCGTGCTGAACTCCCGCGGAGCTCATCGATTCCGACTTCCGAAACTCCCGGTACACTCGCCAGCGAGTATGTGGCTGCAACTTCCAGTGAGCGAGCGCGGACCTCCGACCCAAATTCACGCCCAGACCGCGAAGCCTGTCATGCCGTGGTCAACCCCCATGATCCGATGGTGGAACTGCATCTGCAAAATCAGGCTCTCCAGCAATTGCTGGAGTTGGATTCCCCTGAGAAAATAGCAATCCGCATATTGAAAGAGGTGAGAGACAGCCTGCATCATGTCGCTCTCGCGCTTGTTTACGATGATCGCTTTCGATCGGCCAAGGGAGTATTTGGAATGACACTGATGCATCGAGGCATCGAAAAATTGGGGTTTCACGCAGAAGAGATCGAGCAGAATGCGCTCAATCGCTGGATTGGCCTGCTGCTTGTCTGGCTCATGATCCTGTACCATCCTCAGGGCTACAAACGGCTTAAAACAGGACTCGGAGAGATGCGGCCGAAACTGGTGTGGATGACTCGCGAAGAACTGTTGACCCGTTACTTTAAAGGCGTTCAGCCTGAAGCGTTGTCAACACTCATGGAACAGGCCCAGAAAACGCGACTCTAATCACACCGGTCCCTCTTGTAAGGATTTGCATGCTGCGCCCGTCGCGAGTTCGGCGCAGCCGTGTCTGAGCAGGGGCGCAGCATGCAAATCCGGCTGGCAGAGCTGAGAGGGCCGGCAGGGCCGGGTCCGCAGGGCCGATCGAATACACTACAGGTATGTAAATGTATCGTAGAGCGGGTACTTCTGCGTGAGTGTCCGCACCTGTCTTAGAGCCAGATTGATCTTCGCTTGCTCATTGGGGTGTCGAAGAACCATATCTATGACATCCGCAATCTCTCTCATGGCGCCTGTATCCATCCCTCTGGTTGTCACCGCTGCGGTTCCCATACGAACGCCGCTAGTGACGCCTGGTTTTTGCGGATCGTAAGGAATGGCGTTCTTGTTTGTCGTAATCCCCACTTCATCCAGCAGGTGCTCTGCCTGCTTTCCCGTCAATCCTACACTTCTCACGTCAATGAGCAACAGATGATTGTCCGTTCCGCCCGATACCAGCGTAAATCCGGCGTCGGAGAGAGCACTTGCAAGCACTTGGGCGTTTGTTACAATCTCCCTTGAATACTCGACAAATTCTGGCCGCATCGCTTCTCCGAAGGCAACTGCTTTGGCGGCTATGACATGCATGAGCGGCCCGCCCTGGACCCCAGGAAACACCGCCTTGTCAATGGCCTTGGCCAGTTCTTCTTTACAGAGAATCATGCCGCCGCGTGGACCGCGCAAGGTCTTATGTGTGGTTGTCGTAACAACATGCGCATGAGGCACCGGAGTTGAGTGAACGCCTGTCGCTACCAATCCGGCGATATGCGCCATGTCCACCATCAGGTAGGCTCCCACCTGATCCGCAATGGTGCGCAACCGGGGAAAATCGAATTCTCTCGGATAGGCGCTCGCGCCGGCAACGATCATCTTGGGCCTATGTTCCAAGGCCAGCCGCTCGACCTCATCGTATTGGATAAGGTGCGTCACCTCATCGACGCCATAGGGCACGAAGTTGAACAACTGACCAGAAAAATTGACCGGACTGCCATGCGTCAGATGACCTCCGTGCGCCAAATTCATACCGAGGACTGTGTCGCCAGGTTTCAAAAGCGCAAGGTATGCAGCCATGTTCGCCTGTGCTCCCGAGTGCGGCTGAACGTTGGCGTGTTCCGCTTCAAACAGTTTTTTTGCCCGTTCAATCGCAATCGTTTCCACGACGTCGACATGTTCACAACCACCGTAATATCGCTTGCCTGGATATCCTTCGGCATACTTGTTGGTCAGGACAGTTCCGAGAGCGTCCAGCACTGCGCGGCTGACGAAATTTTCTGAAGCGATCAACTCTATTTTCGTGTGTTGGCGCACCCGTTCGGCCTCTAGAGCCTCAGCAATGGCCGGATCGATCAAATGTAAGTGGCTCAAATAGAATCCCCCAGTCCTATATCGTGATAAAAGGCGCGTTCTCCGCCGATCAACTTTGGCCGTGTGCGGGCGGCCGTCAGGTGCGCAGAGCCTATCTGCTCTATACGCAGGCGGACAGGAACGGCGACTCGTCGCAAATGCATGCCTATAAGCGTATCCCCGATGTCGACGCCCGCATCGGCCGATATCTGCTCAACCAGCACGGCCTCGCCCAGCGTTCTGTACGCCACCGCGGCAACAGCGCCCCCGGCTTGCGGCATGGGAACGGCCGCCACTTCCTCCAGACGATACTCGCGCAAAGTCCTGCGTTCTGTTACCAAGGCACGGTTCAAATGTTCACAGCACTGAAAGCCGATGTGACACCCAATGTGATCGCGGGCGCGCAGCGCACCTGCTACAACAGCTCTTGCGACAGCGAGTGATCCGCCAGTTCCTATGCGTTGGCCGCGAATCTCACTGGTGCTGGCGCCCACCACCAGGATCTGATCACGTTGCAGGCCTGCTGTTTGGAGCAGTTCCGTCAAAGCGGCATACACCGATTGTTCGATATCCTGATCTGTCATGATCGTGATCCCGCTTTTTCTGCGAGTTCCTGAACGCGACCCTCGACCCTTCTTATTTTATCCAACCGGCGTTCGTGCCTGCCCCCCACAAAGGAGGTAGTCAACCATATGCGCGCAATCGTTTCAGCCGCATCGGCGTCAATCACGCGGCCACCCATGGTCAGGATGTTGCTGTCGTTATGTTCGCGCGTTACCTGTGCGGAAAATGTGTCATGAACAGTGACCGCCCGAATTCCCGGCACCTTGTTGGCGACGATGCACATTCCAAGACCAGTTCCACAAAGCAGGATGCCGCGGTCAAATTCGCCACTCGCCACTCGCATGGCCACGTCTTCCGCGTAATCCGGGTAATCGACCGAGTCCTCAGTGGCGCAGCCAAAATCTGACCACTCGAAGCCCATGTCCTGAAGACGCGTGAGAAGTTGACGCTTGAGTTCAAAGCCGCCGTGATCGGATGCTATGGCAATCCGCATATGTTATGCACCTCACTGTCAATTCAAGTGACGCGTGTCCGAAAAGGGCGGAGTTCTCGACCCTTTCCGGACAACCTCTATTGTAGTTGACTGGTTAAGACTTGCCAAGGTTTACGCGCAAGTGCTCCAGAAGCCGCCTGCAGGCGGTCTCAATTTGAGCCGCGGTGAGTTCGTACAGATCGTCGTCGCCCCCAAATGGATCTGCGATATCAGAGCCGGGGGAGTGACGCGTTACATTGTCATTTTCACCGTTTGCACCGTTTGCGTCGATGGTCAGGTGCGAAAGTGTAGAGACGTACTCCAGAAGCGTGTAGATGCGATCCTTCGCTTCCGGATAGCGCGCGACCAGAGTCTCTTTATGAGCAGCGGACATGGTGAGGATGAGATCGATGTCCGCAACGCGATCCTGAGAGGCGCGCGCCGCCTGATGGCGGGCAGCGCCATCAATGCCCCGTCGTGTCAGCGCTGACGCCGCCGCAGGGGTCATCGACGCACCGGGCAACGCGGCCACGCCTGCGGACGAAACGATGATCTGATCGGACAGATTGTGTTCTCTTGCGAGTCGCTGAGTGATGTACTCGGCCATCGGCGACCGGCACGTATTGCCCGTACACACATACAGTATTCGAATCATGGATGATCGCCTGCCGTCACCAAAAAAACTTCACCCCTAACACGGCCAGCACGACGCCCCCGGCCAATTGTCCGTAACGCCCAAGAACCTGATTGACCCTCCGACCGATATAGAGACCCGCGATCGCCAGCGTACCGCTAAGCACGCCAAAAATCAGCGCCGACAGGAGAGGGTTCACTTCTAGTGTACCCAATGTCAAGCCAACCGACAACGCGTCAACGCTAACCCCCAGGGCAAACACAAATAACTGTGGGAAAGCGGCGGTAATGGGCGGCACGATCGTTTTTTGACCGCGTTCGATCGCCTCGACAAACATTTTGGAACCCAAAAACATCATCACAATAGCGGCCAGTTTCTGTACGATCGAGCCAAAGTGGAAGAACAGCACATCTCCGATCAGCATACCTGCGAGAGGGAGAACCACGTGCAGGAGACTGATAACTACCGAGAGCCGGGCCACGTCTCTCCACCGGAGTCCCTGCGCGCCAAGGCCAATGCCCAGAGAAAATGCGTCCATCCCGAGGGCTACGCCAATCATCACGATCGTTGCTAACCTGATGACACCATCCGCGTGCACCAGATCCCCACCTTTCGCAACCGCCGAGTACATATGTATGCGAAGGTGGAAACGATCATGAGACAGGCCCCGCTAAGAGACCTGCCTGCCGTCTAAATCCGCAACATCTTCCCTCCTGCAGCCTTGTGCAGCCTATTGACCAATGCCGCCGACCGTTCCTCGTCCTGCGGGCCCTGCAGGTAAATGATATCGACTCCGGCGCTGTCACAGGCGCGCAGAGCGTCGTAAAGGCGCGCCGTCATCTCGTCGTCCTCCCCGAGAACATAGGAGAAAGCCGCTTGTGAAAATATCTGCTCACGTCTCGACAGCACGGCCACGCGGCGACCCTGAACCTGGGCTTCCCGCAGTGCGCTCCCAACGAAGTCCACGAAAGCGGCGTCCCGGCCCACCAGCACCTGAAGGTCAGCGCGGGGAGCGTAGTGGCGATACTTTTGCCCGGGAGATCTGGGAGCCGCTCCGATGTCTGCGTCGGTGTCCGCGCCCATGTCCGCGCCTCCGCCCGCGCGGGTGTCCAAGCTGACGCGCAACGCATGGGCATCGTATCTGACAGGAACGCCAAAGGCGCTGAGCGCACTTGCATCGATCCGCCCAGGCCGCAGAATGACGATCGCATCCCCGACCACCTCAATCACCGTGGACTCGATGCCAATCGCGCAAGAACCGCCATCGATGACTCCGTCGATCTCGCCGCTCAAATCTTCCAGCACATGCGCCGCCGTAGTGGGGCTGGGGCGTCCACTCCTGTTTGCAGATGGAGCGGCGAGCGGCGCACCCGCTTCCCGAATCAGACGCAGCGCCAGCGGGTGTCTGGGCATTCTCACCGCCACCGTCGCGAGCCCTGCCGTCAGTTCTTTCGGCAGTCCTGCGCGCACAGGCAGCAGGATCGAAAGCGGCCCCGGCCAGAAAGCCTCCATCAGTGTTCGACAGAGGGGAGGTATCTGTTCAGCAACCACCTCAATCTGCCCCATATCAGCCACGTGGGCAATGAGCGGATTGTCGGCAGGTCTTCGTTTCACGGCAAACACTCTGGCGAGAGCCGATTCATTTAAAACACTGGCGCCCAGGCCATAGACTGTTTCCGTTGGAAAGGCGACCAGTCCGCCCGCACGAAGAATGGCGGCCGCTTCAGTCACGATGTCCCGCGCAGGGAGCGTCCGCTGCACACAGCGAACCCCTTCTCCGGGCATCGGCGCGGCGCTGTCCGTTCTCCATAGAATCGTTTGTTTTTCCAAGTGCAGATTCGTTCCCTTCGCGCCTCGCATGCTCCCGTCGCACACCTGCCGACGGTCAGACCGTCCGCACCATATGCTGCCATAGCTGTCCAAACTCGGCGCCTATGATCTTTAACAGTTCCTCGCCATAGTCTACCACTGCCAATCGCAATGCGACGGGAATGCGGCCATGCCCGTCCGGATTTTTCACGTACGTGACGGCGAGCGGGGGATAGTCCGGAAACGCCTTCGTCGCCGCCACCGCGTCGCCATTGCTCAGCGCCACAAAGCACAGAGGCGGAAAGAGCACACACCACCAGTTTTGCCCCGCCCCTTTGCCAAGGGTAATTCTCAACGCCTGATAGACACCCGCCGGATACACTTTACTGCCGTACAGCTTCGTGGGAAAGTGCGCGGGTCCAAACGTTGTGACGGCGCTGTACGGCATGCCGGCGCGGTGAACCATGCCTTCGGCAATGGCCTCGACCCGGGGAACCTCCTGACGCAACACGATCCGCGCCTGATGCAACGATGTGACACTCGCCATGCGATCACCGATCAACGCGATCACTCTATTCCGAATCTCTCGCTTCAACTGTTGATCCTGTGGACTGTTGCTGTTCGCAATCACCCGAAAGCGCAGGGCGTCCTGCGGAATCACGGATGGATCGGGTCCAACAAAAGCATGCGCCTGACCGACCCCAGTAACCTGAAACCCATTCAACAATCCAAACACCGCCGCCGCCAGAGCGAGGATCGCAACCCACATCTTCATACTCAAAACCTCCCAGTCACCGCGCGAATGATCTCTAGGAGGCAGTATGGTCAATCTATGAACTTATTAAACTGAAGCGCGTCTATGATTATGTCAACGCCTGCGATCCTGCATTAGGCAGCTTGATTGAAGCGTACCTTCAGAGGGTATGCTACCAGTGGATTATTGATAGCTGTGTGTCTACAGGTAGTCCTATACCGATGATGTTGGCACTGGCTAAGGAAACCGTCCCTGTTGCGTAGATCTCACCTGCCGAAATGAAACGAAAGGGTATGACCGAACGTCTCCTTCTGTGAGAACACCGCATACCGTTGAAGGCATGTCGGGAGGTGATTGTCACCCTGAGCCGAATCAGCACCGAAGAAGCCATTGAATACCTATTTAAAACGCAGGCCGACAGCATTCACGAATTCGCCTATTATATGCTTCACAATCGAGAGGAGGCTGAGGACGCCGTACAGGATATTTTTCTGCGGGCGGCGCGTTCAATCCACACCGTACGCGATAACGCAAATTTGAAGGCATGGGTCTGGGTGATTGCGCGTAACTATGTCCGCGACGTGGCAAGGCGTGAAGCGCGACACAAGAATCTCTTGGTTCCGCCGGAGGATATCTCCGAGATGGTCCGACACTCGCCAAGCCCATCGTCTTCCATGATTATCGAGGAATGCCTCGCTGCCCTTACCATAGCGCAGCGACAGGTGGTTGTACTTCAGATCATCCAGAACCTACTAGTAGATCGATTCGTAAGTAAAGATGTTATAAAGGCGTGTCTGCCGTAGCAGACTCCATCTTGTATCGCCATCTAAACGGCACAGGGTTCCGGTTCACTTCCTCCAGATATAGGAGGATGC
>JAJZCB010000109.1 GCA_021846285.1 Bacillota bacterium
GCGCATTTGAGCAGACGATTCACACGCTGTCGGCCAAGCTTGGGACCGATCCGGGCAAATGGCTGTGGGGACGCATTCATTTTCGCGCATTCCCCTCGCTCGCGCAGATTTCATCGCTCGGCTATCCTAAACATGGAGCGGGCGGCGACCAGTGGACTGTGGACGCGACCGACGGCGGCATGGTGTCCACCGCAGGACCGAGCTGGCGCATGATCGTCGCCTGGGGGACGGGCGCAGAAGGCGTTTACCCCGGCGGTCAGAGCGAGAATCCCCTTTCGCCGTGGTACAAAAATCAAATCCCGGCCTGGTGGAACGGTAGGTACTATCCTCTTCTCACCGCAGCCCAGGTCCGCCAGTCGCCGTACCACCCGACGTGGACGCTAAAGCCGTGACGAAAGCGGAGACCCACCCGAACGAAGTGGGAAATCATGACAAAGGAGCGGGACAATGATGAAGAAAACGGATTGGCGCTTCGGACTGCTGACGTGGGTTGTCGCGGTCGCGGCCATTTGGGCCGCCAATCAATTCGGCCTGTGGTACGGCGCCATGATAACCAGCGTACTGATTGGCTTATTCATGCGAGGAGCGTTTCGCGCCTTCCTGGTCGCTTGGCTCTCTGCGCTGGCAGGTTGGGGATTTGAACTGCTGTGGGAGGCTCTGCACGAGCCGATCGCCGGAGCCGCCTCCGCCGTAGCGGGCATGATGGGCCTCGCCGCGAATCAGGGCGTCGTCGTGATCGCGTTGACTCTAATCCTTGCCTTCCTGTTGGGCACTGTCGGCGCCTGGTTCGGCGTCGCCCTTCGGCGCTTGTTGTCCTCCGTCTTCACGATCGTCTAATGGGCCGATTTCCCTAAACATGATCATTTTCGAAAAAACCGCGCATACCACAAGCGGCGCGAGGGCCATCCATCTGGTCGGGCGCTCGCCCTTCAACAGTCGCAGCGCCGAAGCCATAGCCACCATGTAAAGGACCAAAAACACCACACTCGGCCATTTCCGGGGTCACCCTGCTGCGTTTTTGCGCCCGATAGCTGAAGAACGGAAAACCCTGTTCTTGGCTTAGAACCGGGTACAAGACGTCTAGACACCTACTCAACGTATAATGGTGCAGAGCCAAACATGCTAATTTACCGACACTCTAAGAACACTGGTACTCCCTCGTCTTCCCAGTTGGCTTACAGGTGTAACAACTATGGCATTGTTGTGTTCTCGCAGGTTAACAGTAATCTCACTCTCTGTGACCACTAACCGTGTATCATTTACATGGACTTCAAAGTGACCGAACCACGGCATTGAGTGCCTCAAACAGACAGTGATTTTTCGAGTATCTTCAATTGGGGTTTCTTCTGTGGCGTCGCATGGCACCCACTGAATTTCTGCTGCATTTACTTTGAAATCGATTTTTGTACGGTCACAGGTATACTCACAGGCTTGACGCATTTGTTGAAACACAATAGGCGGCAACTCGTGCTCGTCGTAATAGAACAAGTCACTCCCACCGCTACTCCCTGAAACGCTCTTATCCCGGACGAAACTGTACTCCCTCCTAAAGGTGAACCGATAATAGTATTGCTTCCAGGACTTAGCAAATCCCTCGAAGCCGCTATGTTCGGGTAATGCATCCCACAACTCATCACGTGTGAAACCCTCTGGTACTTCCAATGACTCGTAGTCAGTATTGTCACGAGCGGCGAACCTATCCGCTTCAACTCTTAACTCAGCTTCCCGTGACATAACGATATCATCAAACATGTTATTTCGGACGCGGTCGTGGATCTCAAACACGGATAAAGGGTTCCCTTCTCCGTCCGTATAAAACATATTCATTTCCGGGTCTAACACAACCCATTTTTGATAGTCATTACTCCAAGCATCTACAACTACGTGCCCTTTTCCTAGCCCAACATCGGATTTAGGCAGTCGGACGCCAATGACTCTTGCGGGGATTCCGAAAGCAGAACAAACCTGTTGGAGCATGTGGGAAAACTCTACACATCGAAAAGTTACTGTGCCATTCTTTACTCCAGATAGCAAGTCAAGAGCTCCAAGGCTTGGTGCTTCACTAAATCCCTGGTGAGCGGACAAGTTGTGAACCCACTCCAACATCTTTAAAATTTGGCTCCATTCAGAGCCGATGGTTGCAAGCTCATGTTCTAAACCAGTTGCCTCTCTAACCTTCTGCCTGAGTAAAGGTTCATTTTCCCAATGGTAGCTTTCGAAGGCTAATGGTCTCTCCACATGTGTGTATTCTTCCAGCCTCCATTTGTAACGACGGTCCATCGAGATATCTCCTTAAATTCCGAAATGTTTAAACACCAAATCACCGATGACAAGCACATTCTCCATCCAATCTAGTTTAAATTTAACAAGAGATTATATGGTGCTAACCTGTCCGAAAGCGACACAGCCCATAAAAAGGAATGCCCCCTCCTCGTTGGCTGTACCCCAGCTCGTCGCTCCGGTCAATCCCCTGCCGTCACTGCACAAAGTACCGCTGATGCACCCGCTGAGCATTGCATACAACTGCTCCGTCTCCGACTTCGCGTAAACCATGTCGATGGATGATCTCGTAAACCTCAACTATCGCGTAAACTTGACCGCTCAAGCCAACCCCAGGGCCGATACGAGCGCCTCCGGGTCGTCGGCACCGACGATCAGCGCATCAAAATCCGAGTTCCTCAGTGAAACTCTCACGCCCCGTTTCATATTGTGATGGACAATGGCGAACACCCTTTCGCCGCCGGATAGGAAGGTGCCCATCGCAAATACACCGGGAATCCGACTGCCCGGCATCTTCAGCCCGTGAACGGCATGGATCACATCGTCCACCACCATCACGGACTGTACCGAAGAAGCAGCGACCCGAATATCGCCATGGACGCCCTCCATCTTCTCAGCCGTGGTCAAGCGCAAAACCACGGTGTCTCCTTCCCGAACCAATTCCGCCATGCCGACCCCTCCCCACTATGTGTCCAACCATTCTACAGGTCACTCGCAATTCCTGCTCGCGTCGCGACTATCAGCGGCGCCTGCACCGATGCTGTCCGTTGGCGGATTTCATTTTGCAACTCTATCGTCGCGTGTGCGAAAGTCCGCCTTGGTCGCGTATTCCTGATCACAAACCGCCACTCGCTTGAACATCCGTTGCGGAGTGCTATTTCACCTCGTACACTTCGTAGATTCGAGTGTCCCCAAAGGAAACGCCCTTGCCTATCGCCTGCACCTTGTTCAACCAAGAATAGCGCTCATCGCCAGTTTCGAAATATGGCGCAATGAAAACGGGCGCATCTTTCTCATCAAAAACCTCGGTAAAGTTGCGTCGACCCTGATAATGGATATAGATCAATGCGCCATCATCAGTCTCAACCGTATAGCGTATATCGATGAGACCGGTGCCGTCCGGGGTGACAAGCAACCAATCGGCCGCCGCGACATCCTGTCTCTTTCTGGCGTTGATGCGCTCGCCTTCTATCATGACATCAAGCAACTCAACCATGAAACGCCGACCGATCGGGGTGTTTCCAAGGTCAATAGCCGATCCCGGTGTTACCGTCAATTTGAATAGTGGTGCAAGCTCCAGCGTCATCTTCATCCCCCTGACCCCTGCTCGTTCGCTTGAAACTCGGTCGCTCTGTCTGTTACGACCTTCCCCATTATCGTCGGCGCACATTGATATGCTGCTTTTGATGCGTGCCCGGCATCACCCCGATCTGTGTTGCCGCGCACAAAAAACGCGGATATCTTCATGGCCGTCAATCTCTCCAACACCTGCGTCGGTTCCGGCTCCCCGGACTACATCGCCGCCAATGACAATGCCGTCAACACCCAGCCGAAGCGCTCCTCTTACGCCTTGCTCCCCGAGGGCTTCGCTGCTCCAATTGTCACCAGCCAGTCTCCCAGAATGCCATCAAACTGATCGGGACGTTCCATGTTGGGTAGGTGGGCGGCATCCTCGATCATTTCAAAGCGCACCATCGGCAATCGGTCTGCCATAAACCGGGCCGCTCCGACTATGTCAGGCACATCCTGCCCGCCTGCGATCAGTAACACGGGAACAGTAAGCTCCCCGAGACGATCCACTGCCGACCACTGCCCGTCCTGGAACTCTGCCCCGTTTAGCGGGCGAAATGCCTGCGTCAGCAACTGTCGGGCCCGCTCCAGATACACCGGATCCACCTGGGTGGCTTCGCGTTCTGGGCCCACCAGCCACAACTGCTCCATCAGCTTCATCGCAGTCCGCCCGTCGCCACGCTTTTCCGCCGCCTCCGCCTCAGCGAAGAGTCGTTCCACTTCGGGAGGATTTTCGCCGACATAGCCCGGCAACCCCGCTCCCACCAACACCAGACCCGCTACCCGCTCCGGATGTTCCACCGCCGCCTGGATCGCCACGGCTCCGCCGAACGAACACCCCATCAGCATGGCTTGAGGGATGTTGAGAGCATCCATGACCCGTACTACGTCATCGGTGTAACTGAAGGGTCCTGGCACATGGGGTGTCTCCCCAAATCCTCGCCAGTCCCACCGCACCACCCGAAAGCTTCGGGATAGCCACGCCCATTGGGCGTCCCACATGTGCCGATCGGCGACGCCGGCATGCAGCAGCAACAAGGCCGGACCGTGCCCGTCCTCCTCGACGTGAAGCGTCACGCCGCCTGCGAGTTCTATGCGATGTTCGACCATATCCAGCCTCCCAAGATTACATATGTCCTTCCGTTAACATTTCGCGTATGACCGGACACAATCCTGCCTCCATGAGTGCTTATGTGACTCAATGGCTGCAGAAGCTCAAAGAATCGAGGTCGACCTCAGCAACGATGGTGTTGCCGCAAACGTGTTCTTCCCCCGTCCATCTCGTGCCGTTGACTGTGCACAAGACCGGAGCTGCGTTGGACATCCAAGCGGGGCTCCATCACGGAACAAGGCCTCTGTCATGGGATGAAGCCACCCCGTCGGGATGACAACCGAGGCAGGCGTTGCCGGTAGAACCAAACCCGTTTCGGGATGGGAGTGGGTGCTCATGGAGCAAAAGAAAATCTACGAAGTTGCCGTCTACCTGCGCAAGAGTCGCGACGAAGCCAGCAAGGACGAGGACGTCCTGCTCAAACATGAGACGGACCTGACCGATTTGGTGAGGAAGACCAACTGGCGGTAGCGGTACGTGATTTATCGGGAGATCGGCAGTTCCGACAGCATCGACTTTCGCCCGGAGTTCAAGCGGCTCCTCAAAGACGTCGAGAGGAACTTTTATGACGCCGTGGTCGTCATAGACTATGACCGGCTCAGCCGCGGCGACAAAGAGGATCGCGCCCGCGTCGAAAAGGTGCTGAAGCTCTCCAATACGCTGGTCGTCACCCCGAATCGCGTGTGCGACCTGAACGACGAGGATCAGGAACTGATCACCGACATTGGGGGCGTCTTTGCCAAGTACGAATACCGGATGATCAAGAAGCGCTTCCAGCGCGGCAAGAAAATCGGCGCGCGTCTCGGCCACCGGACCCATGGCCCCGCCCCCTTCCCCTACCTGTATGATGCCGAAGCCCGCTCCCTCAAAATCGACGAGCAGAAACTGGAGATTTATCAGTTCATCAACGAGCGATGGCTCCGCAGCAGCACCTGCGCCGGCATCTGCTGGGAGTTGAACCGGATGGGCGTCCCCTCTCCGAAGGGAAAACTATGGCAGGAGAGCGTCATCTACCGCCTGGCCATGAATGAAGTGCACCTCGGGAGGGTGGTATATGGCAAGACCAGTGGCGGTCTGCACAAAAATCGAAAGACCACCCCGTTTCGGGTGAATCCCCGCGAGAATTGGGTCGTGGTCGAAAACGCACACCCTGCGGTGAAAACGCCGGAGGAACACGCCGAGATTGTCAAACTGCTCGAACTACGCCGAATTCAAACCAAGCGCACGCGGCACGGCACCTACGTCTACTCGGGACTCGTGTTCTGCGGCAAGTGTGGATCCTCCCTGCAGTATCAGCCCAAGGAGAACGGTCGCATCCTGGTGAAGAAGTGCCAGAAGGTTGATCCGTTCGGAATTCGATGCGGCGGACCCGTGTCCGATCAGGACCGTCTGCAGCGGATCGACAAACTGGAGGGCGTATGGCAGCTTCTCGACACCAAGCCCGAGGAGAAAAATCGGTTGCTCAAACAGATTATTGAGCGAATTGAATATGCACGAAATGGCTTCGGGATCCACGTGCGAGTGAAGTTCCGTTGATGGTTGCCCACCCGAACACATTTACGAACAGCCATGGTACAATATCTTCAAGGTTGAGCTTAAAGGTGTGGATCACATGGCCCTGATGGACTTGAAAATTGATTTTGCGTTCAAAGCCTTGTTTGGCAGCCCTGGCAGCGAACCGATTTTGATCGCGTTTCTAAACGCAGCATTGAGGCGATCGGGAGGCAACTCGATTACCTCCGTTGACTTAATCAGCCCAGAACTTGGCCCAAGATACCTGGACGACAAAAAGTCGATATTGGATATTCATGCGCGTACTGAAGACGGTACCCGAATCAACATTGAGATCCAGCTTACGAACCGTCAGAACATGGAGAAACGCACACTGTACTATTGGTCTTGCATCTTTTCTGACCAGATGCAAAGAGGCATGTCATATTCCGAACTGGCCCAGACGATCACGATCAACATCTTGAATTTCCGCTACGTGAGAGCAACCGAGGCGTATCATACAACGTTTCATTTATATGAGGACACCGATCAGTTCCTGCTCACTGATGTGCAGGAAATCCATTTCATGGAGATTCCAAAACTTTTGACCAACTGGCGCAAACGTACCGTCAGTCACCATGAGGACCGACTCGTCCGCTGGCTACTGTTGCTAGAAGCGGCTGACGATGATGAAATCCGAAATGAATTAGAGACAATCGCGAAGGAGGATCCTATCATGAAAGAGGCATTCGAAAAATGGGAAGACATCAGCCGCGATCCCCAAGCACTGGCCGAATACCACTCCAGACGCATGGCGATTCTGGATGAGGCCGCTGCTATCCGTGAAGCGGAATTGCGGGAGCAAAGAGCTCGTAAGGAAACTATTCGCGACATTGCCAAGAGGATGCTGGATGCAGATCAACCCATAGATACAATTCTGAAATTTACTGGTCTGACGATGGGAGAAATTGAGGAGATTAGACGAGGAGTACAGTGAAGGTGCACCCATTTCTGCAATAGGAATAACATTAATACACTTTATCGTTGGCATCGTCGTTCTGACATTCACGTCCCCAATTGTAGAACGGCAAGGACTCGTTGGTTGGTCCTTGCCGTTATCTTCTTCAGGCATCTCTGTAGTTGGGATGAACAACGATCTGTCCAACCATCCATATAGAAGCGTCAAGCGGTTATTCGCATAACGTTCCTGCATCGCACTACGGATTTTGTGTAGGAGTCGGTAGGAAATCCGATAGATCTTGTCGAAGACCTATGCCATGGATAAAGCAGAGACCACGTTTATCATGAGGATCAGACACATGACTCAGAACCAGACCACAAGTGAGGGGTAAATCTTGTGAATGATCGTTGGGACTCTGGAGATGTTGAGTGCGTGCGTCCGGAAGTGGGACAAATATATGGCTACCGTCAGAGAATTCGAACACCTGGTGAACCGGTGATTCCTGCCTTGCTGGTCAAACTAGGTCCATCAAGATCTAAACAGGTTGTAACTGCTCAGCGTCCTGAAACTATTGCTGGACAGGCATCGTTCCTTCCTTCAATTATAGTAGGGTCATCCGTTAATGGGATGCGGGGTGCTCGGTGGAAGAAATCAAATTTACACGCGAAAAGGTTCTTGAACTGTTTGTAACAGAACCAGAGATGATGGCGGATCTCTTCTTATCGTTGATCCAACGCGTCGAGGCTTTGACTCAACGTGTCCATGAGTTGGAGCGCCAATTGAACCAAAACAGCCGCAATAGTAACAAACCGCCCTCCAGTGACGGATACAAGAAGCCGAATCCCCAAAGTCTGCGTGGTAAAAGCGGTAAGCCTAGCGGAGGACAGCCAGGTCACAAAGGCCATCATCTTGCGTTGGCGGACAACCCAGATCGTATTGTCACGCATTCTCCATCCTCTTGCCAAAAGTGTGGCCGCTCTCTGGATGACGTCTGTGCCCAGTCCTACGACAAGCGGCAAGTGCGCGAACTGGTCGTGCGATTCGAAACCACGGAACATCGGGCAGAAATGCGATGCTGTCCGGACTGTCGTCATCGCAATCAAGCCCCGTTTCCCGCTGATGTTCCTTTCCAAGTCCACTACGGCCCTGCTCTCAAGAGTTTCCTCAGCTACGGTAGCGTATATCAGTTGATTCCATTTGAACGCCCACGATTTCAGGGTGCCGTACACGAATAATCAAGCGGAGCAAGATGTTCGGATGATCAAGGTTCACCAGAAGGTGTCCGGAACGTTCCGTAGTACAGAGGGCGCAGAAATATTCTGCAGGATCCGCGGATATATCTCCACTCTGAAAAAGCAGGGACTGCCCGTCCTGGAATACCTCCAACGCGCTATCCGAAGAACCCCATTCATGCCACCATCGGTTGAGTCATAAGCTCGCCCACTCTGTCAGGGGGTATTTCGTACCCCCCTTTTTGGGTTGAATTCGTCAACCACTGAGCAGTTACCTACAATCAATCTATCCCTCCTGTTCATTGGATGATTTTATTGGGCGCTCTGATTACGTTGTAGTGATAACAAATAAACTGTATGAAACGTGTGATTCCGGGCTGTCCGGATCGCGAACTTGCACCTAAAAGATAAATGTAATAGTGAGCCAACCTATACCTGTGGTATGCTTCGCATAAATTGAAGAGTTCCGTACTGTGTTCAGTCCCTTACTCCGAGGGAGGCGCGTTGTGAAACGACTTTTTGCAGGGATCGTCATCGGCATATTGATCGGTATAGGTTCGATTGTTTTTTTTACCTATCCGAGGAACATCTCGATCACCACGAAGGGCGTGGAATACGCAGTTGGGTAAGAAATCCGGTCATGTCATACCGGTAACACTGGCCGTAGACGGAAAGCTAACTCCCTCGGTGCTTGGTGGCAAAACGTTTCAAGGCATCATTCGCATATCGGGAGCAAGTCCCCCTAATCCAGACAACAATAGGGTAGTGACGGTCATTTTTTATAAAAACGAGGATTACGGCGCGATGATTTATGGATATTGGGAGAAGAATGGTACCCCGGTCACTCGTGGATACGGCGTAATATTCACGAACAATGATTTCAGCAAGGTAACAATTACAATATGGGCAAAAAATGATTTGATGATTTCCGCACCAGCTCAAAATAGACCTCAGGCTTTAGGGATCTCCAATGAACTGATGCGGGGTTACCTACATGGATATGTGCTAAAGTGATTAAATTGTCGCGAAACTCGGGCCACCCGTCACGTACATCTGAACACCTCCAACCCTATTCTTGCATCTTACTCTGATGTTGAGTAACAGCCAACCAGCCGAGATGGATATTCATGTGTCACCTGCATAAGATATTTCGCCGTTGAAGAAGGAGACGCGGCTTTAGCGGACAAGACGGAAGATCCGCCCTTAAACAAACACGAGACCGGGCTCTCACTCGACATTCACCACCTCATCTCCTTGCGTGGATTAGACCCATTGGGAAGCGATTTGGGGACACATCAAATATCGATCCCCGTGTTATAATTGTTGTAACGCAGTGTCAAGGAGGGTGCAATGTAATGGAAGTACGCAAGGTATTCAGAGCTGGAAACAGCTTCGCTGTATCGATTCCAGCCGACTGGGTCCGCGAAATGCATCTGGAGGATCAACCCGTTCAAATCATGCGTAACGAACGAGGAGAAATCGTAGTTCGTCCAATGCGGTCATCCGGTTCTGACATCACGCCAGAGTTCTACGAGGCAGTCGACCGCTTTCTGGCCGAATATGAAGACGTACTCAAAGGACTGGCGGATCGATGACGTTTCTGACCATTGAGGAAGTTCTCTACATCCACTTTCAGGTGATTGATCGCTTCGGTGGCTTGCACGGCGTGCGCGACATCGGTGGACTTGAATCGGCTGTCTCACGACCTCGAACAACCGTGTTCGGAAACGATGCGTACCCAACGCTAATCGAGAAGGCATCCGCCGTGCTTCACTCATTGATACTCAATCATCCGTTTTACGATGGGAACAAACGGACCGCATTTGCAGCGGCAGGACTATTTTTGCGGACAAATGGGATCTCCATTACCGGTTCACATCAAGAGATGGAGGATTTTGTTGTTCATGTTGCGGACAGACATTTATCCGTGGAGACCATTGCAGCTTGGCTTTCAGACCATGCCATAAGGCGTAATGGTGCAACGCCCGAACCGTAATGCCCGTCAACTTCGCCAATTCCCCAACTTTCCATTGTTCCTTTTTCGCCATCCTCCCCTCATTTCGTGCACATTGAATTTGCCTGCCCACAACGCATATCTTACAGTTCCCATTTGCATCATGGCGCCAGCTACAGCCGGGCCTATCAACAATGCGCCGGACTGAAACATAGTTAACCACGTATTGACTGATCTCCGTCGGACAGGCGGGATCAGGTGGGTTCTATACGGAAAGTACAGCCGCCCAAAAAACGTCGTGGCGATTCCGAGAATAAACAAGAGTGGATAAATTGCCAGCACTGGCACTATGGGCAAAGCGAATATGCAAGCCGCACGGAGCAGTTCCACACCGACTAAGCTTGAACGTGTTGGCAATCTATCCGTCACACTTACAATCCAACTACCGACGAGTGCCTGCGCAAAGAGCGGTACCATCCAGATTGCCGCGACCGCGAGTGCAGAAGGCGTCGTGTTCAGCAAGTATAAGTTCCGAATAATCACACACCACCCCGACTCGCGGTTGTCTTGAATTTCCGTACCCGTAACTCAATTGCTAGAGCTGCTTCACAGATCGGCTTATCAACGTTTCGCCATCCCAAAGCTCGTAAATCTCGAATGTCCCTTCTTCAAAGAAAAGAGGGAAACGTGTCTTAAACCAGTGCTGCATCGGAAGTTTCAACGCTTCACCTATCGGAACCCAAACTAACTCACCTTCGGGTGGATTTTCTAACAGTTCGCCCTCAAACGTAGAGGTTATATAATTGAAAACCATACCTCTAATATTACGTTTTCGATCAACACATTCATCCAAACCCTTGTAGACAAGATTTTTGACACGCAACCCTGTTTCTTCCCATACCTCGCGAATCGCACCTTCCGT
>JAJZCB010000110.1 GCA_021846285.1 Bacillota bacterium
GGGGACCGTCAATGATTGAAATGCAGGATGTATGGAAGGAATACAGCAATGGCGTAAACGCATTGTCTGGCATATCTGTGCGCATCCCGCAGGGCGAATTTGTTTATGTGGTCGGCCCGAGCGGCGCCGGGAAGTCGACGTTTATCAAATTGATGTACCGCGAAGAACGCCCCACGAAGGGGCACATATTTGTAGGCGGATTCAACATCGAGAAACTCCGTGAACGACAGATACCTATTATGCGACGGCACATCGGCGTTGTCTTTCAAGACTATAAACTACTGCAAAAACTTACTGTGACTGAGAATATCGCCTTCGCGCTGGAAGTGATTGAGGCTTCTCGGCGCACCATTCAAAAGAGAGTCGCGGAAGTGATTGACTTGGTTGGGTTGAGAGAGAAAGCGAATATGTTGCCAAGGGAACTGTCGGGCGGGGAACAGCAGAGGGTTGCGGTAGCGAGGGCGCTTGTCAACAAACCGAACGTTGTGGTGGCGGACGAGCCTACCGGCAACCTGGATCCGGAAAACTCGTGGGCCATCCTGAAACTGTTTGAGCGAGTCAACGACCGAGGCACCACGATCGTCATGGCGACACACAATCGTGAACTGGTCAACGCGTACAAAAAGCGGGTGATCGCCATCGAAGGCGGACGGATTATTCGCGATCAAGAACGCGGGGAGTATGGCTATGAAGATTAGAACCATAGGACGTCACGGACGGGAAGGTTTCAAGAATCTGTTTCGCAACGGCTGGATGACGTTTGCGGCCGTCAGTGCGGTGGCAGGCACACTGCTGATACTCGGGGCTTCGCTCGTGCTTAGCGTCAACGTCCAGGCGATGTCCACCAACATCGAAAGTCAATTACAGTTTAACGCCTATGTGTCCGACAGTGTGCCGCAACAGGAGTTGCCGAAACTCGGTAAGGAGATTCACGCCATTCCGGGAATTCGCAGCGTGACGTTCATCTCGAAGGCGCAGGCGTTGAAAAAAATGAAACAGCTCCTGCAGGCCAATGCCGATCTGATCAATGGTCTTGGGAATCCACTGCCGAACGAATTTGTCATTCAGGTGGTCGATCCGCACCGGATTCCCGCGATCGCGCGTGAGGTGAGGGCGGTTCCCGGCATTGGAAAAGTGGAATACGGAGGGAGCGTCATTCCAAGACTGCTCTCCATCATGACGGTCGTGCGTGACACTGCCATTGTATTTATCGTCGGGCTTGTGATCATGGGCATGTTTTTGATCTCGAACACGATTAAGATCACCATCTTCACCCGGCGCAGGGAGATTGAGATTATGAAGCTGGTGGGAGCCACCGATGGCTTCATACGCGGTCCATTTTTTGTGGAGGGTACTCTCATGGGCTTCTTTGGGGCGCTTTTGCCCAGTGTTGTTTTGTATGAAGGATATCGCTGGCTCGTAAAGTCAGTGACGCTGTTTCCACCCTTCTCGCTCCTGCCCACGCCCTATGTGATGGACCGGGTTGTGGTCGTGCTGTTGGGATGTGGGCTCTTTATCGGGCTTTGGGGAAGCATTGTCTCCATGCGCAAGTTTTTGCGCGTCTGAGGCTTCTCAGGCGTTCAGGTGTTACCGCTCAACTCGTCCGCATAGAGTATATCAGGGTTGTCTGACTGACGGACGAGGATTGGGTGGTTGTTCTATGTGGATGGCACGGCTGGGAAAGTGGAGTCGTTTGACCGGCGCCGTGGTTCTGACGGCTGCCGTCACGGTATTTGGACTAAAGGCGGCGGGTGTTGATTTTTCCCCGCTTGGGGCGGATGCTTCGTATCAAAAATTTTTGGCCGCCTATACACTTCTGTCTGAGAGTTACTTTCAGGGTGTGTCTACCAAGCGGTTGATGGACGGTGCTACGGAGGGCATGGCGAGAGCTGTCGACGACTATCCGTTTACCGTGTACATGGATCAACAGACCACCAAACGGTTCAAGGATCTGGTCACGTCCCATTTTCAGGGGATTGGCGCCGTATTGACCGTACAGAGTGGAAAACTGGCTGTCAGTTCCGTGCTGGCGGGTTCTCCCGCGCAGAAGGCGGGGCTGTTGCCCGGTGATGTACTGTTGCAGATCAATGATCAGCGTACAGATGGAATGTCGGTAGAACAGGCGGTGCAACGAATTCGGGGCGCCGTCGGAACGCCTGTCGTTTTGTTGGTCCTGCGGGGCGTGAACCAGACGGCGAAACTGACAATTACACGGGCGCAGGTAACCCAGACCACCGTATATGCAAGAATGTTGCCTGGGCACATTGGTTATCTGGCCATCACCCAATTTAGCCAGGATACGGCGACCGCATTTTTACGCGATCTCGACATGCTTCAGAAAAGTGGAATGCGCGGATTGATTATCGATGTACGCGATGATCCGGGCGGACTGTTGCAAAGTGTTGCCAAAATCGCAAATGCCTTGTTGCCTCGCGGTTCCGTGATCGTGCAGATCGACAATCGCAATCACCAGAAACAGATTGTACACGCGACGGGCGGCGTGGTTCACGTGCCCATGGTCTGCCTGATTGACGGGGGGAGCGCAAGCGCCGCTGAGATTTTGGCAGCAGCGCTGAGCGAATCGGCGCATGTACCGCTGATCGGCGAACGGACGTATGGCAAGGGAACTGTCCAGGAAACACAGGAGTTCCGGGATGGTTCGAGCATAAAAATCACGGTTGCCCGGTGGCTCACTCCGGATGGGCAGTGGATTCACAAACGGGGCATCGCGCCGACCATTGCGGTGCCAATGCCCGCGTACTTCCGGTTGCCGCTGCTGTCTACGAGTCTGCGCAAACCATACGGACCTGACGCCAATGGTGTAACTGTGGCCGTGTTGCAACGTATGCTGCTTGCACTCGGGTTCGATCCCGGGAGGATGGATGGGTACTATAGCGTGGGCACCGAACGCGCTGTCGCGGCATTTCAAAAATTGCACAAACTTCCCGCCACGGGCATCGTCAATGACGCCACCGCCTATGCGCTTGACGCGTCACTGGTTGGTCGGCGGCAACGCGAAGATCCACAACTCACTGCGGCCATCGGGTATTTGCGTCTGAAACTCATGGGCTAGACTTTCATGTCTGAGTTTTGCGAAGCAAAATCTCAGCGCTTCGCGCCATCAGCGAAGGAATGAAAACTTGCTTGTCCAGAACCGTATGCTGTGCCGAGGCGAGTTCGGCGCAGCCGTGTTTGAGAAGCGGCACAGCATACGGTTCTGGCGGGCAGGGACAATCGATTTTCCGGGATAGACTTCCATGTCTGAGTTTTGCGAAGAAAAATCTCAGCGCTTCGCGCCACCAACAGCCGGGAAGAAAAAGCGCCTGCGGCGTTTTTCCGGGATTGCAACAGCAGGAAGCGAGGCGCCTTTTGTCGAAATGATAACCAGTGGGAAACTGCGGGTTATCATTTCGTCTTGTGATGAACGGGTGCGGCAGTGGAGAAGGGACGATCAGTGTGACCTTATGGCGCCAACTGGCACTAGAGCATCAACATCTGTGGGCAGCGCCGGTGGTGTACGTTGCCGCCAGTTTGTTGGTCTTATTGCAGTATAGGCGCGCCTCCGGACTTGAGAAGGCGTCATTTGGCGTTCATATCACGGCGCCTGTGCGCACATGGCTTGTCTCCATGGGAGCGGGCATTGCGACAGGTCTTGTAGCGACCGTCGCGCTGTATGCCCTCCATGTGCGCGTCACAGGCAACGAGGTGGTGGCTTTGTGGATCATCATGGCCGTCTTGTGGCTGATTGATGTGCGGTTTTCCTGTATCGCTTATGGGGCTCCGCTGTTGATTGTGGGCGGGGAAGTCGTGCGCGTTATGGCCCACCGTGCATGGATGCCAGGATTTCTTGCTCCGTTTGGTTCCGTCCACGCGTCGTCCCTGCTGATTCTGTGCGGAGTACTCCAACTGTCTGAAGGCATCCTGACCTATCTGCTGGGTGCGCGGGATCCGGTTCCACTGTTTGTGCAGAGTCGTCGCGGGCAGGTGGTGGGCGCTTTTGTTCTGCAGAAGTTTTGGCCGATCCCTCTGATGGTGTCGACGGTATCTGGTATGATAGTTCCATTCCCGCTCCTGATTGGATTCAGCAAGCTGGCGATGGGCTCTGTACCAGAGCGGAGCGCTCATACAGTCTCCCCGCTGCTTATGATTCATGGATTGCTTGTGGCTGCCGCCGGTTTTCTCCTGCGCAACCACCCGATCGGACTGGCTGTGGCGGCGGCGCTCACGTTCCTGAGCCACGAGTCTCTTTATGCCTATGCCCAATATAAAGAGACCGCGGCTATGCCGCTCTTTGCGCGTCCTCAGCGTGGTGTGCGCATCCTGGCGGCGCTTTCGGGAAGTCCAGCTGAAAAAATGGCTCTCAAACCTGGCGAGACCATTGTTCGAATCGGTGGTATGGCTGTGAACAGTTCCTATGATATTCACTTTGCGATTGACCAGAATCCAGCATATGCCAAGCTGGAGGTCATGGACTTGCGAGGTGAGGCGCGCTTTGAGGGTGCTCCCCTCTATACGGACGATCCTCATCAGTTGGGCGTTGTCGTCGTACCGGACGAACATGCTCGCGAATATGCCCAGGTGTTCCAGTTGTCCGTCGGCAGTTGGTTGTGGCACTGGTGGCTACCGCGCAGTCGCGTTATCGCATCAGGAAACCCTGCGCACGCGGCGCCCGTGGACATGGGCGGAAACCATGCGACCGGGCACTGAGGGCAGTGAGCAGATTCGGCGGGTCCACGTGTGAAACCCGTGCCAGCCGGCTTGTCTCATGACTTATTTATAGTGATAAAGGGGATATATAGATGGATGTAACCACAATTGGGGGACTCGTCCTAGGTCTCTTGTCTCTGTTTGTCGCCTTTGTCATGGAAGGCGGCTCGCCGCTCGCCCTGTTTGGTCTGTCGGCTGGGTTGATTGTACTTGGTGGTACAGTAGGCGCCGTCATTGTGTCGTTTGGCGGACGACAACTGAAATCGATACCGGCCCTTTTAAAGATCGCGTTTGTCAACAAGGCGGAAGATCCCCTGGACGTTATTGATCAACTGGTCGCTCTGGCGACTATTGCCCGTCGAGAGGGAATTCTCGCGCTCGAGGACAAAGTTGAATCGTATAGCGACGAGTTTTTCAAAAATGGAATTCGGCTCGTTGTTGACGGCGTCGACCCTGAACTTGTGAGGGGTATTCTGGAGAATGAACTCAGCGCCATAGAAGCGCGCCATGAGACGGGCGCGTCGATCTTTGAAACTGCGGGCGGCTATGCGCCCACCATGGGGATTATCGGTACTGTGATGGGGTTGATTCACGTCCTTGGCAACCTGTCTAACATCAATAAACTTGGTCCGCTGATTGCGACTGCGTTTATCGCTACACTGTACGGCGTGGGCAGCGCCAACCTGTTTTGGCTCCCGATCGCGACCAAACTGAGAACCCGTTCCAAGGAGGAGATGCTGGGCCGCGAGCTGGTTCTGGAAGGTATCCTGTCCATACAGGCGGGTGAGAATCCTACCATTCTCGGTCAGAAACTGCGCGTATTCCTGGCGCCCGGGAAACGGACGAGAAGCAGCGCCGCGAACTTCGAGGAGGAAGGGAGCGGCGGCGTAAATGCGTAGGACTCGCAAAAAGGGATCTCATGGCAAGGTGAACCATGAGCGCTGGCTAATCACCTACTCCGATCTCATTACCCTGCTGCTCATTTTCTTTGTCATTATGTATGCCATGTCGAAGATAGACGTAGCCAAATTTTTAACGTTGTCGGAGTCGCTCAATGCGGCGTTTGATCCGAGCAATCAAATACCTCTCCACAATCTGGGCAAAACAGCCCTGTTGCAGTCGCAAAACCCGACTTCAGGACACCAGACCGGATTTTCGATACATTCACTGTCGAAGAAGCAGGAACAGCAGTTGCGTCAGGTGTTGCGCGAAGACCAGGTGTTCAATCATCTCTATTCAGAGCTGCAGGCTTATGTGAACCGCAACCACCTGAATCACTCTGTGAGTCTGGCGAATGAACAGCGCGGTATTCAGATCACCCTGAGAGATGTGGTGCTGTTCAATACCGGTCAGGATACGATCCTCCCCGCCGCTCAACAGATCCTGCAAGGACTCGTTCCTTTTTTTCACCGTGTGCCGAACAATATCGTTGTCGAAGGATTTACGGACAATGTTCCTATCGATACCGCGCAATTTCCTTCAAATTGGGAATTGTCCACAGGGCGCGCTGTGAATGTGGTGCGGTTCCTGATCAATGTGGGCATCGCGCCGCAACGTCTGGCTGCGACTGGGTACGGGCAATATCGTCCGATTGTGCCGAACAATTCACCTGCGCACAGACAGATGAATCGGCGCGTAAACATTGTGATTTTGCGCAGTTCCATCTCCGCGCTTACAGGACCCCAGGGAGGCGCCGGGTCCGGCGCAGGATTCTATACAATCACCCAGCCGCTCTTGCCCAATCCGCACACGCTGATCTCTCATAACGAGTCTGTCCATTCGACCACGCAGCCGCTGCCGAAATCTCTTTTTGGATCGAGTTCTTCCCCATCCGGGCACACGCCATAAGATAGTACGGTAACAACCAGGACTGTTTATATCGAACGTATGATCGTATATAATGAGAAGTGGAGGGTAAGGGAAAGAGGGGTGATCGCGTGACGCATCCACTGCCTGGATCGTTTCAGTTGGTTGCAGAGTACGAACCGAGAGGCGATCAACCGGAAGCCATAGAGCGTCTGGTCAGAAGTCTGCAGACGCCAAACGAATGTCAGACTCTTCTGGGCGTTACGGGATCCGGAAAGACATTTTCGGTCGCCAACGTCGTAGCGAGGATCAACAAACCCACATTGGTCATTGCGCACAACAAGACGCTGGCTGCTCAACTCACGGCGGAATTCAAGGAGTTTTTCCCGCACAACGCTGTCGAATACTTTGTCAGTTATTACGACTACTACCAACCAGAGGCGTACATCCCGCAAACCGATACATTTATAGAGAAGGACGCCAAGATCAACGATGAGATTGACAAACTGCGGCACTCGGCGACCAGCGCTCTACTGGAGCGCAATGATGTGCTTGTGGTTGCCAGTGTATCCAGCATCTTTGGCCTGGGTAACCCGGCGCGTTATCGCGATAACGTACTGTCTCTCCGAGTAGGGATGGAGCGACCGCGCAACGATGTGCTCAGACGGCTTGTGGATATGCAATACGATCGCAACGACGTCAACTTTACACGGGGCACTTTTCGCGTGCGGGGCGATGTGCTGGAGATTGTTCCCGCCTCTCAGGGCGATCATGCCATGAGGGTCGAGTTTTTCGGCGACGAGATTGATCGCATTACAGAGGTGGATATCGTTACTGGCGAAGTGCTGGGCCGGCGTGAACATGTGGCGATCTTCCCGGCGTCGCACTTTGTTTCCTCAAAAGAGACGATCGATCGCGCCGTTGGCGCTATCCGGGTGGAGCTCGCCGAACGTCTGGAGGAATTTCGCAACGCAGGCAAACTGCTTGAGGCGCAGCGTCTGGAACAGCGTTCAAACTACGATATTGAGATGATGCTCGAAGTCGGGTTCTGCTCCGGGATTGAAAACTACTCCCGTCACCTGGATGGCCGCAAGGCGGGTGAGCCGCCGTTTACTTTATTTGATTATTTTCCAGAAGATTTCCTGCTGGTGATCGACGAATCACATGTGACAATCCCACAGTTGCACGGCATGTACGGAGGAGACCGTACGCGAAAGCTGACATTGATCGAGCATGGCTTTCGTTTGCCCTCCGCTGCGGACAACCGTCCGCTACGGTTTGAGGAACTGAGTCGATACCGATATCAGAGTCTGTTCGTGTCGGCGACTCCGGGCGATTATGAACGGCAGATCAGCAAGGAAGTGGTGGAGCAGATTATCCGCCCAACAGGGCTGGTCGATCCGCTGATTCACGTGCGCCCGATAAAGGGTCAGATCGACGATCTGATCGCGGAGATCCGGAAACGCTCCAGCCGGGAGGAGCGCGTGTTGGTCACCACGCTGACCAAAAAGATGTCGGAGGACCTCACAGACTACTTTAAGGAACTCGGCATTAAGGTTCGGTATTTGCACAGCGATATCAAGACGCTGGAACGCATGTCGATTCTCAGGGAGCTTCGGTTGGGCGTGTTTGACGTGTTGATCGGGATTAACTTGCTGCGGGAGGGTCTTGATTTGCCCGAGGTTTCGCTTGTGGCAATCCTGGATGCGGATAAAGAAGGATTCCTCAGAGCGGAGCGATCGCTGATCCAGACGATCGGTAGAGCTGCCCGCAACGCTTCCGGCGAGGTTATCATGTACGCGGATTCCGTTACCCGCTCAATGAACATCGCCATCACAGAAACAAACCGCAGGCGACAGTTGCAGATGGAGCACAATGACAGGATGGGCATCGTGCCGCAAACCATCAAAAAGGCGATCCGCGACGTGATCGAAGCTACGAAAGCTCTGGGAGAAGAAGACGATGTGGCGGCGAAGGTGCAAAAGATGACCAGGGCCGAGCGCAAGGATCTCCTTGCGCAACTGGACAAGGAGATGAAAGAGGCGGCTCGGGCGCTTCAATTCGAACGGGCGGCCGAGTTGCGCGATCTGATTATCGAATTGTCCGCTTCCTGAAAGCGCCGAACTCCCGGCCCTTCGCAGATACCTCCAAAAGGGGCGGAGAAGGTCTGTTCAAGTTCCGCGATTCTAATGCCCAGCAAAAGGAGAGACGTATGGCTCACGAACATATCGTCATAAAAGGCGCCAGGGTTCACAATCTGAAAAATATCGACCTCGTGATCCCCCGGGATAAGTTGGTGGTCTTCACGGGGCTCAGCGGCTCGGGTAAATCGTCGCTGGCGTTTGACACATTGTATGCGGAAGGTCAGCGACGATACGTGGAGTCGCTGTCAGCCTATGCGCGCCAGTTCCTTGGACAGATGGACAAGCCCGATGTCGATTCGATCGAAGGGCTGTCTCCCGCGATCAGCATCGACCAGAAAACCACGAGTCGAAACCCTCGCTCGACGGTTGGCACAGTCACTGAGATTTACGACTATCTCCGTTTATTATTTGCCAGAGTGGGCACACCCTATTGTCCAAAGTGCGATACGCCGATCGCGTCGCAAACAGTTGATCAGATGGTCGATCGCGTGATGAGTCTTCCCGAACAGACCCGAGCACAGATTCTGGCGCCCATTGTGACCGGAAAAAAGGGTGAACACGCGAAGACTTTTGAGGAATTGTCCAAAGGTGGTTACGTACGGGTGCGTGTCGACGGGGTATTGCGCGACCTGAGCGAAGACATTCGTCTGGAGAAGAACAAGAAGCACAGCATCGCAGTGGTGGTGGACAGAATTATCGTGAAGGACGGCGCTCGGGCGCGCGTCGCGGACTCGCTGGAGACTGCGCTGACCTTGACTGGCGGTACAGTCATTGTGGATGTGCTGGACCAGGGGGAGATGCTGTTCAGCCAGAATCTTGCCTGTCCGAACTGCGGTTACAGCGTGGGTGAAATCAGTCCCCGCATGTTTTCGTTCAACAGCCCGTTTGGCGCCTGTGAGGTCTGCACTGGGCTCGGTCTCAAGCTCGAAGTAGACATCGATCTGGTGCTGCCGGACAAGGCTCGCAGTATTGCCTCCGGCGCCCTGGCGCCGTGGGCCGGTTCAACTTCCACCTATTATCCGCAATTGGCCGAAAGCGCGTGTAGGCATATTGGCATTGCCTTGGAGACTCCCGTTGCGCAGATCGATCCCGAAAAACTTCGCCTACTGCTTTATGGACTGCCGGGCCAAAAAATCAACTTTACTTACGAAAATGACTTTGGCCAGGTCAAGCGGGCGGAAGTGGCTTTTGAAGGTGTCATACCCAATTTGGAACGACGGTATCGAGACACCGCGTCAGACTATATCCGCGAATTTGTCGAGGGGTTCATGAGCAGCCGGCCATGCCCGGCGTGCCTGGGTCGTCGCCTGCGAGAGGAGAGTCTGGCCGTTCGGGTGGGCGGACGCGATATCGCCCAGGTGACAGGGCTCTCCATCGCGGATGCGCTGTCGTTTTTCAAGGATCTGCACTTGACGGAAAAAGAGGAACAGATTGCGCGGCTGATTTTAAAGGAAATTGTTGCGCGTCTGGGATTCCTTTGCGATGTCGGACTGAACTATCTCTCTCTCGGACGTGCGGCGGGCACCCTGTCGGGCGGCGAAGCGCAGCGCATCCGCCTGGCCACGCAGATCGGCAGCAGTCTGGTGGGCGTACTGTACATTCTTGATGAACCGAGCATTGGCTTGCATCAGAAAGACAATGCCCGTTTGATACGAACGCTGACACAGATGCGCGATCTCGGCAACACACTGATTGTCGTCGAACACGATGAGGACACGATGTTTGCGGCTGACCAGATTGTCGATATCGGACCAGGCGCGGGAGTGCACGGCGGGCGCGTCATGGCGCAGGGAACGGTCGAGGAGATCATGGCGGACGCGGAGTCTCTCACAGGGCAGTATCTGAGCGGACGTCGTTTTATCCCTGTGCCAGAGAAGCGGCGGGCTGCGACGGGTCGATTTCTTACGGTTCGCGGTGCGAAGGAAAACAACCTGAAGGGGTTTACAGCCTCATTTCCGATCGGTCTGTTTACTTGTGTAACGGGGGTTTCCGGTTCAGGGAAGAGCACATTGGTTAACGAAATTCTATACAAGGTTTTGGCGTCTGAGTTGAACAGGGCCCACGTCCGCCCTGGACGCCACCAGTCCGCAGATGGACTTGAACACCTGGATAAGGTCATCGACATTGACCAGTCGCCCATTGGGAGAACGCCGCGTTCCAATCCCGCAACGTATACAGGGGTGTTTGACGATATCCGGGACGTGTTTGCGACCACTTCGGAGGCAAAGATTCGCGGCTACAAAAAGGGCAGATTCAGCTTCAATATCCGCGGCGGACGATGCGAAGCCTGTCGCGGCGACGGGATCATCAAAATCGAGATGCACTTTCTGCCCGACGTGTATGTTCCGTGCGAGGTGTGTAAAGGTCGAAGGTACAATCGTGAAACTCTGGACGTCCATTATAAGGCGAAATCAATCGCCGACGTACTCGATCTGACCATTGACGACGCTCTGGAGTTTTTCGGAAACGTGCCGAAGAT
>JAJZCB010000111.1 GCA_021846285.1 Bacillota bacterium
ACAACATGCAGAGCAAAGTACGTTTCCTCCGGTGATTTTCGGAAGCCGCGAACTGTATCTTTCGCAGTTCAAAGAGGGTGTCAATCAGGCAGCGTGGCGACAAGAGTGGGATGACGCCAGAAACGGCGCCTGGTCGCAAGAGGAGATCGTACAAAGAAAGGAAACCCACTCCTTCGCATTCACGAACAAGACGGCGCGTGGTGGTTGGACATTTCGTTGGATCACGGTGAAACACACGGCAAAAGCGTTCGATACGACAAACTAAAGATTCCCCTGTATGTGCCGCGGAAAATTTCAAAGACGACGGGGGCCATTAACGGGCGGGATTACGTGGCGCTATTACGCCAGGCGATCGAGCGGGGTGATCCGTATCAGGCGGAGATCCTGCGAAAGCGCGGGGTTTATCGCGTTCACGTCACGGTTGAGGAAATGCCTGCCAAGCTGGTGACGGATCCGGTCAACGGATGGGTTGGGATGGATACGAACCCGACGCTCTTGGCCCTGTGCCATGTTCGGACCGATGGAAACCCGCAAGGATTTCAGTGCTATCGAGAAGGACAACTGTACGATGCGCGAAGTCAGCGCCGCGATTGGTTGACCGGGAATCTGGCGCGGCAAGTCGTCGGGTACGCGAAGGAACGCGGCGCCGGACTGGTCGTGGAAGATCTGAGATTTGTAAAGGACAAGGAAGTGAGTACGAAGTTTCGCCGAATCACTCATCAGTTTGTGTATCGCAAGGTATTGGTCGCGGTGGAACGCGAAGCTAAGCGAGAAGGCGTGGAGGTTCGGAAAGTGCATCCCGCGTACACATCGGTGATTGGCCGATTGAAATATCAGCCACAGTACGGCATCAGTGTGCACGAGTCGGCGGCGCTGGTGATTGCAAGACGCGGTGGGTTAAAAATTCGGCGGGAAAACGTTCCAAAACCAATCAAGGATTGGTTGGTTGCCAAGCAAGCGTTCAACGAGACGGCGTATCGGAAAACGGATTGGAGTATTTGGAATCAAGCAAAGAAACTGATTGAAAAAACCTTACAGGGGAAAGGGGGTAGCCTGGTTTCGTGGTTGGATCAACGTAAGGAACTGCTTCAAGGGTAACGAAAGGCTCCTGCCGTGTACACGCGGAGAAAGGCGCGGCGGGAAATCTGATCGGGACCGGGTAACACCCGGGAAGATGGCAACACGAATCAGACACAGGAAAGGGCAACTTTTCCGTCCTCTGGTCCGGCTCATCTTCGGTGGTGCGAGAGCAGCCTCCAAGCGGATGAATCCTGCAAGACCGCGGACTCGAAAGAGTCGAAAAAACCTATGAGAGATTATAGTAGGTTTTTTGAACCAGGACGCATCCATGGGGTTTGGACATGGTCACGACGGACACGCGCATTCCCACGGCAGTGTGGACGGCACTGTGGTTCAAAGCAGGGAGGCCACGAAAGTTCTGATAATTTCGCTGGTCGGCCTCCTGATGACCGCCATCGTTCAGGCCATTATTGTTGCGTTTTCAGGCAGCGTGGCGTTGCTGGCGGATACGATCCATAATTTTGGAGACGCCCTCACGTCCATTCCGCTTTGGTTCGCATTCCAATTAAGTCGGCGACTGCCGACAAAACGCTTTTCCTACGGTTTGAACCGCAGTGAAGATATTGCTGGAATGTTCATTGTTCTTATCATCGCTATCAGCGCTCTGGTGGCCGGTTACGAATCGATCCAGCGAATCCTTCATGAGTCTGCCATTGATCACTTGGGAGCTGTGGCGGCGGCGGCCATCATAGGCTTTCTCGGCAACGAAGTGGTTGCCTTCTACCGCATCCGAATGGGGAAACGCATGGGCAGCGCCGCTCTTATTGCAGACGGTGAACACGCCAAGGTGGACGGCATTACCTCCCTGGCTGTTTTGCTTGGCGTGGCCGGCACCTGGCTTGGATATCCCATCGTTGACCCCGTTGTTGGTTTGATCATTACTGTCATGATCCTCTTCATTGTGAAGGACTCGGCCAAAACGGTGTTCACTCGAATCATGGACGGTATCGAGCCGGAAAAAATCGATCAGCTCATGACCTCTGCCGCAAGTGTTGAAGGCGTTCAGAAGGTTAATGACGTCAGGGCGCGATGGTTCGGCCATGAGATCCTGGCAGAAGTCAGCATCACCGTGGATTCCCGCCTGTCGGTGAGCGCAGGTCATCAAATCGCCAAGGATGTGATCCACCGTCTTCAGCATGACGTGGAGCATTTGTCTGCGGTTCAAGTCCATGTAGATCCGGCGGAGGCGCAGGGCCAATCTTTTCACTCGCATGAAGGGGTTCATCATGAAGGCGGCCAACACGGCCACAGCCATAGCCATGCACATCATATGCACTAATCTCATCACAGAGAATCATCCCGCGCAGCACGTCAGCTTTGATACGTCCTTATCGAACGTCATGGCGGCCAGCTTGAGACCTTCCGCCATCGTCAGATAAGGCGCCATAGTTCCGCGCAGATCTTAAATTGTCAAGCCAAATTTCACCGCGAGCGTCGCTGCGTAAATGACCTCCCCGGCATTTACGCCCACAACATGCGCTCCGAGCACCTTGCGAGTCTTCGCGTCAGCAACCGGCTTAAACACACCGGCGGTCTGTCGGTTGACGAGCGCACGCGGAACAGACTGTAATGGCAAGAGAGAGACGATGACATCATACCCTATATGAAAATATGACGCGCCATGCCAAACCAGATCATTCCGCCCAATTTCGATCGATCGGTCGAGCCGCCTGCCAACCGCATCGACCTCAAAACCGGCGATCGGCGCGGCTTCCACCTCGCCGAGACAGAGCTTCTCCATCTCGTCGACGCGAATCAGGTACAGTCCGCTCACTTCTCCCGTCGCCGGGGTGTATCCCGACAGTGTCTCGCCCGTTCGAACGAGCACGAAGACATGGCAAAACTCGCGATCCTTCACGTCGCCGAAATCGGCCGCGTACCGGTGTACGCCGACGGGGAAGAGGCTGATGAAATCGACCTCGATCCCGAGTTCTTCATTCAATTCCCGGACGCCGTCCGAGGGCGTTTCACCCGCCTCCAGATGGCCGCCACAACTCACGTCCAGTTTGTCCGGATGTGTATCCTTACTCTCATGGCGGCGTTGCAACAGCAAATAGTCCGCTGTCTGCGTCCGATGGAGCGCCCAGCAGTGAAACGTCTGATGCCATGCGCCGGTCCGGTGCGCAACCAAACGCGACGCGGTCCCGATCTGATGCATATATTCGTCGAAAATATCCAGTATCTCGTCGACGCGATGACTCCTCCATAGATCTGCCACGGTTCCAGGTCCCGCCCCGCGTCCAACATTTTGAATCGGACCGCGTTCCCCCATCTTACGCCCTGGCCATCCACTCGTCCAGACGGCGCTTCAGTTCGCGAATGTCCTCCCATAGCTGAAGCCTATTCCGTTCTTCGGTCGGTTCTTCCAGGGACAGATGTTGCGTCAGTTCGAGTTGCAGCCTGCGTATCTCATTATCCCGTTCGGGATCCGCATGGCGACGCGAACCGCCTCCCGCTTTCTCCCGGTATTCCTCATACGCGCCGCGAAAATCTGTCACAGCGCCATCGTCAATAGCCCATATCCGATTCGCCGCTTTGCTCACCAGACAGCGATCGTGCGACACCATGACCACGCTGCCGGGGTACGCCATGAGCGCTTCTTCCATCCGCTCTCTCGTGTCGATATCGAGATAGTTGGCCGGTTCATCGAGAACAAGCAGATTGGCCTTGGAGAAGTAGAGGCGCACGAAGGCCACGCGGCACTGCTCCCCCATGCTCAGATCGCCGATCGTTTTGTACACATCTTCGCCGGGAAAGAGAAAGCCGGCCAGGATAGTCCGTGCCAACGCCTGCGTGATGCCAGGGAGCTCAAGCATAGACGACAGGATGCTCTGGTCCCTCGGCAGTGCATCGACTTCCTGCGCAAAATACCCCACACGAAGCTCGGGATGCCGTGTGCTCCTGCCGCTATTTGGCGCCAAGTCGCCGACGAGCAACTTAAGCAGCGTCGACTTCCCCGCGCCGTTTCGCCCCACCACGGCAATCCGATCCCCCCGTTCCAGCGTAAGGTTCAGATGGGTCAATACAGCTCGCGGCCCAAAGGAGAACGACACGTCATCGAAAGTGACCAGGTTCCGCGCGTCAAACTGCCCGTCCTGGAAGTCGAGTCGCGCATGCGCCTCCTGCATGGGTTTCGCGACTCGTCGCTCCTCCAGGTGCTGCAATGCGCGCTCCTTGGCCTGAAAGCGCTTGGAGTTCTTGGCTGCGCGCTTTTTGGCGAATGGATCCCGTTCACTGGCTGCGTCGTGCGCTTTTTGAAACCACTCCCTGTACTGCTGAATCGCCGCGAGAAGTTCCCGACGCTCCCGCTCCTGTTTGTCATACAGAGCCTGCTGTGACCGTCGCAAGAGATCCTGTTGCGCCCGATACACGGAATATCCCCCACGCGCGCATTGCAAGCCTTCATGCCTCAATTCACAAGTCGAGGTCGCCACGGCATCAATAAAGCGGCGGTCATGAGATACGAACAGGATCGTTCCGCGATATTGGCGGATAAAGTCCTCCAACCAGTCGAGCGTCTCCGCATCCAGATGATTGGTCGGTTCATCGAGCAGCAAGAACTGTGGCTGCGCGACCATGAGTCGCGCCAGTTGGGCGCGCGTCTTCTCTCCCCCGCTCAGACTCTGATAGGGCTGCTCCCAGAACGATTCCGAAAACTGCAATCGTCGCAATAGGTTCCCAATGTCGGCTTCCTTGCTGTAGCCATCATGAGCCAAATACTGATCCTGCAGGTCGGCGTAGGCGCGAAGCGACCGCTCGCTCGTCGCTGGCCCGGAAAGCTCATTTTCTAACCGCGTCAATTGTCGTTTCACTGCATACAAGTCAGGGTCTGCGCTAAGTACAAAGTCCAAGAGGGATGCAGAATCGGCAACCTCCACCTGTTGCTCCATAAACCCATAGTCCGATAGGGGGATTCCACGGTGTATGAGTCCCTCATCCACCGTCGATCTCCCCATCAGGCAGTTCAACAATGTGGTCTTTCCGACACCATTTCGCCCAATCAAGGCAACTCGATCCCCGACATGAATCTCCAAACTGACATGGGAAAAAATCCAACGCCCCTGTATCTCCCTGCCGATCCTTTCCGCCCTTAGCACCAGCATCCATCATCCCTCCACACATAAAAATGCACGGGCGATTGGACCCATGCATAGAGCGAAAAGGGGATATAGGGGCGGACGAATCCGCAGCCAGCAAATCTTAGCCGTATCCAAAAATGGACACGCCTCTCCCTATCCGCAAAATGCAGGGCATCGTTCCGTTGAGTCGATTACTGGAGCGAGAAGGAGTGAAACATGGCGTGTAAATTGGATACCTCCGATCATCATCATCTGTTTCCAACGATACCGCGAATCGAGCATAGTTTCAACCTTCGAGAGAATGCGGGCAACTGGACGCCGCACGGAATCATTTCTTGAAATATCCCCCGCGCGCGCCAAAGGCGCACCGATCACCGCGCATACCAGTTTACTCACTCAAATGGTCAAACGTTCTCCAGGATATAGAAGATGCAAACGGTGATCGAGTCCTGCACGCGTAAACGCCGATCGCAGCGGATCTGCCCCTTCGGTAAAATGTTCCCAACCCTCAAAATGGACCGGAATCACCGCGTCGGCGCCGAGAATTTCGGCGGCCATGGCGGTCCGCTCACTGCCCAGGGTCAGGTTCTGCTCTCCCAATAGCGGCGTCCGCGCGGCTCCCGCAAAAATGAGGGAGTTGCATGATGAACATGCCGCCGAGAATCAGGATGGCGCTGAAAATCACGATCCAAGTCGGTTCAATCCCAAGCCAAATCCATTGTACCAACGCCACAAAAATGACCTGAGGATAAAAAGTCAAGGCCGAAGATACTGCAGATGGCAACCTTTTCAAGCCATAACCATAGAGAATGTAGGAAACTGTACTCACGATGACGACCACGTAGAGAAACTCTGCCCACCCTGCTGCATTCAGACGGATTAAGGACTGCCAAATCTCTCTCGTGTGTCCGTTGAGGAGTGTGATAATCCAGAGTTCTATCGCTCCACAGATTGACGTCGCAGCAACCATATCGAGTAAGGGCAACTTCCGGGAAAGTGAACGTGACCACACCGTGTATGCAGCGAATGAAACGGCGGCGACGAGCACGAAAAGGATACCAAGGCCGGAAGTGCTTGTTTTCCACTGGCCGAACACAGTCCAGCCGACTCCGATAAACGCCATCGCAATACCAATCCCCTGTGTCCAACGAAGCCGTTCACCCAGGAAGAGCCAACCGAGGAGCGCAGCAATGAGCGGTGAAGTATTAATCAACAGCACGCTCTCTACCGGCGTAAGAAACCGCAACGACTGGTAAAAAAAGAACGGAAACAGGACCGCCCAGAATAGCCCTGTAAGGGCCAATTGCCGCAACATGATGCGAGGCAATCCCCATACTCTTGGAAGCAAAGGTGCGTATAATAAAGCACCAAAGGTGAACCGCAGAACCGTGAGTGCGAATGGTCCCAGTTGCTCTTCAACGGTTTTCCCGACGACCGCATGTATCCCCCAGAACGCACTCACCAGTATAAGCGCCAGCACCGGCAGCACTCTCATGAAATCACCCCCTGGTGACAATTGTGCATCGTTCCTGGACGCCGCCCTGACGCGCTTGCCCGACGGCGGATTCACGGTTGCCATTTGACTCTCTTCATTTTAGAATGGGCTTATCGATTTGAAAAACGGATTATTTGAATTGGATCAATCATAAAATGCGATTAGGAGGAGTTCGACTGATGGATACCAAGCAGTTGATGACTTTCAAACTGGCCGCTGAAAATCTGAATTTCACCCAGACGGCCAAAGTGCTGAACTTTGCACAGTCCAGCGTGACTTCACAGGTAAAGGCCCTTGAAGCGGAGCTTGGAACACGCCTCTTTGAACGACTCGGAAAGCGGCTGATTTTGACGGACGAAGGGCGAAAATTCAAAGGATATGCCGATAAGATGATTGCGTTGGCCAAGGAGGCTGAAGGTGCGGTAAGCGGATCCTCAGAACCGATCGGAACCATTGTCATTGGCGCACAGGAAAGCCAATGCACCTATCGGCTTCCACCGGTCCTGGTCAAATTCAAGTCCCAATATCCTCGCGTAAAACTGGTTTTTCAACCAGCAAACTCGGATGGGGAAACAAGAGCCCGGCTGATGGACGGCGTGTTGGACATCGCCTTCATCACGGACGTGCTAAAACCGGGAAATGCCGTAACCGTGGAACCTCTCGTCAAGGAAGACATGAAAATGGTCTCCTCTCCCGATCATCCCCTGCTCACAAAACACACAGTGCTTCCTGCCGACCTTGAACAGGAAACACTTCTCCTGACGCAACTTGGCTGTTCTTATCGGGTAATACTTGAGGAGATCTTTCTGGATGCAGGGGTTTACCCGCATAGTATCGTTGAATTTGTGAGTATCGAGGCCATGAAGCAATGCGTTGTCAGTGGTCTGGGAATCGCTGTATTGCCAGCGATGGCCGTGGAAAGAGAGATAAAGGCGGGACGATTGAACGAGTTGGCTTGGCAATGGTCGGACAAACAAATCTATACGCAACTCGCCTGGCATCAAGACAAGTGGATTTCACCCCCGTTGCGGGCGTTTATCGAAAGTACGCGCGAGGTATTCAAAACGGACGAAGCAGCAACACGGCATCGAGAATTTCAATTTGGAAAATGACGCGCCAGACCGACAAAAAAGGGCACTTGACATTTGAGCGACCTTTCATTGATCCCGTATTACCGGGCTTTTTTAGAGAAGGAAGATTCGCACAACTCGAAAAATGCCGGAGGTCGGCGCTTTCAGGTAAAGGTCTTGGGCGGCACTGGGCGGTTGATGGTTTCCGGTCCTTGATGCGACTTGATCCGCGCGCGATGCAGTCGGGGGCAGCCTTTGCAACACCTGCAGCAGCAACGAACAACAGCGGTGCTCGAAACCGTCTTTGCGGCCATTACGATATATTTCCATAAATTTATTCGTTCTGCCCGAAGTGCCGCTTTTGCGTATTCGTCCGGGTATGCCATAGGAACTCCGTGTAAGAATGCCATAAGAATGATATCATTCCATTGGGGGGTGTTACCAATGCTTACTGCTTGGCCTTCTATTCGCGAATTTTTAGATGTCCCAAGCGACCTGACGGGGCGAGGCGTTACGATTGCCATAATCGACGCCAATTTCCCCAATCATCCGGACATATCCTCGGATGAAACCCGCCACACGTATAGGGTGCGGTTGTCTCCTGAGGTGACGGAACCTGAACGAATCGTGGCAGATCATGCCGGGCCGTGGAAAAGAGGTGTTCACGGGTTGTGGGCGGCTGCAGCCGCTGCTGGAACAGGATGCTTATCTCACGGACAATATGCGGGCATAGCGCCACAAGCGAATCTGTACCTCATTTCTGCTTACGCGCCAGACAATCCGAACCAGTTTGCTCTAGAGGAGGCAATCCAGTGGGTGAGAGATCACGGACTGGAGCTAGGCATTCGGGGGATTCTCGTTTCCTTCAACACGAGACCCCATTCTCCCCTGTTGCCATGGCAACTGGATGCGAACAAGGCGCTCTGCGAACAACTTGCCGACATGGGTATTCTTGTAGTGTGTGGCACAGGAAATGCAACGGACGCTACTGCTGTGAGTGTCCAGGCGCCTGTACCGTCAGTCCTGTCAGTGGGAGGAATCGTGATCCCCGCGAACGGAACGCTGGAAGACGCCTTGTCCTACCACGGTTCCCGGGGAACCACTTTCGAGGGGAAATGGGTGCCAGAGATCTTAGCGCCTGCTGAGAATGTGGTTCTCCCTTGGGGAGACCCGCAGATGTTGAGTGAACATCCGAACAGTGCGGTTGACGATCTTCCCGAAGGATATGGAAGGATAGACGGAACTTCCTTTTCAGGTCCAATTGTTCTTGGCGCTGCCGCCTGCATATGGCAGGCTCATCCAGAGTGGACCAATGAGCAAGTGAAATGGGCTCTTGTTAACGGTTCCCTGAAGAGTGAGCGCTGGGCAGATCTACGCGCAGGAGTCGTTTCGGTTCAGACTTCAGTTTCAATGTGTGACCCCGAGCTTGAGATGAGTCCGTCTCCTTTTTCACGATGGCGCGCAATGTGTTCAATTCCGGAAGAGGAACGATTTCAAGCGAAATGGGGAGTCGACGACGCCACCAGTGTAGAGGTTATTCTATCCCTTGATACACCATTTTCACCAAATGGTTTGCAAATACTGAGTGACTCATTTGCCAACATGTCGCCAACGATCCGATCTGCGGCGCTGTGTAAAACAATGGCGGGAGAATATGATCTGGATGCCACCTATCTGTCGTTCGCCCTGCAAGACGCCGACGCGCGAGTTCGTTCCGCCGCTTTGTACCACATTCTGCATCGCCCCACACCGCGCGGCAATTATTCCGACGTTGTCATCGACAGATTTGTCGATGAGGATCCCGATGTCAGTTTGCTGGCTATACAACTTGCCGGAATGACTAAATCTCCTCTATTCGCTTCCGCACTCGTTGCGGGTCTCCGTGACGAGGCGCTTGCAGACCGTGATATCCATTTCTGGGGACGGATCATTGCGCTTAGAGAAGTGACGAATCAAAGCTTCACCCCGAATCCTCCATTTCAAGCAGTTGGATCTGAGGATGGGGACGCATATCGGCAAAAATGTCTTAACCTAAGCGAACAATGGGAGGAATGGCTTGCATCATGGGTCCATTGAAAGCCAAAACGCCAGGCTGAACTCTTGAGCCTGAACCGTACCGGCCTGTACTGTCGGGCGGCGCCGCTTTCATCGGAGGAAATCGCGCTCAAGCACCGCATCGGCCCGATCTACACGGAATGCCCGTTTTCCGGATCGCGTCGCACCGCCCGGATCATGTGCGGGGCATCGACATCACCTATGGTAGGGGTTTGTGTAGTAACGGAACGAAAACTGCAGTAGGTGGAAGTGTTCTCATCGTTGTGATGTTGCGCTAACAATCAGCCAATCGTTAATTGCCGAATGACGATGTTGATCTGCCCTTTGGTGCGCAAGCTGCTGCCCGAAAAAACATCGCCCGTAGCCCCTTTCCAAATGACGATTTCGACCTGCCCTTTGGGGGGCGGCTCAGCCCGCCAAAATCGCTCTGCCTTCTACTCTACCTCGCCCGTTCGCTTCAGGACTTCGCCATCATTAATTGCATTTCACCTATGACGATTCGAGCGACGAGAAAGCGCCCCCGAAGGAACGCTAATCCTCATGTTATAACCGCTCAGCTGCCTCTCTCCTGTTGCCCCTGCCAACACTTTGACCGCTTTGGCACCCGCCTTCGCATGGGGCCATCGCTAGCTCTGATGGAGTTCGTTCAGTTCTTGGTTGAAGTTCTGCCGGTTGGTTGGGCCATTGTCCAGTGGATACGCCGCCGTCGAGTTGCCTGGATTGGCGTATACTGAACGTCAAATGTGTCTACCGATGCTCGCAAACCATAAGATAATGATCGTCATTTGGTTGCTGTTCACTGACCACCGGGATCCCGACCCTCTCCAGTGCAGTCTTCAAATCATGCTTGGCCAATCGTTCTTCGACTCTTTCAGGTGACAGCGAGCGGTAGCGTTCAGGCGACAACAAGCGTTCCATGTGTTCGAAATTGAAACGATGACTCATGCCAGTTCGCTCCTCTCGATTACGCGCGACACTCACGAAACCTCAAACACACGTAGCAAACCCGCACAACTGGCGCCGCTGTTCAGTCGAACCGCCAACAAGACAGGCTGAGCGTGCCGTATTGATACGTCTGATGCAAACACTCAGCCTTGCGGCGATCGTCGCCTGCGCCCATAGCGATCAACAGCGGAACGAAATGTTCATTGCGCGGCGCCGCCCTTCTGGCCTGCGGCGCCAGTTTTTCATACGCGAACAACTCTTCCAGGTTCCATGACAGCAAGCGCTCGCCAACCCACGCGTCAAACTCGGCCGTCCATGACTCCACG
>JAJZCB010000016.1 GCA_021846285.1 Bacillota bacterium
CCATGGGAATGATGATGTTGCCGCCGGTGCTGATCTCCCTACCGTTTAAATTGCTGCTGTTTGTCATGGTTGACGGATGGTATCTGGTCGTCAAGTCACTGTTGGCCGGCTTTCACTAACGGGGGCCCTCCTCGCCTGGAACACGCAGCTAACGAAGGAGAATGGATATGAACGGCAACTTTGTGATTGGACTTGGGCAAAGTGTCATGCTTCTGGTGCTTGAACTGGCGGGACCTCTGTTGTTGGCGGGCTTGCTTGTTGGTCTGATCATAAGTGTTTTTCAGGCTACAACACAGATCCAGGAACAAACACTGTCGTTTATCCCGAAAATTGTTGTTGTTGGAATCATCCTTGCATTGACAGGCCCCTGGATGCTTCAACAGATCATGGCATTTACGGTCAACATTCTGGGCAACTTGCAGAATTTCATCCGTTAGGCCATGACAATCACGCCTGCCCTGTTAGTATTTTTGCTTGTGTTTGTGCGCTGTCTTGGTGTCATCTCTACGGCGCCTCTCTTTGGAAACTCGCAGGTGCCAGCTCTGTTTAAGATTGGGTTGGGGTTCTACCTGGCGCTTGTCGTTTATTCGGCCTCACCGTTGGCGGAACTGACCGGGCGTCATGTCACTGTCTCGCTTGGATGGTTTGTCACCCACTTGGTGATCGAATCGCTGACGGGAATAGCCATTGGTCTCATCGCCGGTTTCGTTTTTGCGGCCGTTCAGTTTGCAGGGGGGATGCTGGACTTGCAAATCGGCTACTCCGTAGCATCGATCGTGAATCCGGGGTTCGGGGCCCCGGTAGGGTTGATCTCTAACTTTTGGTATACCTTATTCGCTCTGTTCTTTTTAAATTTGGGTGGTCAATACAGCATTTTACTTGCCGTGCTCCAAAGCTATCACTATGTGCCTATCGGCGCGGCTGTTTTTGGCGGTTCTGTGGCTGACGTGTTTTTAAGAGCGCTGGTGACAGTGTTTGTCCTTGGTGTTCAATTGGCGGCGCCGATAACCATGGCCGTATTTCTGACCAACGTTGCGCTTGCCATCGCTTCTCGCGCTGTGCCGCAGATGAATGTGTTTGTAGTCGGGCTGCCCGTGACTCTCCTGGTAGGCATCGTGTTGCTCGGCTTCCTGATGCCGGAATTGGTCTCAGTCATGCGCGATCTTGTCAACACCATGAACCAGCAACTGGGCAATCTGCTCGCAGCAATGGGAGGCGCTCCGCTGTGATGAAAGTCAACTTGCAACTGTTTGCGGAGAAAACAGAACGGGCGACTCCGAGACACCGGACGGAAGCCCGCAAGGATGGTCGGATAGCCCGCAGTTCGGATGTGACAACCGCAGCGAGCCTGTTAGCGGCGGTCGTGGCCCTGCACTTTTTTGGGGGTCGTCTTTATAGCGCTCTGTGGCAGTCAACGGCGCTATTGCTGTCGCAAGGAACTACAGGCTCAGAGTCACTGTCGCTGCAACTGCCGCTGCTTATGAGCATTGGCGGTATGATTCTGTCCAGTGTCATACCTATCCTTGCAGTATCTTTGCTGATTGGACTGGGTGTGGCATTCGCCCAAGTGGGGCCCCTGTTCACTGTGAAAACCCTGCTTCCTGATTTCGGGCGAATCAACGTCCTTTCAGGAGTTGGCCGTCTGTTCAGTGCGAGGTCAATGGTTGAATTAGTGAAATCGGCCGTAAAGCTGTTGCTGATTGGCGCCGCGTCCTACATGGCTGTTGCGGGAGCGGCCGCACAAATGGTCATGCTTGACAGGGCTGATCCCATTTTGATATTTGCCCTGATCGCTCAGGCGGCGGGAACGATTTTGCTGTATGTGGCGCTGCTGTATATCGCGCTGGCGATTGCAGATTTCTTTTTTCAGAGATTCGAATTTGAACGTAGTCTTCGTATGTCAAAGAATGACGTGCGCGATGAGTCCAAACGCTTTGAGGGGAACCCCCTGATCAAGCGCAAGATCCGGGAACGCGGGAGAGCGATCGCACGGAGGCGAATGATGCAGCTCGTGCCTCAGGCCGATGTGGTGATTACAAACCCTACTCATTACGCAGTCGCGCTGAAATATGACGCGAAGACCATGCACTCGCCTCAGGTTGTGGCCAAAGGCGTCGATGACACCGCTCGCAGAATTCGCGAGGTCGCGGTCGCCCACGATGTGCCGATCGTGGAAAATAAACCTCTGGCGCGCTCCCTGTATCAATTGGTCCAACTGGACGACTATGTGCCGGCCCAACTGTTCGGAGCGGTCGCCGAGGTGCTGGCGTACGTGTATCGACTGCGCAATCGGGCCTTGTAAATACCAGCGGCGCACGATGTTCTTGATAGGGGGTAATACAGCGTTATGAGAAGCTTGAGTCTCCTGCCGGTTGTTGGGGTGATTTCCATCATCGCCATGCTGGTCATTCCCATATCGCCTGTCCTGCTCAGTCTACTTCTTATCATCAATTTGGCGACGTCGCTGACGGTGCTGCTGGTTGCCATGACGACAAAAGAACCGCTGCAATTCTCTGTGTTTCCATCTCTTTTGCTCATCACGACGCTGTTTCGCCTCGCCCTCAATATCTCTTCCACACGATTGATTCTGACGCAGGGATACGCAGGGCAAGTGATCGAAACATTTGGCAGTTTCGTGATCGGAAGCAATGCGGTGGTCGGGATGATCGTATTTATCATACTGGTCATCATCCAGTTTATTGTGATCACGAAAGGCGCCGAACGGGTGGCCGAAGTAGCGGCGCGCTTCACGCTGGACGCGATGCCGGGGAAACAGATCAGCATCGATGCGGATCTCAACTCGGGACTGATCACGGAAGCGGAGGCGAGGGCGAGACGGCGCGCCATTGAACAGGAAGCCGATTTTTATGGGGCCATGGACGGAGCCAGCAAGTTCGTGAAAGGCGACGCGATTGCAGCCATGATCATCGTCGCGGTGAACATCGTCGGCGGGTTCGTGATCGGCATGGTGCAGCAGGGCATGGGATTTCAGACGGCGCTGTCCACGTATACCCTGCTGTCGGTAGGCGATGGGCTGGTGAGCCAGATTCCCGCGCTGCTGCTGTCGACTGCCACGGGTCTGATCGTGACGCGTTCTGGAGGGAGCCAGGATTTCGGGTCTGACATGCTGGATCAGTTGCTATCCTACCCGGCGACTCTGTACATAGTGGCAGGTGTACTGACGGTGCTCGGATTGTTCTCGCCCATCGGCATACTCATCACGGGTCCCGTAGCGTTGTTGCTCGCCTACTCCGCATACAGAATGTCAAAACGGCGTTCCAGCATGGAAGCAAGGGATCGTCAACAGGCTGAACAGGAACAGGCGAAAACCACAAAGAGTCCAGAGAGCATGTACAGACTCATTCAGATCGAACCCATTGAGTTTGAGTTTGGCTATGCGATTGTACCGCTCGCCGATGCGAGCCAGGGCGGCGATCTGCTGGAGCGTGTGGCTTTGATTCGACGGCAGGTTGCGCTGGATCTGGGGATCGTCGTTCCGATGATTCGTTTTCGCGACAATATCCAACTGCGCCCGAACGAATATGTCATCCGCATCCGCGGCACCGAAGCGGCGCGTTATGAGCTTTTGCCGGGTCACTATCTGGCCATGGCTGGAGCCGTTGCCGACCCGAACGTCGTTGGCGTCTCCACCAAGGAACCTGCTTTTGGACTTCCCGCAGAGTGGATTGGTGAATCCGTTCGTGAACGCGCACTGATGTCGGGATACACAGTGGTGGATCCACCTTCGTTAATCGCCACACATCTTACAGAACTGATTAAACGATTCGCCGGCAACCTGCTTGGTCGTCAGGAGGTCAGAGCGCTTCTCGACGCTGTCAAAGAGAGACAGCCCGTGTTGGTGGAAGAACTTGTTCCACAGTTGCTGACGGTTGGAGAAGTCCAGAAAGTGCTCGGGAACCTGCTGGATGAGCGAGTGTCTATCAGGGATTTGCCTTCGATTCTGGAAGCTCTGTCCGATCAGGTTCGCTTTACCAAGGATGTGGATCTGCTGACCGAGTACGTCCGGCAGCGGCTCAGCAGACAGATCACGGCGCAGATCCGGGCTGGCACGGTGCCCATTACAGCCATTACGCTGAGCCAGGCAACGGAACGGCGAATTGAAGAACACCTGTCGCAAACTGATCAGGGAACATATCTGGCGCTGGATCCGCGCGTGGCGCAGCAGTTGCTAAAGAGCATTGCTGATCACATGGGGAGATTGGCGGCGCTGGGCAAGTCTGCGGTGCTTCTTGTGTCGCCCAACATTCGTGCGCATGTACGCAAATTGTTGCAGCGCTCGCTGCCGGATGTGTTCGTGCTCTCTTATGCGGAACTTGACCCGGATGCGCCGATTGAGAGTGGAGGGGTGGTGAATGTCTAATGTTCATTAAGCGTTACGTCGCCAAGTCCCTGCCTCAGGTACTAAGCGTGATCAAAGCGGAGTTGGGATCTGAGGCGGTCATTCTGTCCAAGCGTAAAATCCGTGCAGGCGGCTGGTCGGGACTGTTCGGATTAAAGGTGTACGAAGTTGTGGCGGGGCGAGAGCGTGATGATCATCCTCAGCAAGCGCCTGCTGAAACTCCGAATTTGACGCCGGGGGTCAAGGCGATGGAGGTGGGGGATCGAGAATCCTCAGCGGCTCCCCCGCAACCCAAGTTGGCAGTCCGAGACTCTTCACCGTACTCTGAGTCGGCCCGCAGTGTCGAAAACGCCGCAGACGCCGTGTCCAAAGCGCGTTATACGGTCGAACGGGCTGTGGATTTAGCGCCTGGCATAAAGAATGCCGCCGATTCCGCAGTCGAACGTGAACTGCGTGATCTGCGAGGCCTGCTCACTGCGATGTTCGGTCCGGGCGGCGGTCTGCCTGGATTGGACCGAACAGCGCTCGGGCGCGTGGTCGAGCGGCTCATGCACGCGCAGTTGCCCGCGCCGCTTCTGCAGCGATTCATCATGACTGAGGCGGCGCATGCAGACATACGCGATGCGAGGGCGGTGGACGCTGCCCTGACCCAGTTTGCGCGGACCCTGCTGAAGGAAACGGAACCTGTCAGAACGATTGGCGACAGCGATCGAGTCGTGGCGTTCTTCGGACCTACCGGGGTGGGCAAGACAACGACGATCGCCAAATTGGCGGCGCGGGCCAAACTGCATGATGGACGATCGGTTGGGTTACTGACAGTGGACACGTTTCGCGTGGCGGCCGTGGAACAACTCAAGACGTATGCTGACATTCTCAATATACCGTTTGCCGTGGCACGTTCGGCTGCAGAAGTGAGGGAACGCCTGCAAAGCATGTCAACGCTCGATATCGTATTTGTTGACACAACGGGCAGAGCGTTTCTTGATTCGGCGCAAGCTGAGGAAGTGGAGGCGTTGTTGCGAGGCGTAGCCATTGATCTCAAATACCTGGTGCTCAGTCTGTCGTCACGTTGGCTGGAAGCCCAGGAAGTCGCCGAAGCGCTCGCTCGGGTTGGCTATGATGCGCTGCTGTTTACGAAACTCGACGAGACTGTCCTGCCAGCGCTTTGTTTGGCTGCAGCTCACACCTTGGGCAAACCGCTGTCGTATCTGACAACCGGCCAGCGTGTACCTGACGACATCATGGTCGCCGATTTCGATTTTCTCTCCTCATGCTTCGCGGGAGGTGAATGGCATGCCCGATCAGGCTGAACCTTTGCGGCAGTTGGTCAGAGCATCCGTTGACGACCAGATTGTGGGGAACACAAGGCTGATCGCCGTCGCCAGCGGTAAAGGAGGCGTTGGCAAGTCCAATATTGTGCTGAATCTCGCCTTGACGTTGGCTGACCGCGGAAGTCGAGTTGCGATTATTGATGGGGATCTGGGGTTTTCCAATTTGGATATCCTGTTGGGATTGCGTCCACAGTACAGTTTACAGGACGTTTTGGACAACAGGATAGGATTGGCGGATGCTCTGACCGAGGGCCCGCGGGGCATATGGTTTGTGTCTGGCGGCGGCGGCGAGACGCTTATGGAGGACCAGTCCAATTGGCAGTTGCGGCGACTGGTCGAACAACTGGCAGAGATCTCCGGTCGGTTCGACCGCGTCTACATTGATTTCGGAGCGGGCTTTGGAAGACATACGGCTGAACTCATGGGCCTCTGTGATGAACTGTTGCTGGTGACGACGCCAGAACCTACCGCGCTGGCTGATGCTTACGCGCTGTTAAAATTGGTGCTGCAGGCTGGGGGTGCGCCCAGGACGCGTCTGTTGGTCAACAGAGCCGCCACCGTATCCGCCGGAATGGATGCCAGCCGCAAGTTGCAGCTCATTGTCCGACAGTTTCTGCGGCTGGACATGGATTTGCTTGGATACTTGCTGGAGGACGCTGCTGTGCAGCGGGCCGTGGCAAGACAGCAGCCGTTTGTGCTGTCTGAACCGCAGTCACTCGCAACTCGCTGCCTGGCGCAGATCGCCAAGAATGCGTTGTGCGATCAACCCATGGAGCCTAGTGAACGCCAGGGCATCAAGGCTCTGCTGCGCCGCTTTATCTCCTGGCGCTAACGCTTCATAGAAGGAGGGAACTCTGATCAAAGCGCTCCTGTTTCGAATCGGATCTGAGGAGTACGCTGTCGACGCGGCGCAGGTGCAATCAGTGCTGCGGTTGCCCCCGGCCTGGGCGTCTGTCTCCACATCGGCTGGAGCAGACGGCGTCGCAGAAGTGAATGGAACGGCGATACATGTGTTTGTTCCGTGGGAGTTGCTGGACGACCAGCCAGCGACGGTGACGTCTCAAACCCGCCTCATCGTAATGAGCGGCACAACGGGGCCAAAGGGGTTTGTCGCGAACGGAGTGGACAGTGTGGCGACGATCGATGATTCCGACGTCCAACCTCTGCCAACGGTCATTGCGGGGGAAACATCGCAGTGGTTGCAAGGGGTGATTACGCTCGAGGACAGAGTGCTGTTCATCCTTGATTTGTGTCAATATGTCGCCTGGAGGGAGTTACAGGTTGACCATGGCGGGGAGGTGATGCCGTGACGCACCGCCTATACATGGAGGAGAGAATTGCCGACGCGCTTCGCGAACTTGGCAACATCGGGGCGGGCCATGCCGCTGCCGCATTTTCTGAATTCGTCGGCGAACCCGTGACCATGCGGGTGCCGTTAGTTGAATTGGTAGCGTTTGACGACGTTACGGAGGCATTGGGAGGACCTGAGGCGCCTGTCGCTGTTACGTATGTCAGGGTTTCGGGAGACGTGGCGGGGCACCTGTTTGTGATTCAGCCGCTGGACGGCGCACGGCGGTTGTTGTCATCGCTGGCGCCCGCGACGGGAGAGGAGTGGCCGCTTAGCGCCATGGAAGAATCTGTGCTAGAGGAACTTGGGAACATCATGGCGGCCCACTATCTGTCTTCTCTTGCCGATTTCACGCGACTTACGATGCGTCCATCCGTGCCGTCCGTCGCAGTCGACATGGCACAGGCGATCCTGGCTATGGGAATGTTGGAGGAGAATCCGTTGGGTGACTTCGCCCTGGTGATTCACACTGCCATCAATGTTCCGGAGGAGCAGGGGAGAGCGCACGTCTTTCTGTTTCCTTCACCAGGAACGGAACGCGTGTTGCTGAGGTCCTTGGGCATCGGAGACAGCGTATGATTCATCATGTCGGAATGGCCGAACTGAAGATCGCGACGGAAGAGCACGCGTTGCGGACGTTTGGCCTTGGTTCATGCGTTGGCCTGGCTCTGTACGATGAGGCGGCGCATATCGCAGGTTTGGCGCACATCATGCTTCCGGCGTCGCCCAACGAAGCGCCTCAACATGTCGCCAAATACGTCAATACGGCGGTGCCCCGACTAGTGTCTCTGATGATGGAACAGGGTGCTGCAAAAAGGAGGATGCGCGCAAAGCTTGCGGGTGGGGCGCAAATGTTTGCGACCTTGAGCGGGATTGATCTGATGCGGGTAGGCCCTCGCAATGTGGAAGCGACACTAGAGGCGCTGCGGAGTCTTGGTGTTCCCCTGGTTGCGTCTGATGTAGGGGGGAGCTACGGACGAACCATTACGCTGGAGTGCCTGACTGGGAAACTGTGGATCCGTTCTGTTCAGCATGGGGAGTACGGCATCTAATGGAGGTGGATAATGGAGTGGACACTCACATCCCTGACTCCGATTTGTTTACAAATCGCTTGAAACTATCAGTGAGCGTGGACGCCATGGTTGTGACGGCCGTTCCCGTTTCACCGCTCGCGCAGGAGGAAATTTCGACTTTACGTGGCTGGCTGAACCAGCAGGGGATTGTGCATGGATTGCTCGCAGACGCAGAGTTGTGCAATTTGCTGGGCGACGCTTCCTTGATGAGTACAGTGATCGTTCTTGCTCGTGGAGATCAGCCCAGCAATTCGGTCGATGAAACACTTGTCTTTCTGTTTGACACCGATCGTAAACCGGCGCCTCTACTGCGTGACGATGATACGGTTGACTATCGGGAACTGGGAATTTTGCAGGACGTCGTTCTGGGGCAGGTGGTCGCGTACCGGACCCCTGGGGAGATGGGCCGCTCTGGTCGTGATGTGTATGGCCGCGAAGTCCTTGCGGTTCCCCCCGTGCAGGTGACGTTGCCAAAGGGCGTGGGTACGGTTGTCAGTGAGGACGGCATGTCTCTATGTGCGGGCGCGGCGGGTCAGGTCGTAGTTGATAAACAGCAAAACGTATCGGTGCTTCCTGTATATCATGTTCATCACGATGTGGATTTCGGCACAGGCAATATCGATTTTGTCGGCAGTGTTCGAATCGACGGCAGTGTGCGGTCTGGCTTTACAGTAAAGGCCAAAGGCAATATTGAGGTGCGGGGCATCGTGGAAACCGCCACGCTGGAGGCTTCGGGAAGCATTATCATCCGGGGCGGCGTTCAGGGGAATCAAAGAGGCAGGATCGTGGCGGGCGCGTCTGTAAAAGCGCAGTACCTGCAAAATTCGACAGTCGAAGCAGAGGGGAATGTAATTGTGTCAGACAGTATTATGCACAGCACCGTCTCAGGAGACGCCGTTCTCCTGACAGGCAGGAGGGGGCTCCTGGTTGGCGGCGTCACTCAGGCAAAGACGCGCATCTCTGTGCGCACGGCTGGCTCGCATCTGTCCGTTCCAACCCGTCTTGAACTCTGGCCCGACGGAGAACTGCACGCGAAAGTGTACAGGTACTCCGAACGGCTGAAGGAGGGGCTCGACACATTGACGAAAATCGGAGAGGTGCTGGTTCGGTTGCAGGTCTTGGAGCGCCAGTTGGGAACACTGCCCTCTGAACAGAGCATCCTGAAGGAACGTCTGGAAGCCACTTATACGCAGTTGCAAATGGAGAATGAGCGCTTGCGAAGGGAAAGGGATCGCGCGGCGCAGGAGGCTGTCCTGCAATCTCCCACAGTCGAGGTTGGGGAAGTTGCATATCCTGGTGTTCATCTGGTCGCAGGCCATATAGAACATCCATTGCAAGAGGCCGTTTACAGTTGTACGTTTGTTATCACGGAGAATGGTTGGACGAAACGGTCGTAGAGTCAACATGGATGTCCTGGGAACCCTAAAAATTGAATTCTAGGGGTGATACGGTTGTACGTGGGTCTGTTGATTGGCGCCGGTGTCCTGTTCATCGCGTACTCATTTATGGCTGCTGCAAAACGGGGCCGCACAAGGGAACAGGCCGATGTCGTGGAAGCTATGGAGACGTTTGTGCGACACATGGAGGCCGAGAACGATCGGGTTATCGAATTAATAGCGTCTTTGCGGCACAAATTTGACAACCAGCAACTCTTGGCAGGACGTGCGCTGCAGTCCATGGACGATGCGGTGATGGAGTTGGCGGACAGGGTGACGCGTCTTGAGACAGCCAGTGCTTCCTCGTCAGCGCGGGGCGGCGGATGGAAATCAGCAACGCGAGCGCCGGAGATTTTGTCCGGTAAGTATCGCGAAGTGGCCGTTAGACTGCTGGATGGTCAAGAACCCGATCAAATCATGCGGGATATGGACATCGGTCAGGGGGAGATTGAACTGGTGACGCGCGTGCTGGAGAATGGGAGCGCTCTCTCGTGAGACAGCAGTTTATGGCTGGTCTTGGCGTCGGATTGCTGCTCGCGGCCCTTCTATATGGAGTAATGAACGCAGGCCGGACGCGATCGCAACCGGAGCATCCGAGCCCAATAACCGTGTCCGGCGCCACCTCGACGGAGGCCAGAGCGCCGCGATCTGATCTGGCCGCGACACGCGGCGGAACACACCCGTCTGTTCCGGTTACGCGTACCAAGACTCCCGTCGCCGGCGTGAAGACGTCCGTGCGCGTCGTCATCGTTCCAGGCCTGTCGGTGCAGGCGATCGCGGATCAACTGGTTAGGGCGGGAGTGCTACAGAGCGGCGGCGCCTTTGTCGCCATGGCCAAGAGAGAACCGTTTTTGCGTGCAGGCGCTTATGAACTTCGCCGCAATGAACCGTTGCCAGAATTGCTCTTTGCGCTGACAGCTTCTTAGTGGAAAGTTCTGGCAGGCGACCTCTTGCTTGCCGGTAGCCGCAATTTAGTGGTATACTCTTGCAGGTGAAAATTCGCACGTTCGCGGAGAAAGGTCAAGTCTGTGCGTAACAGGGGCCGGTTCGGTGAAGCGAGCGGAGGACAAACTTGAAGGGGGATTGACATAAATGGCTGTCATTTCAATGAAACAATTGCTGGAGGCCGGTGTGCACTTTGGTCACCAGACGAGGCGCTGGAATCCGAAAATGGATCGCTTCATTTTCACGGAGCGCAACGGAATTTACATCATCGACTTGCAAAAGACAGTGAAGAAAGTGGAAGAGGCGTACAATTTCGTTCGACAAATCGCTTCCGAAGGAAAAACTGTCCTGTTTGTGGGAACAAAAAAGCAGGCCCAGGAGTCGGTGCGTGATGAGGCGCGCCGCTGTGGTGGATATTTCGTGAATCAACGGTGGCTGGGCGGAACTCTGACCAACTTTAGCACCATCCAAAAACGGATTGAGCGACTTCGGGCGCTTGAAACCATGGAGATGGACGGAACCTTTGAAGTCTTGCCCAAGAAAGAAGTTATCCTGCTGCGCAAGGAACAGGAGAGACTGGAGAAATTTCTCGGCGGGATCAAGGACATGAAGAAGCTCCCTGGCGCATTGTTCATCATCGATCCGCGCAAAGAACGTATTGCGGTGGCGGAGGCGCGCAAACTGGGCATTCCCATCGTGGCGATTGTGGACACAAACTGCGATCCGGACGAGATCGATTATGTGATTCCGGGCAACGATGATGCGATTCGCGCAGTGAAGCTGCTGTGCAACAAAATGGCGGATGCAGTGGTCGAAGGCAGCCAGGGCGGGGAAGAGACTGCGTCATAGAGCAGGATGGCGCTATAGTGTAGGCATAACATGGTGGAGTCAAGTGGCTGTCGCCTTGCTTCACCATATTTTTGAACGGACGACAAGTGGATGGCCGCTTTGGTAGACAGATACATAGGAACAGCGTGAGGAGCGGATAGACATGGCTACAGTAACGGCAGACGCGGTAAAGCAGTTGCGCGAGAAAACAGGGGCCGGGATGCTTGACTGCAAGAAGGCATTAACGGAGACCAATGGCGACATGGATAAAGCCGTCGAATTTCTGAGGGAGCAGGGCTTGGCGTCAGCGGCGAAAAAAGCCGGCAGAGTGGCCGCCGAGGGCGTTGTAGAGTCATATATTCACGGGGGCGGACGGATCGGTGTGCTGGTTGAGGTCAATTGCGAGACGGACTTTGTGGCGAAAACCGATGAATTTCGCGCATTGTGCCGTGACATTGCCATGCATATTGCCGCAACCAAACCAGAGTACTTGCGTCGTGAAGATGTTGCGGACGATGTTGTGCAACGCGAAACCGAGATTTTTCGACAGCAAACGCTGAATGAGGGCAAACCGGCGCAGATTGTGGATAAGATCGTCGCGGGCAAGGTTGACAAATTTCTGCGCGAGCAATGCTTGCTTGATCAACCGTTCGTTAAGGATCCTTCCGTCACGGTAGCCACTCACGTTGCCTCCAAGATCAGCAAGATTGGAGAAAACATTTCCATTCGTCGCTTTGTCCGTTACGAGATGGGTGAGGGGATCGAACGGCGGCAAGATGATTTTGTTGCCGAAGTGATGGCGCAGATTAAAAAGTGACATTCGGGGAGCACGAAATGTGTTCCCTTTTCGCATCGGACATGGTCATGGGGGGACTTTATGAGCGCGACCAAGTATAAACGCGTGGTGTTGAAGTTGAGCGGCGAAGCATTGGCGGGCTCTGATGATTTCGGCATCTCATCGGAGGTGCTTCATTCGGTGGCGCAGCAGATTCGCGATGTGACCGCTTTGGGAGTCCAAATGGCTGTTGTCGTTGGGGGAGGGAACATCTGGAGGGGGGCCACTGCCAGCGCCGAAGGGATGGATCGCGCACACGCAGATTATATGGGCATGCTCGCCACTGTTCTGAACGCCCTGGCCCTCCAGGACGCGCTGGAGAGAGCGGGTGTCGTAACGCGGGTGCAAACGTCCATTGAGATGCGCCAGGTGGCGGAGCCGTATATCCGTCGCAGGGCCATTCGCCACCTGGAAAAGGGTCGCGTCGTCATCTTTGCCGGCGGCACGGGCAACCCCTTTTTCACCACCGATACCACCGCCGCGCTGCGCGCGGCCGAGATTGAAGCGGATGTCATCCTCATGGCAAAGAGTGGTGTAGACGGGGTCTATTCGGCGGATCCGCAAAAGGTTCCGACTGCAACCAAGTATGAAACGCTCAATTTTATGACTGTTTTGAGTCTGGGGCTCGGCGTCATGGACTCGACTGCGACATCGTTGTGCATGGATAATAATATCCCTATTCTTGTGTTTTCTATTACGGAGGCCGGTAACATTCGCCGCGCCGTTTTAGGTGAAGCAATCGGCACGATCGTGCGGAGGGATGAATAGTGAGCGCAGACTATATCAAGACTGCGGAAGAGAGAATGGAGAAATGTCTGTCTTCGTTAAAAAAAGATTTTGCGACGATACGGGCTGGCCGCGCAACACCAGCGCTGCTTGACAAGATTACCGTTGACTATTATGGCTCTCTGATGCCCGTCAATCAGATGGCTAATATCACAGCCCCGGAACCTCGCCTCATCGTAATCCAGCCTTGGGATAAGGGAACACTCGCTGACATTGAACGGGCGATTCAAAAGTCTGACCTTGGCCTGACGCCGACAAATGACGGCATCGTGATTCGTTTGGCCATTCCCCAACTCACTGAACAGCGGCGGGTGGAGTTGACAAAGGTGATCAAGAAAATCGCAGAAGAGTCGCGAGTCGCGGTGCGCAATGTCAGACGCGACACCAATGAAGACATCAAGAAGGCTGAGAAACAGGCTGTACTGCCCGAGGACGAGAGTCATCGACTGCAGGAGCGAATCCAGAATGCCACAGATCACGCGGTCGCTGAGATCGACCGCCTGCTGGCGCAAAAGGAACGTGAACTCCTGGAAGTGTAAGGCCTGAGCAAGCAAAGCAGCGCGGAGTTTTTGCCACTTCACAAACCACCGGGTTAAGATGAAAGTTTTTGGGGTGTGTGTGATGGGGGAGAGGCGAGTATGGGAGTCTGGATCACCCTGTTCCGTAAGTTTAGAGGTAGGCGTTCCTACGATGAGTCGTTTCTCGCAGAGCACATTCCTGCGCACATTGCGATCATTATGGATGGTAACGGACGTTGGGCGCGACGTCGAGGATTACCTCGCGCGGCGGGCCATCATGCCGGTATGCTCGCCATGCGTGAGGTGATACGCGCCGCCGACGACTGGGGCGTAAAAGTGCTGACCCTTTACTCGTTTTCCACTGAAAACTGGAAGCGACCCCGTCAGGAAATCGACTATTTGTGGCAATTAGTCGATGAGTTTTTCCAATTGGATATTGAAGAATTAGTGGAACGCAACGTATGTATCAAAATAATCGGCGATGAGGGACAACTGCCTGAGGTCACACAAGCAACGATACAAAAGGCGCGGAACCAGACGATCGCGAACACGGGTTTGATTGTGCAGTTCGCCCTGAACTATGGTAGTCGCAGTGAGATTGTCAAGGCTGTTCAAACGGTGGCCCGCCGCGTGGAGAGAAACGAACTGCGGGCGTCCGACATCACGGAAGGCGCAATCGCAGCAGCTCTTGAGACAGCGGACGTTCCGGATCCGGATCTGCTCATTCGCACGGCGGGCGATCAGCGGGTCAGCAACTTTCTCCTATGGCAAATTGCATATACGGAATTTGTGTTTGTCGACGAGACGTGGCCGGAGTTTACCCGTACTCACTTTGAAGAGTCGATCAAGACGTATTTGACAAGGGAACGCAGGTTTGGCGGATTGAAGTGAGGTGTATGCATGCTGCGTCAGCGAGTGGTGACGGCGATTTTGGGCGCCATTTTGGTGGTGGGGGCTACGCTCCTCGGGGGAGTGTGGACCGCCCTGCTATTTGCCGCGATCGCTGTGATCAGTACCCTCGAGATTGGCGCCATGATGAAGGTGCGCGCGGCGAGCGCGGAAAATATCATCGCTGTAGCCTTTACGATTCTGATGGTGATGTGGGTGCCTTTCGAGCAGTTCTGGTACGTCCTGTTCTACGCGTTGCTCATCGTGACCATACTTAGACGGGAGCAGTTTTCATTTTCTGGAGCGGGCGTTCTGTTTGCGGCGGCTCTTTATTCGAGTTACGCGTTTCGCATGATGCTGGACCTGCGCTCGTTGCCGGATGGTATTGGTTGGGTATTGATCGTATTTGTGGGGATCTGGTCGACGGATACGGGAGCGTTTTTTGTCGGCCGGGCTTTAGGTGGTCGAAAGCTCCTCCCTGAGGTGAGCCCGAAAAAGACAGTGTCCGGGGCTTTGGGGGGGTTTACCTTTGCGACGGCAATGACTCCGTTGGCTGGTTCGATGATGATCCACGGGGGGATGCACCGATTACTGGCGTTGGCGTTTCTGGGTGCGATGATCTCCATTGCGGGACAACTCGGCGATTTGGTCGAATCGGCGCTCAAACGCCATTATGCGGTCAAGGATTCGGGATGGCTGTTGCCTGGGCATGGGGGTATTCTGGACCGCTTCGACAGCTTGCTCTTGGCCGCTCCCATCGCATATCATTTAATTACATGGTTATTTCCGCATGCGTGAGAAGGAGTTGGAGGCCGTGGTTCGTGGGTTGGCGATCCTTGGCGCCACAGGGTCCATTGGGCGGCAAACGCTGGACGTGGTGCGGGCGCATCCGGAACGCTTGCGAGTAGAGGTTGTTTCCGCTCACAGCGATGTCAATGCACTCTTGGCTATTGCCAAAGAGTTTTCCGTTCGTCGCGTCGCAGTGCGCGATGGACAGCAGGCGGAGATCGTACGAGACGCTCTCCCGGCCGCTCAAGTAATGTGGGGCGACGGTGCGTTGGCGGAGGCTGCTCTGTCGCCCGGCGTCGATCTGGTTGTCAACGCGGTGGTTGGCTCTGCGGGAATCCGGCCCACCCTTGCGGCTTTGGACGCAGGAGTGGATGTAGCCCTCGCCAACAAAGAAACAGTGGTCGCTGCGGGCCAACTGGTGGTCACTGCCGCGCGCCGTTCAGGCGCCCGCATCATACCGGTTGACTCTGAGCATTCGGCCATTGCGCAGTGTCTGAAGGGGTACAGTCCTGATGACGTCGCCAGCCTGCTTCTTACCGCGTCGGGAGGACCGTTTCGGACAGCGTCCGCCGATCGGCTGCGCACGGTTACCGTGTCCGATGCCCTGGCCCATCCCACTTGGCGAATGGGCGCCAAAAACACGATAGACTCCGCCACATTGATGAATAAAGGACTTGAAGTCATCGAGGCGCATTTTCTATTTTCTATACCGTATCATAACATTGATGTGGTGGTGCACCCCCAGAGTATCATTCACTCTTTGGTCGCGTTTCGAGATGGTTCCATGCTGGCGCAACTGAGCGTGCCTGACATGCGATTGCCGATCCAGTATGCCATTTTCGAAAGCGATGGACGAGTGGAGGCGCCGTGGGAGCGCCTTGATCTGACCCAGGTGGCAAAACTCACATTCGAAGCGCCCGACACGGCCCGTTTTCCCGCCCTGAACTTGGCCTATCGTTGCGGAGAGGCGGGAGGAAGTTACCCGGCGGTCATGAATGCGGCCAATGAAGTCGCTGCGATGGCGTTTATGGCGGGGCAACTGGACTTCCTTGGTATTGCGGGCATTGTGGAACGGGTGATCGACAGTCATGATTCCGTGACTCCGCTGACTCTCGATGATGTGTTGGCTGTGGATCACTGGGCAAGGGTTCGGGCGCGCGCACTGATTACAGAGAGGGGGCGGAGCGTCTGATCGGATCAATTCTCGCGGGCGGGCTGCAGTCTGTCGTCGGTGTTGTGGTTGTGTTTCTTGTTCTTGTGACCATTCACGAGTTTGGCCACTTTATCGTTGCCAAAAAAGCGGGCGTGTTGGTGCCGAAGTTTGCCATTGGATTTGGGCCTCCCATTTTTCGCTGGGGGAAGGGAGAAACAGAATACTCGCTGCGGATTTTCCCTCTGGGCGGCTATGTGCAACTGGCGGGCGACATGCCGCAGGACAATTTTTTCCGGGTGGGAGAACCATTGACCGTCCGGGTTGATGAACAGAATCAGGTTACAGAGTTGGGCGATGAAAAGGACATTTCCGGCGGCGTCACAGGAACGCTTGTTCGCGTGGATACTGTGCGGGCGTACAAGATTGCACTTGATACCGACAATGGCGTCCATGAGTTTCCGATTGCCAGGCGCGCCTTTCTGATCAATGGCAAGGAACGGATCGCCCTCGCGCCGCCTGACCGTCAGATGGCGCGAAAACCTCTGTTGGCCCGCATGCTGATCATTCTGGCGGGTCCCTTGATGAATGTGTTCCTGACCATCGTGCTGTTTGCGATCGTGATTGGATCCATAGGCGTGGTGGCGTCACCGCCGCAAGTCGCGACTGTCTTACCTGCTTCGCCGGCCTTCACCGCCGGGATGCGGTCAGGCGACGTGATCCAGGCTGTCGATGGTCGGTCGATCAGTAACTGGATGCAATTCGTCGCGGTCATCGAAGGACATCCGCTGGATCGTCTGACTGTGACTGTGGAACGCAGACAACTCCAGCAGACTCTGCACATTACGCCGAGGAAACGCAAGGATGGAGTCGGTTTTATCGGCGTCACTCCCACGGTGACGCACGGCGCAATACCGGCGATCACAGGCGGATTTCAGCAAACGGTTTCCTATACGCAACTGATCTATGGCAGTTTTGGGCAACTGTTCACTCATAAGAACGCGTTTGTCAAAGACTCGGCCGGACCCGTGAAGATCGTGGCTATTATCAGTCAGCAAGCGCGGCTTGGACTGCTCAATTTGATCAATCTGACGGCGCTTTTGAGCCTCAATCTGGCGATCCTGAATCTGCTTCCGATTCCGCCCCTTGATGGGAGTCGGCTGTTGTTCCTGATCGTCGAGTTGATTCGCGGCCGACCGATTGATCCGCGCAAGGAGTACCTCGTTCACGCGATCGGCTTTGTGTTGATCATTGCGCTGACCGTGTTTCGAACTTACCTGGACGTTACTCAACTGTTTTAGTTCACAGCGAAGAAGATTGCTTACGGGAGAGGGCGTAGTGTCAAGTGTATCCGGGGATTGATGACGCAAGAGCGGGAACACACGGCGAAGGTTTTCCGAACTCTATCGGGGAGCCCGAGAACCCGGTTCCGCTATTCGATTCTGGCATGTCCCCGATCGGATGCGACCATGCAGTCTTTGCGTCTCTTCATCGACATGGTCTCGTCGCAAGGCTGGGAGAGCGTACCCGAACGATCCGCCTGAACGTCGAAGGCACAGTCGGCGAACTGGGACCAGAACAGTTGGCGGGCGCGCTCCGCTGGCTGGAATTGCAACTGCCGGACGTGCAGATTGCGTTCGTCCGTCCTGCGGATGAGCGGCTCAGGGCGCGTGGGGCGGATCGGAATGCGTTGCTCGCGCGTTATCTGTCAGCCGCCGCATGGCTGCTCATGGAACGTGAACCCGCACTGCGCGGAGATCTGCAGACGGCGCTGTGGACATTGGCGGAGGACCGTCGACTCGAGGTGCACATCGCGACTTCTGTGGAGATGCTCGCTTCTCGACAGGTGGAAAGGCGACTCTACACGCTTCTGACCACGTTGTCAGGAGAATGGCCGTGGCCCTGCAAAATTGTGGAGAGGACGGGACGCGCTCATCTGTTTCAGGCGTTTCGTGATGAAGTCATGAAAGAGGCGGCTGATGCGGGTCGCCAACAAATGCAGGCGCCGGAAGCTGCCGACGCCTCTTTAGAGCCTGCGAACCATCTGGAACTGGGCCAGTTTTTCACGGACGCCGCGACACCCCTCGCGGTGATTCAGGATGAGATGCGACGAGTGTGCGTGGCCGGTCGTCTATTTGGCGTTGAGGTGAGGGAACTGTCGAGCGGCAGGCAGTTATGCCAATTCCACATCTCTGACGGCACAGACTCGATCACGTGCAAACTGTTCTCAAAACCGGGGAAACGCGAGGCAGCGGTGCCCGCTCTGTCGGATGGCATGCATCTGCGCGTGCGGGGAGCTGTGCAATACGACACCTACGCCAAGGAATTGGTGCTGCAGGTCACGGATCTTCATTCCTTTGCCGCAGTCGCTCGCCGCGATGACGAACCGATAAAACGCGTTGAACTGCACGCCCATACGCAGATGAGCGCACTCGACGGCGTCGTGTCGGCGGGTGACCTCGTCCGCCGCGCTAAAGAATTTGGCCATCCCGCTGTAGCGATCACGGACCATGGGGTCGTGCAGGCGTATCCCGATGCCTACGCCGCTGGAAAGAAGCACGGGATCAAGGTTTTGTATGGCGTAGAGGCCAACGTGGTGGACGCCGGGCTTACCATCGTTTATCAACCACAGGACGTGGCGCTGGATTCCGACACGCTGTATGTGGTTTTTGACACAGAGACGACGGGACTGTCTGCGGCGGAGCACGAGCTGATTGAGATCGCCGGCGTCAAGATGCGGCGCGGAGAGATTGTGGACACGTTTGCCGAACTGATCCGGCCGGACCATGCGATTTCCGCGAAGATCACTGAGATTACCCATATCACCAATGAGATGGTGGCGGACAAGCCTGCCGTCGGCGCTGTCTTGCCGCGGTTTCGCGAGTTTTGCGAGGGGGCCGTGCTCGTCGCGCATAATGCCGAATTTGACATGGGGTTCCTGACAGTACAGGCTGCGCGGCATGGTGTCGAGCGATTCTCGCGACCCGTCATCGACACGCTGGCATTGGCGCGCGCTCTATTTCCCGGCGACCGGAATCACCGCCTGAAGACGCTGACACAAAAATACAGTGTGACCCTGACACAGCATCATCGCGCACTGGCTGACGCAGAGGCGACAGGCAGAGTGTTTTACAAGTTGCTGGAGGATCTGTCCAGGGAAATGTCGGTCGCTACTCTCGCTGATCTGGCGACTTTTGGGTTGCGGGCGGCTGACTTTGCAAAGAACCGGTCACATCACGCTACGGTTCTTGTCCGTTCGAAAATCGGACTGAAAAATCTCTATCGGCTCGTGTCCTATTCACATATCGAAGCGTATTATCGAGAGCCGCGGATACCGCGATCACTGTTGCGCGAATACCGAGAGGGATTGCTGATCGGTTCAGGGTGCAGGGCCGGCGAACTGTTTCAGGCGGTGCTGCGGGGGAAGACGCACGATGAGTTGCGGGCAATCATAGAGTTTTACGATTTTATAGAACTGCAACCGATAGATCACTACGAACCGCTTGTCGAATCGGGTGACATAAGCAGCGTTGATGCTGTGGTCGGTTATCACAGGCAACTGCTGCAGTTGGCCGATGAGGCGGGTAAACCCGTGGTGGCGACAGGCGATGTTCATTTTCTGGACGCTGATGACGGCGTGTTCCGGGAGATCATCCTGCACAGCGCCAATAGCCGCAAGGAAGCGGGGCGTACATTTCTCCAGCCTGCCCTGACACTGCGGACAACGACTGAGATGCTTGCCGCATTTGCGCATCTGGGCGAGCGCGCATGGGAAGTTGTGGTCGACAACCCGCGCGCCATTGCCGACCAGATCGAGTCCATCAGTCCGGTTCCCGATCGAGTATATCCGCCCATCATGGAGGGCGCCGACGAACAGGTGCGAGTGCTCTCCATGCAGCGGGCGCACCAACTCTACGGGGCGACGCTGCCGCCTGTCGTTGCGGATCGACTGCAAAAGGAACTGCACAGCATTATCACGCACGGATTCGCCGTCAACTACCTGATTGCCCATAAACTCGTGACAAAGTCGCTGGACGATGGGTACATCGTCGGCTCGCGCGGTTCGGTTGGCTCGTCGCTGGTGGCGACCATGCTAGACATTACGGAGGTCAATCCGCTGGCGCCTCACTATCTGTGCGGGGGCTGCCAGTACTCCGAATTTGTGCTCGACGGCTCGATCGGGTCGGGCTTTGATTTGCCCGATAAGCTCTGCCCGCGCTGCGGACGGGAATGTAAAAAGGACGGTCAGGACATTCCATTTGAAACGTTTCTCGGGTTTGAGGGCGACAAGGTGCCTGACATCGATCTGAATTTTTCAGGAGAGTACCAGGCTCGCGCCCACAAGTATACGGAAGAGTTGTTTGGATCCGATTACGTCTATCGTGCGGGCACGATCTCGACGATCGCTGAAAAGACCGCGTTTGGTTACGTGCGCAAATGGGCGGACGATCACGGAAAGCATCTTCGCAACGCCGAGATTGCACGTCTGGTTGCGGGTTGCACGGGCATCAAGCGCACCACCGGCCAACACCCCGGCGGCCTGATCATCGTGCCGAGCGACCACGACATCTACGATTTTTGCCCGATCCAACATCCGGCGGACGATCGCAACTCAGACACGCGCACCACGCATTTTGATTTTCACGCCATCCACGACAATCTGCTCAAGCTCGACATTCTCGGTCACGACGACCCGACTGTGCTAAGGATGCTGCAGGACATCACGGGTGTGGATGTGCGCCAGGTTGCGGTTGACGACCCCCAGGTGTACGCTCTCTTTCGCGGCACCGATCCGCTCGGGGTCGCTCCGGCCGATATCCGCTCTCAAACCGGCACCTATGGAATTCCTGAATTTGGGACTAAATTTGTGCGTCAGATGCTGGAGGATACGAAGCCGGGTTCATTTGCCGATCTCGTCCGGATCTCCGGGCTCTCGCACGGCACCGATGTGTGGCTCAACAACGCACAGGAGCTGATTCGGCAACACGTTGCTCCGCTTCAGGAGGTGATCTGCTGTCGCGACGACATCATGGTCTATCTCATTTACCGGGGTCTGGAGCCCGCGCGCGCTTTCAAGATCATGGAATCGGTGCGCAGGGGCAAAGGGCTTACGGAAGCTGACGAAGAGTACATGGCGTCGTTTGGAGTGCCGGACTGGTACCTGGAATCCTGCCGCAGGATCAAGTACATGTTCCCAAAGGCGCACGCCGCCGCCTATGTGCTAAACGCGGTGCGCATCGCCTACTTCAAGGTGCATCACCCGCTTTCGTTCTATGCCGCGTACTTTACGGTGCGCGCCGAGGACTTTGATCTCGCGCTCATGGAGCGCGGGGCAGACGCCATCGCCATGCGCATCGAAGAGATTGAAGGAAAGGGCGTGACGGCGTCGCCAAAGGAGAAGTCACTCCAGACCGTACTGGAGTTGGCTCTGGAAATGACTCGCCGCGGATTCGCGTTTGAGACTCTGGATCTGTATCGGTCGGACGCCACCCGGTTTCTCGTCAAGGACGGGAGTTTGCTGCCCCCGTTTGCGGCTGCGGCGGGGATCGGCGACGCGGCTGCGCGCAATATCGTGGCTGCGCGCGACACGGCGCAATTTCTCTCCGTGGAGGATCTGCAGGAGCGCGCCCGTTTGACCAAAACCGTCATCGAACTGTTAGGCGGCTACGGGTGTCTCGCGGGTTTGCCGGCGTCTAATCAACTGAGTCTGTTCTAAACGGATGTCTGACTGCAAACCGCTGGATGTCATTGCAAATCAGGATTGCGCATGATATACTGCCAGTAATGGAACGCGACGTATCTCGTACGTGTCAAGTGCGTATTCAGACGGGAACAGGATCGGAACTGCGCTGTCGGTTCAGATATTCCTTCTGAACAACCTCTACAAGAGTGGGGTTTCCCCACTCTTTCGTTTGTATGATTTGTACGACCCCTGTGAAGTAGGGTTTCAGGAGGGTGTTTATGGCCGCAAAGCAAAGGGTGACCGATCTCGTCGCCGAGATGGTGGCGCCTGTTTTGCAGGAAGCAGGGCTGGAACTGGTTGAGGTTGAGTATAAGAAAGAAGGCGCCAACTGGATTTTGCGCGTCTTTATTGATCGTCCTTTGGGGGCTGTCGACCTCGACGACTGCGCGCATGTGAGCGAATCTCTTTCGGTCGCTCTGGACGAAGCAGATCCGATTACGAGCGCTTATTTTCTCGAGGTGTCTTCGGCTGGGGCGGAACGTCCGCTCAGAACCGAACGGGACTTCGAACGCGCGGTTGGAAAACGTGTGCTGGTTTCGTTTTATGAGCCTTTTAGGGAACACAAAACACTGGAAGGTACACTGTTAGGTTATGCCGACGGGTTGTTGGACATGGAGATTGACGCTGACAAGGTGCAAGTGCCGCGAGACAAGGTGGCGGCCGCCCGGCTGGCCATTGTCTGGTGAGATCCGCACGGAGTGCCAATTTTGAAAGGGGGTAATCGATCCATATGAATGCCGACTTTATCGAGGCGCTGGACCAGCTCGAACGGGAACGCGGCATCAGCAGCGGGGTGCTGATTGAGGCGATTGAGGCAGCGCTTATCTCGGCGTACAAGCGAAATTTCAGTTCTGCGCAAAATGTTCGTGTTGAAGTCGACAGACTGTCAGGGAACATTCTCGTGTACGCCCGCAAGACCGTGGTTGAGAATCCTCAGGATCCACGCTTGGAGCTATCGTTGGACGCCGCCATGGAAATGAATCCAAACTATCGCCTGGGCGATATCGTGGAACTGGAGGTCACACCGCGTGAGTTTGGCCGTATTGCGGCTCAGACTGCCAAGCAGGTGGTGACGCAGCGCATTAGAGAAGCAGAACGGGGTATCATTTACACGGCCTACGCGGATTTGGAAGAGGATATTGTGTCTGGCGTGATCGCTCGACAGGACGGACGCTACTCGTACGTGGATCTGGAGCGCACTGAAGGGCTGCTGCCGCTGTCGGAACAGATCCCTGGAGAACGCCTGCAGATGGGGGACCGTATCCGCGCCTTCATCTTGCGCGTGGAAAAGACGACGAAGGGACCGCAGATTCTTCTGTCGCGCATTCACCCAGGCCTGTTGCGACGCCTGCTGGAACTTGAGGTGCCCGAGATTTATGAAGGAGTTGTCGAGGTCAAATCGGTTGCGCGTGAGGCGGGCGCCCGCTCAAAGGTCGCCGTATTTTCCCGCAACCGCGACGTGGACCCAATCGGCGCCTGCGTGGGACCAAAAGGCATGCGGATTCAGTCTATCGTGGCCGAATTGCAGGGTGAAAAAATCGATGTCATCGAATGGAGCAACGATCCGGCTATTTACGTGGCGAGTGCTTTATCACCGGCAAAGGTAGTCGATGTGGAGGTGTTTGAGGGCGAGAAAATGGCGCGTGTGGTAGTGCCTGACCACCAATTGTCGCTCGCCATCGGCAAAGAGGGACAAAATGCCCGTCTGGCCGCCAAACTCACAGGCTGGAAGATTGACATCAAGAGCGAGAGTCAAATGGGTCGGACATCCTCCGTGTTTGCGGATCTTAACCGCGCCGCCTTTTTTGATGATTAGATCCGCATGATTGTCGGTCGACCCATCGCAAGCATCTCATGAGTATCCGATTCGATCGGAACAGCGATCATGCGACACGGCGAACCAGCTCGGATTTACACGGTAGGGGGATGAGCGATGGTCAGAAAAATTCCGGAGCGCCAATGCGTGGGTTGTCAAGAACAAAAGCCTAAGCGTAGTATGTTACGCGTTGTGTTGACGCCAACGGGTGAAGTGGTGATTGACCCCACCGGAAAACGCGCCGGCAGAGGTGCGTATATCTGCAATTCGCGCGCCTGCTTTGACCAAGCGCGCAAACGCAAGGCGCTGGAACGCGGTTTGAAGACCCAGCTTGCTCCTGAAGTGTACGACGAATTGGCGAAGCTCGTTGAGGCGGGTGTCGAACATGGCTAACCTGGATGGACTACTGGGTCTTGCGGCGCGGGCGCGCGCGCTGGTATCGGGAGATGACGCCTGTATGCGCGCGATTAGGACTCGCAAGGCCGCGTTAGTGATTGTCGCCCAGGACGCGGGTGCAAACGGCATGAAAAAGCTGCGGGACAAATGTCTCTACTACGAGATTCCGATGGTGAGCACATTGACAAAGGGTCAGTTAGGGAGGGCTTTAGGAAAGGACGAGCGGGCGGTTGTTGCCGTAACGAACCCGCGCTTTGCGGCGCAGATTGCCCAGATTGTGAAAGACAGTGTCGGGGGTGAAGATATTTGACCAAATTGCGTGTGTATGAGTACGCAAAGCAACTCAATATGTCCAGTAAGGAAATCATTACAATATTGAGCCGCTTGAATATTCCGGTGAATAATCACATGAGCGTGATGGAACCGCCTATGGTACAGGCGGTGGAGGGTTTTTTTTCCGATGTCAAGGCTCGTGCGGCCGCCCGCACTGCGGCCATGCAGGAGCGTAAGATGGAGCGCGATCCAGATCGCTGGACAGGCACGCGGACAGCGGTTGCCAATGAGGGAGAGGGAACGATTACGGGGCATACGTTAGATGGCAATGTAACGCAGACGGAGGCGCGACCGCCGTCGGAACACGGGGCAGAGGGGAGATCGGAGCCCATTCACAGCGTTGAGCGGGAGTCGCCTCTGACAGTTCCCAATCCGCTCTCGGCCGCCAACGGCGAGGAAGGCGCATCGCAGATTACGGGCGCGCGTCCATCGCAATCGTACCCTGCGCGCACAGGGTCACCGCATCAACGGCGACCCTATTCGGGCGGCAATCGGACGGAGGGCGCATCACATCAGGGTGGGCGCAACGACCGTCCGTTCAGGGAACGCACTCCCGGATCGTCCGAGGGCGACAGGACGGGTCAAGGCGCCGGCGTCCAGAGTCGGTCCGGATATTCTGAGCGGCCGACAGGAGAAGGTGCGCCCCGACAGTCGCGACCGTATGAAGGCGCAACGGGAGGTGCAGATCGGAGACCAGGCCAGTACCCGACACGCCAGGGAGCGCCAAACCGGACGAACCAGGGTGGATATGGTCAACGACCTGCGTCTGCGACTGGGTACGACCGTCGTCCGGCGCAGCAGTCGAGTGACGGCAGTCGGCCGCCATCGACAGGCAGTAGACCACCATCTGCCGGTGGTCGTCCACAATCAACTGGCGCTCGTCCACCATCAAACAATCGTCCGCAATTCGGCGGCAGTCGTCCACCATCAGGCGGCAATGGCGGACCGCGCGGCGGCTATCAGGGTGCTGGGGCTCGACCGGCGCAGACGGCCTCGTATGGCGGTGCAGCGCCTGCGCGCTCTGGGGACAACAGACGCGGACCGCAAGGAGGAGCGCGTCCTTCGCGTCACGCAGGAGAATCGGGGAGTAGCTTTGCCAGTGCGCCGCCGCGCTTTGAGGCGTCGTCTGATGCGGCGCGCGGTGGACAATCAGGCGGTCAGCAGCGTCGACGCGGCGGAGACAGAGGCGGCAACGGCCGTTCGAGTCTGGCCGAGAAGCGCGAGAATAACCGCAAACTGCAGCCTCCGCGTTCGCGCTCGCAGGGGCGGACAATGGTCGTAAAGGCGCCGGAAGGTCCGAAACAGGTTCGCGTCGACGCCCCCATGACCGTCAGTGAGTTTGCCCACTATATTCGCCGCGAGGCGTCAGAGGTCATCAAGAAACTGCTGTTTCTCGGCATGCCTGTGACAATCAATCAGGAACTGGACACCGACGCGATGGCGCTGGTGGGAGCGGAGTTTGGCACTGAGGTCATCGTGGAGGCGCCGCGCGATCTCGAAGCCGAGGAGATGCTTCATGAAGACATCGACGAGACTACTCTTGAGCACAGGCCGCCTGTTGTAACGATCATGGGGCACGTCGATCACGGCAAAACCACACTGCTCGACGCTATTCGCGAGACCAATGTGACGGCCTCCGAGGCGGGCGGCATAACACAGCACATTGGCGCCTACCAAGTCGAGATTAATCAAAAGCGAATCACATTCCTCGACACGCCCGGTCACGCCGCGTTTACTACCATGCGCGCGCGCGGCGCTCAGGTTACCGATATTACAGTTCTGGTCGTAGCGGCGGACGATGGTGTAATGCCGCAAACCGTAGAAGCGATCAACCATGCCAAAGCGGCCAACGTACCGATTATCGTGGCTGTAAACAAAATGGATAAACCCGGAGCGAACCCTGAGCGCATCAAGCAGGAACTGACTGAGCACGGTCTTGTCGCCGAGGAGTGGGGCGGCGATACAATCTTCGTGCCACTGTCCGCGTTGCAAAAGCAGGGAATCGAAGAATTGCTGGAAATGATCCTGCTCGTTGCAGAGGTAGCGGATCTGAAGGCCAGTTTGTCGATGCGTGCGCGGGGTACGGTCATCGAGGCTCAGTTGGATAAAGGACGGGGCCCGGTTGCGACCATCCTGGTTCAAAACGGCACTCTGCGCGTTGGCGATGTGGTGGTCGCAGGCAACACCTTTGGCAAGGTAAGGGCCATGGTGAATGACCGTGGGCGGAGGGTCAAGGACGCGCAACCGTCCATGCCAATCGAGATTGTGGGTCTGTCAGACGTGCCCAGCGCCGGTGACCTGTTTGTGGTGTATGACGACGAACGCCAGGGACGGTTGGTGGCAGAACGCCGTTCGATGCGGCAACGCGCGGAAGAACTTGGAACGACGTCAAGAGTCACGCTCGACGACCTGTACAAGCAGATTCAGGAGGGCGAAGTCAAAGACCTCAACCTGATCCTGAAGGCAGACGTTCACGGTTCCGCTGAGGCAGTGCTGGGTGCTCTTCAGAAGATCGAAGTGAGCGGTGTGCGCATCCGCGTTATCCACAATGGCGTGGGCGCCATTACGGAGTCTGACATCCTGCTCGCCTCCGCATCGAACGCCATCGTGATCGGATTCAACGTGAGGCCAGAGGCAAACGCGGTCAAAATGGCCGAGTCCGAGAAGGTGGATATCCGACTCTATCGGGTTATCTACAACCTGATCGAAGAGATTGAAGCCGCGCTAAGAGGCATGCTCGATCCGGTGTACAAAGAAGTCGTGTTGGGTCGCGCGGAAGTTCGGCAGTTGTTCAAGGTATCGAAAGTCGGAACGATTGCAGGCGGCATGGTGCAGGACGGAAAATTGGTCCGTGACGCCGATGTTCGCGTCATTCGCGGCGGGGTAGTCGTGCATGAGGGGAAACTGGATTCCTTAAAGCGCTTTAAAGACGACGCGCGTGAGGTAGCTTCCGGGTATGAGTGTGGGTTTACGCTTGAGCGGTTCAATGACATCAAAGAAGGCGACATCATTGAGGCGTTCAAGATGGAGGCCCTTAAAGCGGAGTAAGTCCGCGCATTGTATGGCGAGTCAGGCGAGCGTGCAGATGATGAGGCAGACAAAGGCAGACAACCATCTCGTATTTGGTAGGTGAACACGTGAAAGTCCGTAATGAACGAATTGCGCTGCAGATCCAACGAGAGACTAGCGACGTCATTCATCAGCACGTCAAAGATCCGGGAATCGGTTTTGTCACGGTTACGGGCGTAGAAGTCAGTAACGATGTGGCGCATGCAAAAATTTTCGTGTCCATCATGGGATCCGAAGAACAAAAACAGGCCAGCATGCTTGCCCTGGAGCGCGCCAAGGGGTTTATCCGCAGCGAGATTGGCGGACGAATACGGTTGCGCATAACTCCGGAACTGCACTTCAAACTGGACGAATCAATGGACTACAGCGCGAAAATCGGTCGGGTGCTCAGCGAGATTATATCGGCCGAAGACAAAGGGGAGCGCGGGGATGGCTAGTGGCGCCTATGCAAACGTACTGGAGGCACTTGACGATATTGCAGATCCGCTTCTGATCGTTTGCCACATCAGTCCCGATGGAGACGCGATCGGCGCTGCCTTGGCAGTAGCGTATTACTGTGATAGCATCGGTCGTTCCTATACGCTGGTCAATGACGATCCCATACCGTCCCGGTATGATTTTTTGCCGGGAACGGACCGCTTTGTGCTCACAGATTCCCTTTCCGACCCGTTTTCCGTAGTGGTTGCGCTGGACTGCGCGGATGTCAGGAGGATGGGTAAAAGTCGCGGACTGGTTGCAACAGACGCCCGACTGATCAACATCGATCACCATGAAACCAATGACGGGTTTGGCTCTCTCAATCTCGTGCAGCCAGAGGCGGCAGCCACTTGTCTCGTGCTCTATCGACTGTTTCGCGCAGGCGATACGGCCATCAGCAAGTCCATCGCACTGGCGCTGTATACGGGCATCGTGTTTGATACTGGCGGTTTCCGTTATAACAACACGACTCCGGAAATCCATCTGGCCGCGGCGGATCTGTTGTCGCGGGGCATTGAGCCATTTCTGGTTGCCGACAGGGTGCTGGAAGCGATGACCCGCGAACAGGCTGAACTTGTCCGTTTGGGATTGGCGACATTGACAGTTCATGACAGCGGGCGGATCGCCTACGTGGCTGTCGATCAGGAGATGCTTGCCGCATCCGGGGCGACTGAAGGGGATGTGGAGGTGCTCCTTCCGTATACCAGGTCGCTGTCTGGAATTGAGGTTGGACTTCTCTTTAGGGAGCGGGCCGACGGCTCGATCAAGGTAAGTTTACGGTCTCGCGAATTCGTCGATGTATCCTCGATTGCGGTCCGTTTTGGGGGCGGCGGGCATGTTCGCGCTGCCGGCTGTGAACATGACGGCCCGCTGGCGGCGGCGATTGACGATCTTGTGAGTCGCGTGGAACAGGCGGTGGACGAGGCATTTGCAACTCACGGACAGCGGCATTCTCATCTTAAATAAGGCTTCTGGCATGACATCGCAACACGCGGTGACGGCGGTCAAACGATTGCTGGGGGTCAAAAAAGCTGGGCATTCCGGCATCCTGGATCCACAGGTGACCGGTGTGTTGCCTATCTTTCTCGGCAGCGCCACTCGCCTCGCTGAGTATGTGTCGGATCGTCGCAAGTGTTATGAAGCGGTGCTGGAGTTTGGAACAGCCACTGATACGCAGGATGCCACGGGAGATGTGGTCGCGCGGGCGGATCCTGCTGGTCTGGATGCGACCTCCGTAAGGAACGCGTTTTCGCGCTTTCACGGTGTACTGCTGCAAAAACCGCCTGCGTATTCGGCTCTGAAGATAGCCGGTAAACGGGCGTATGATCTGGCCCGGGCTGGACAGGCTGTGGATTTGCAGCCGCGCCCCATAACCGTATTTGAGCTGTCTATAAAAGACATGCATTTATACCCCGGAAACTATTTTGTGCGCTTTTCCATTGAGTGTGGGAAGGGCACCTATATACGCACCATCTGTCACGATGTTGGTACGGCAGTCGGCGTACCCGCCCACATGCGCAGTCTTGTGCGAACATGCTCCGGGCCGTTTTCGCTTGCTGAGGCACATTCTCTTGAAGAGGTGGCGCGCGAAGGATGGAACCTGGTTCTGGCGCCAGACGCGGCCCTAATGCATTGGCCAGCGTTGCATTTGACTGAGGAGCAAATGGCGGCGGTCCAACACGGTCGGTCGGTGAGTTGTCTTGTGGAGGATCTTGATCTTGTGGGTGATGGCAGGGAGGAGAGGACTGCCTTCGCCAAGGCGGTTCTGGAGCCGGACCGAGACAGCAGAACCCGAGCGGACCTGGACGCGCTGGGTCAACTGGTGCGCATGTATGCGCCGACTGGCTATCTGTGCGCTCTTTACGAGATTGTTGAAGGGCGCGAGGACAGGCTGCTACTGCGGGCGAAAAAAGTATTTTGTGATGCGGGGTGAGCTCATGAGTTTGGACGGAACGTACCATTTGCTGTCTCGACCTCCTGACGCGGATCTCGGCGTACGCAGGCGGGTGTTTGCGATTGGCAAGTTTGACGGACTGCACATTGCCCATCAGGCTGTGCTGGGACGAGCTGTTTCCGTCGCGGAGGGCACGGGCGCAGATCCGTGCCTGTTCACTTTTACACCCCATCCGACGTGGGCGCTGAGCGGCGACCCCGCCTACGAACGACTGTTGACGCCACTCGGCGAGAGAGCGCGCGCGGCGCGCGCCTATGGGATGAGAGACGTGTTTGTCGCTCAATTTGATGAGATTTTTCGCCAGCAGACTGCAGAGGAGTTTGTCGAGACCTATCTGCTCCCGCTGAGAGCGAGCCATCTGGTCGTGGGGTATGACTTTCGCTTCGGTCGACGCGGGGCGTACGGTCCTGACGATTTGACCCGCATCGGCCATGAACTGGGCATCACAGTGGACACCATCGCGCATGTGGACTTTGCCGATGCGCCTGTTAGCAGTTCAGCGATTCGCAGTCATCTTGCCGCCGGACAGGTGGCGTCCGCCACAGCGATGCTTGGGCGACCCTACCGATTGCGCGGGAACGTCGTTGAAGGGGATGGGCGCGGGAGAATGATCGACTTTCCCACCGCCAACCTTGTGTTGACAGACCCGTTTGTCCTTCCTCGACTGGGAGTGTACGCGGTGCAGTGCGGCGTACGGGGTGCGAGCGTACGCGCCATGATGAATGTCGGTCGTCGACCAACCGTGTACTCGAGCGGCGATCTGACTATCGAGGCGCACCTGCTGAACTTCGCAGAAGACCTCTATGGTTGTGAAATGACGGTGGACCTGCTGAGTTATATCCGCGAGGAACGCAGATTTTCCGATCTTGACGCACTGAGGGCGCAGCTGTTCAAGGACCGCGCGACGGCGGCGCGGTGGCCGGCGCCTCCCGAACAGGATCACAAAAAATGAGGCCAATTTCTTTACTACTGCGTGCGTCGTGTGTATACTGATAACGATTGTGCCATACTGAACTTAGGTTGCGCATGATGCTGTACGAATTTGCCCGAGCTTGCACTCTTATGCAAGTGTAGCTACAGCCTGGTGTTCCGGTGCTCCGCCGAACACTGCGCTGCCAGCGATGGCTAGGGACATTATGGAGGGAATCACATGGCGCTGACGCCGGAACGCAAGCAGGAACTCATCGAATCATTCGCAGTACACGAGGGAGACACTGGGTCTCCGGAGGTGCAGGTTGCGCTTTTGACGGAGCGGATCAATTACCTCAACCAGCATTTCCGTACCCATAAGAAGGATCATCACTCTCGGCGAGGGCTGTTCAAGATGGTGTACAAACGCGCGCATCTATTGCGTTACCTGCGCGAACACGATATCAATCGTTATCGAGCCTTAATCACTCGGTTAGGACTTCGCCACTAGAAGGAGCGGGGCAACCCGCTCCTTCTTTACTACTTCCCTTTACATAACTTGAGCAACGTTGGGCGGGGCATGCGACAAGAGGTTCCCCGTTTCTGAGAGGAGGGTTCTGACGCTTGATTCACGAACAGGACATGATGCTGGGCGGTCGACGCCTGCGGTTTGAAACGGGGCGTTTGGCCAAGCAGGCCAACGGAGCGGTGCTTGTCCAGTACGGGGAAACCGTCGTGCTGGCCACAGTAACAGCATCGTCTGAGCCAAAACCGCTAGACTTTTTTCCACTCACGGTGAACTATGAGGAGCGACTCTATGCCGTTGGCAAGATCCCTGGCGGATTCATTAAACGCGAGGGCAGGCCAAGCGAGAAGGCGATTCTCGCAAGCCGATTGATCGACAGGCCGATTCGACCGCTGTTTGCGGAGGGATTTCGCAACGACGTTCAGGTTGTTGTTTTGGTCATGTCTGTGGACCAGGACTGCGCGCCGGAAATCGCAGGCATGATTGGCGTTTCCGCAGCGCTCAGCGTGTCAGATGTGCCGTTTAACGGCCCCATTGCAGGGGTTATTGTCGGACGCGTGGACGGACAGTTTGTCATTAATCCAACAGCGGCGCAAGCGGAGCAGAGTGACATGCATCTGGTCGTGGCTGGCACGCGGGACGCCATCATGATGGTTGAAGCGGGCGCCAGGGAAGTGCCTGAGGTAGTCATGCTTGAGGCGATTATGTTTGGCCACGAAGAAATCAAGAGAGTCATTGCGAATCTCGATCTCCTGGTGGACCAGGCTGGGAAACCGAAGATGGAAGTCACGCTGCACGCACCGGATGTGGCTATTGCCGGGAGCGTTCGCACGTATGCGACGGACAAGCTTCGGGCGGCGGTGCAAACTGAGGAGAAACAGGCTCGGGAAGCGGCGATGGAAGCGGTTATCGTGGAAACGCAGGGCGCATTGGCCGCAGACTTCCCCGAGGGTTCGGCGGATATCGCTGAAGTGTTGCACGACATCATAAAAGAAGAAGTGCGTAAAGCGATTGTCCTGCATGGGCAACGACCCGATGGACGGGCTCTTGACGAGATACGCCCGATTAGCGTTGAAGCGGGCGTATTGCCGCGCACACACGGTTCAGGGCTGTTCACTCGCGGGCAGACACAGGCTCTCTCTGTGTGCACATTGGGCGCGTTAGGCGATGTTCAGATTCTGGACGGCATCAGTCCGGAAGAAAGCAAGCGGTTCATGCATCACTATAACTTCCCGCCTTTTTCAACGGGCGAGGCGCGTCCGCTTCGTCCCCCCAGCCGCAGAGACATCGGACACGGCGCTTTAGGCGAACGGGCTATTGAACCGATCATCCCGAATGAGGAAAGCTTCCCCTATACAATTCGCCTCGTCGCGGAAGTGCTCGAGTCAAACGGAAGCACATCGCAGGCGTCAATCTGCGCATCTGTACTGGCGCTGATGGATGCCGGGGTTCCCATCAAGGCTCCGGTGGCAGGCGTTGCCATGGGTCTTGTGAAGGAAGGTGATCGCGTAGCTGTGCTTACCGACATCCAGGGTATGGAAGATCACCTCGGCGACATGGACTTCAAGGTAGCCGGTACTGCGGACGGTGTAACGGCATTGCAAATGGACATAAAAATTGGCGGCATTGATCGCTCTATTCTGGAGACGGCCCTCGCGAAGGCCCATGTGGGACGCATGTTCATCCTCAACAAAATGCTCGCGGTGATCGATCGTCCACGCGCCGAATTGTCGAGGTTCGCACCCCGCATCATCACCTTGCGCATAAATCCCGACAAGATTCGCGAGGTGATTGGGCCAGGGGGCCGAGTGATCAACAAGATTATCGAGGACACAGGTGTCAAGATCGACATTGAACAGGACGGCCGCGTCTTCATATCCGCGTCGGATGTCACGGCTGGGGAGATGGCCAAGAGCATCATCGAGGGCATTGTACGCGAGGTGGAAGTCGGGCAGACGTACGAGGGCAAAGTGATGCGAGTGGAGAGTTACGGCGCCTTCGTCGAGGTTCTGCCTGGGAAGGAAGGACTCGTGCACGTGTCGCAGCTTGGAGCGGACCGGGTCAAGCGAACAGAGGACGTCGTCAAAGTCGGCGATTCCCTGCGCGTGAAGGTTACCGAGGTGGATGCACAAGGCCGTCTCAACCTGTCTCATCGCGAAGTGCTCCGGGATGAAGGAGTTCCCATCGTTGATTTGCCGCCCCGCCCCGAGGGCGATCGCAACAAGCCTCCGTTTCGCGGCGGGCGCGGAGGGGATCGCCCTGACCGGGGAGACAGACCACGATCCGATCGTGGCGATCGCGGCAGCCAGGGATCCCGTCCGAGGGAATTTGCGCAACGCAAGGCGCCGTCCGACCCATCGTGATTGACCGGAAAACTGGTTCGCAGGAAACAAGCAGAGCGCCATGGAACTGACAAACATGTGTGAGGAATGTCTCCACGGATCGCTCGATCCCGTGGAGTGGAAGGGCGGCGAAGAGAGTCGCCCTTTTTTCGATTTGGTGTGAGAGTGAAGTGAGGATTGGATCGGTCTTTGGACCTGTTTGACTTCAGGGAGTTTTAAATGATGACGGGTGTGCATACTCTTGTCCACGAGGGCGCCATCCGACGCTTTGCATGGAAGCGTCGGACTGCGCACAGATGGAGGGGTGAACGCATGGCGCGCAAACGATCCAGGTGGTATGTAATGACGATTTCCCGGGAAGCAGCCATCATTGTCCTGTGCGTGGGGGGTGTGCTGTTGCTGTCTCAGCTTCAGCCTTCAGTGCGCGCTCTTGAGACTGTGTGGGCCAATCTGTCCCATGTGGCGCCCGAAATATCCGCGGTGCACCTGAGTACCGACGGACAAGCGCCAATGTTGGAGGAAACTGTGTACGCGCAGTTGCGGGAGGTAGCCAAACGATACAACGCACCGCCCATTGACGCTCGCGTCGATGCGGTGTGGAAACTGATCCCTGGATTAAACGGAGTCCGCTTAAATATCCCGGATACGGCGAAAAGGATAGCGACCGAGGGTTCTCAGGCGCCGCTCGTGTTTGAACAGATTCCTCCCGGCATTACGGGAAGGGATTTTGTTGCGCAACCTATTTATCGAGGCAATCCGCAAAAGCGCCAGATGGCGCTCATGGTCAATGTGGCGTGGGGCACGGAGTACGTGCCGAAGATTCTGAAGATATTCGAACGTCTTCATGTGCGCGCGACTTTCTTCCTCGACGGCAGTTGGGCGGCCAAGAGCGGCCCGATGGTCAAAATGATCGCGGCTGCGGGCATGGAGTTGGGAAACCATGCGTACACGCATCCACAAATGAGCAGACTGACGCGCGTTCAGATGGTCAGTCAAATTGAGCGTACCAACGCGGCGATTTGGAGGACGACAGGAGTGAAGGCAGACTTGTTTGCCCCCCCGTCCGGCGACTTCAGCAATATGGTGGTTCGCGTCGCCGCAGGTCTGGGCATGAAGACCATTTTGTGGACGATTGACACGATTGACTGGCGCAAGCCAAGCCCGACACTCATCGTTTCCCGAGTGGCGGGAAAAAGGACGCCGGGAGCGCTTGTGCTGATGCACCCGACCGCGCCGACAGTGGCGGCTTTGCCGGAACTGATCGGGATCCTGCAACGGGATGGGTACAGCCTGGTCACGGTTTCTCAACTGCTGAGTCCGGTTCGACCCGTGCCTGCGACCATCAAGGATGCGTTGCACAGTTGAGAGGGCGCACCGTATTCTGATATAGTGGGGTCAGTTTGAGTGGACGATGGAAGCGGCAGTTCACAAAGGAGGCACTCTTTGATTTACCGACATACATTTAGCAATGGACTGCGCGTTGTCATCGAAGAGATTCCCTTCGTTCGCTCTGTGAGCCTGGGGGTATGGGTCGGAACCGGGTCAAGGGATGAGCCGTCACATCTGTGCGGCATTTCGCATTTCCTCGAACATATGTTTTTTAAGGGTACGGCGACGCGATCTGCGCGACAACTGGCGGAAGTGTTTGATAACATAGGCGGGCAGGTGAACGCGTTCACCGCCAAAGAGTACACCTGTTTTCACGCGAAGGTGCTGGACGAACATGTGAGTCTGGCCCTGGAGACGATCGCCGACATGCTGTTTGCCTCTGTGTTTGCAAAAGAGGACATGGAACTGGAAAAGGGCGTTGTTATCGAAGAAATCAAGATGTACGAGGATAATCCTGAGGAGTCCGTGCATGATGCGATTCTTGAGGAGACGTTTTCCGGTCACCCGCTGGGCGCGAATATTCTCGGTACGGAGGCGCATTTGCGGAGTTTTACCAAAACCGATCTGCTCAGTTACATCGATGCGCGCTATACGCAGGACAATATGGTCATTTCTCTGTCTGGCCGGGTGGATGCGCAGGCCGTCCTGAGTGTGATTGAGCCGTTGTTTGGCTCCTTTTCGCGACAGGGACAGGAATATGTAAAGGAATCGCCCGTTTTTACCGGAGCCGATGTCTATCAGATCAAACCAATCGAACAGGTGCATGTGTGCCTGGCTGTGAAAGGCTTCTCCTTTGCCGATGAGCACAGCTATCCACTTGTGCTTCTGAACAACATACTGGGTTCGAGTTCGAGTTCGCGACTCTTCCAGGAGATTCGCGAGGAGCGCGGCATGGCCTATAATGTCTTCTCCTATCATACATCGTTTAGGGATACAGGACTTTTCACCATTTATTTTGGGTCGTCGCCTGCGAAAGCGGAGGGTGTGCTTGAACTGGTGGGCGGAATCGTCCGCGAGTGTCTCGAATCGGGTGTGTCGGAGGCGGAACTGGAGAAGGCCAAAAATCAGGTCAAAGGGTCTCTGTTGCTGAGCCTCGAAAGCACCTCAAGCCGGATGACTCGCATCGGCAAAAATGAATTGTTGTTGGGGCGCCAGATTGAATTGGATGAGACGATAGCCGGTATTGACGGCGTGACCGCGCAGGATATCGAGACGACCACGGAATCGGTGCTTGCGGGGCCGTTTTCGTTTGTCGCGATGGGCCCGCAAACGCATACGCTCCATCTTGCAAGCGGTGTAATCCGATGAGACGATTTGAGTGGATACCGGGGGTTGACCATGCCGGGTTAGTCCTCCCGGCCAGGCAGACGGCGGGATCGGCTGGCTATGATCTTTGCGCAATCGAGGATGCGGAGATTGCTTCTGACGCCATCGAGCTTGTGGGAACGGGTCTGCGCATGATGTTGCCTGACGGCGAATTTCTGGCCATTTGCGCGCGCAGCAGTTTGGCTGTCAAACGTCGCCTGATGCTGGCGAACAGTGTCGGTGTGATTGACGCTGACTATTTCGGAAATCCCGGCAACGATGGTCATATTATGATTCCACTCTGGAATTTTGGATCGCATCCGGTGATGGTGATGCGCGGCGAACGGATAGCGCAAGGAATTATCCTGAGAGCGGGTATCACCGACGACGACGGCCCGGCGCTCCTCTCTCGACAGGGCGGTTTCGGATCGACGGGGATGTGAAGCGATGCCCCTTTCGCCATCTCACCATGGGCGACGCGTTCGCATATGATGCTACAGTCCAAGACTCAGTAGGCTTTGTGTCATGAACTGGGCGCCTTGTAATTTTCGCGTCTTGGCGTAATAATGGTGGAAAGGGGTACCCGGGAGATGCTTACGGGGATCAGGATGGCGTTTATCGGTGGCGACGCGCGCATTGGAGAAGTCGTGCGCTATGTCAGCGACCTGGACGCATCGGCGTATCTGTTTGGTTTTGAGCGGCTGCCTGTCTCGTTTCCGGATACGCGTAAACTCGAATTGACGCCGGAAGCGCTTAGCGGTATGGATGTTGTCGTGTTGCCGATCGCCGGAATGGATGATGAAGGGTTGGTGGATGCGACATTTGCGCAAACGCCCTTGCGCCTTTGCGATGAGCATTTTGCGGCTATCGCAAAGACCACTCCGATATTTTCCGGGATCGCGCGGCAGGGATTGCGGTCCATGGCAGCCAAGCATGGTCTGAATCTCATCCGTTTGATGGAACTCGACGAAGTGGCAATACTCAACTCCATACCGACGGCAGAAGGAGCTATCGCTTTGGCGATGGAAAAGACGGACATCACACTGCATGGGTCCGCCTGCGCCGTCCTGGGTATGGGCAGGTGCGGCGCGTCACTGGCCCGGATGCTCGCGGGCATCGGAGCAAAGGTCCGGGTGTGCGCGCGTAAACCGGCCGATTTGGCGCGAATTCAAGAAATGGGATTGCTGGCGTATCCGCTCACTGAACTTGAACGCGCCCTCGTCGATGCTGACGTTGTCTTCAATACGGTTCCGGCGCCCATATTGACTTCGGATGTACTCGCGGGTGTTCCGCGGTCGTGTGTGATCATCGACATTGCATCGGCGCCCGGCGGAACAGACTTTCGCTACGCTGAGAAACGCGGGATCAAGGCGCTGCTGGCGCCAAGCCTACCAGGGATCGTGGCGCCCAAAACGGCGGGACGCATCATCGCACAGACCATTGTGCGGCTGATGCGGAATCAGGCCGTAAACCCTGGAGGAATGTGATGTGGACATCAAGGGTAAGACGATTGGTTTTGCTGTTACCGGATCGCATTGCACCTACGCCGAAGTGTTTCCGGAAATTGAACGATTAATTTATGCAGAAGCTCGCGTTGTGCCGATCTTTTCCCATACGATGACGAGCACATCTACCCGGTTTGGGGAAGCGGGCGAATGGGCTTTGCGCATCGAGACCCTCACGGGCGAACGGGCGATCACCACGGTTCCCGAGGCAGAACCACTCGGCCCGTCGCACCTGCTTGACTGTCTGGTGATTGCGCCGTGTACTGGCAGCAGCCTCAGCCGCCTGGCGAACGCACAGACAGATTCGTCGGTGCTGATGGCGGCCAAGGCGACGATGCGCAACGACAGACCAGTTGTTTTGGCAATTTCCACTAACGATGGGTTGGGGTTCAACGCCGCCAATATCGCGCGTCTGCTGGTCGCGAAGAATATATTTTTTGTTCCCTTCGGCCAGGATGACCCCTTTGCAAAAATGAATTCACTCGTTGCCAAGATGGATCTCATTACGCCGACAGTCGCGGCGGCTTTAGAAAAGAGGCAGGTCCAGCCGCTGCTGATCGAGCGGTACAGGCGGACTTCCTGATACAGGATTGGCGGGAGGATGGTCGGATCGTGGTTCAAGGGGCGCGTGTTGCCGTCGTCGGCGCTACGGGCGCGGTTGGTCAGGCAATGATCGACACGCTGATGCGCAGGGAGTTTCCTTTACAGTCATTAAAGCTGCTCGCCTCGAAACGTTCGGCAGGAACTGATGTAACAGTCCGCGGTATCGTGCACAGGGTGGAGGAGGCGACTCCAGAGTCCTTTACTGACATCGACATTGCGCTTTTTAGCGCAGGGGGCGATGTATCACTGGCGCTCGCACCTGAAGCGGTGGCCAGAGGCGCGCTCGTGATTGACAATACAAGCGCCTTTCGCATGCACGACGACGTTCCGCTTGTTGTGCCAGAGGTCAATCCGCAGGAGATTGCGAAGCACCGCGGCATCATTGCCAATCCGAACTGCTCGACGATTCAGATGGTCGTGGCTCTGAACCCTATCTATCGCGAGTACGGCGTCAGACGCATCGTAGTGTCGACGTATCAGGCTGCGTCGGGAGCGGGCCAGCGGGCTATTGACGAGTTGAAGTACAGCGCGGCGGCCATGTTGGCAGGTGAAGAACCGAATCCTCAGTTACTGCCAGTGGCGCGACTGGAGCGTCATTATCCACTTGCGTTTAATGTGTTGCCGCAAATCGATGTGTTTGAAGAGAACGGATTCAGCCGCGAGGAAATGAAAATGGTGCGGGAGACGCATAAAATTTTCAGCGATGACCGCATTCAGATCACGCCTACCGCTGTTCGCGTACCGGTTGTGTACGGACATGCCGAAGCGGTGTATGTCGAGACGGAGCGACCGTTTGCCATCGCTGACGTGCGCCAGTTATTGGCTCAGGCGCCTGGCGTCGTCCTGGAGGACGATCCGCAGCGACAGATCTACCCTCATCCGTTGCGCGCCGCGGGACAGTTTCCTGTCTTTGTTGGACGCCTTCGGGAGGATCTGTTTGTGCGAAACGGCTTGTCTCTTTGGATTGTGGCGGACAACATCCTGAAGGGCGCTGCTCTAAACGCTGTACAGATCGCAGAATTATGGCTCCATCAGGAGGACAGCGGGCAATGAAGGTCATCATTCAGAAATTTGGCGGAACGTCCGTGTCCAGCCGTTCCGTCAGGCAACTGGCGATGGAGCATATAGAGCAGGCGCTCGTCGACGGGTATGCGGTTGTTGTCGTGGTTTCCGCGATGGGGCGATCCGGAGAACCATATGCTACCGATACTTTGCTGTCGCTCATCAGTGGAGAAGATGCGGTTGTGGCGCGCGACAGGGATCTGCTGTTGTCTTGCGGAGAGACGATCTCCGCAGTCATTTTTGCGGGGATGCTGCGCAGTCGCGGTCATCAGGTCAGTGTGCTGACCGGGGCGCAGGCAGGCATTCGAACCACCGCAGACTTTGGCAACGCCCGGATTGAGGAGATCAGTCCGGAACGCATATTCGCAGAACTTCAGGAGGAACGTATCGTGGTGGTGACCGGCTTTCAGGGGGTCACCGCCGCCGGAGAGACGACGACGCTTGGACGAGGCGGCAGCGACACCTCCGCGACGGCGCTGGGCATTGCGCTCGATGCTGAACTCATCGACATCTTTACGGACGTGGATGGCATCATGACGGCGGATCCCCGCATCATTGACGACGCTACTCGATTGACCCGCGTGACCTATGCGGAGATGTGCAATTTCGCTTCTCAGGGAGCGAAAGTGATCCATCCGAGGGCGGTGGAACTGGCTATGCAGAAGAACATCCCTATTCGCGTGCGCAGCACACACTCCAAGGATCCCGGCACCTTGGTCACTAACGGTGCGCACTTTCTTGAAACGCGCCCCGCCAATGACCGTATACTCACTGGTGTGACGCACAGTTCACAGCTCACGCAGATTCGGGTGCGGCCTGCCAGAGAACACACCGGGTTTCAGCCTCTGGTCTTCAAGGCTATGGCGAGGATCGGGATTTCGGTGGATTTTTTCAATGTAACTCCGGATGAAGTCGTATACACGGTGCCGACGGTTCAAGTTGAACGGGCCGTGAGTACGCTTCAAGATCTGGATTTCACCGTAACCACTGTGCCGGATGTGGCGAAAATTGCTGCGGTCGGAGCCGGTATTCACGGTGTGCCAGGTGTGATGGCTCGCATCGTGGAAGCACTCTCTGATGTGGGTGTAGAAATCCTGCAGTCTGCGGATTCCAACACCACGATCTGGTGTCTTGTGCACGAACGCGAGATGGTGCGCGCGATGAGGGCCATTCACAACAAGTTCGATTTGCACTCGATGGGAGGCGCAGACTGATGTTTGGTCATCTGCTTACAGCGATGGTGACGCCTTTTGATTCATCGCTGCAACTGGATCTCGAAAGACTGCCGCGACTGATTGACCACCTGATTGCTACGGGCACGACTGGCCTGGTGGTATGCGGCACGACGGGAGAATCACCGACACTGTCCCACCGGGAAAAATTGCTGTTGATCGAAGAGACAGCCCGTCTCTGCGCCGGTCGCGTTCCCGTCATTGCCGGAACGGGCGCCAATGACACTGCCGCCACAGTAGAATTTACGCGCGAGGCGGAGCAGTTGCTCGTTGACGGGTTTCTGGTAGTGGCGCCTTACTACAATAAACCATCACAGGAAGGGTTGTACCAGCATTACTGCGCTGTCGCCGACGCCGTGCAAAAACCGGTGATAGTGTATAATATTCCCGGCCGTACAGCCGTCAACATTCAGCCGGAGACACTCTGCCGACTGGCCCAGGTGGAGCAGATTGTCGGCGTCAAGGAATCGTCCGGAGACTTCACGCAGATTTCACGAGTCATCGGGGAAACGCCGGAGGACTTCTATGTGTACAGCGGGGACGACAAATATACACTGCCGATGCTGGCATTGGGCGCAGTGGGCGTCGTGAGCGTGGCTTCGCACATTGTCGGCGATCAGATGGCCGGCATGCTGCAGGCATTTTTTGAAGGCGACCTCGCCGAAGCGCGCCGGATCCATCATCGCCTGATGCCGCTCTTTGAAGGTCTGTTTAAAACATCGAGTCCCGTACTCACGAAGGCGGCTCTTGAGATGCTTGACGTACCTGTCGGTGAAGTGCGACTGCCGCTGGCGCAAGCCACACCCGAGGAACGAAGGGAACTGCGCCGCACGCTTGGCGGCATAGTCGAATTGGCCCCGGTGCACTGAGATCAGTCAGTTCGGAACGGACGGGGCATTCTTGTGAACGCACCTTGCGGTCATGTATAATCGGACTACCAGACGGGTGCGGCCAGGTAATGCCCTCTTTTTGATCGGAAAATTGTGGAGGTGTACCGTTGAACAGGAATTACACACATAAGTTGTTGATCATCCCTCTCGGCGGATTGGGAGAGATCGGTAAAAACATGACCGCGTACGTCTATGGCAATGACATGATAGTCGTTGACGCGGGTCTGAAATTCCCGGAAGAAGAAATGCTGGGCATCGATATTGTCATCCCTGATATTACGTTCCTGGTGGAGAATAAGCAAAAGTTTCGCGGGTTGTTTTTGACCCACGGACACGAGGATCACATTGGCGGATTGGCGTACGTGTTAAAGAGCCTGCAGGTGCCTGTGTATGCAACGAGGCTCACTTTGGGGCTGGTTGAGGGCAAACTGCGTGAACACGGAATACTGGATCAGGCCAAATTGATCCCGATTACCAATGAGAGTGAGATCCGGCTGGGTAACTTCACGGTGAGTTGTTTTTATGTGAACCACAGCATCCCGGACGCGGTCGGATTTGCCATTGACACCCCAGAGGGCGTGGTCGTGCAGACCGGCGACTTCAAGTTTGACCAGACGCCAGTCGATGGACGCCACGCCGATTATGCGAAAATGACAGGACTCGGCGCGCGCGGTGTGTTGGCGTTGCTCTCGGACAGCACGAACGCGGAACGCGCCGGGTTTACGATGTCCGAGCGCACGGTGGGCGCAACAATTGACGATGTGTTTCGGGCCGCTGCAGGACGAGTCATTCTGGCCACGTTCGCGTCCAACATCCATCGCCTTCAGCAGGTGATCAACGCAGCAGAGCGGACAGGCCGTAAAGTGGCTGTCGTGGGCCGCAGTATGGTCAACAACATCACGGTGGCCAAGGACTTGGGGTACTTGCAAGTGGCGCCGTCCACGCTCATTGAACCGGATGACCTGTCACGGTACGATGCCAGAGAAGTGGCGTTACTGACGACGGGCTCGCAGGGAGAACCGATGTCGGCGTTGACGCGGATGGCCCGCGCTACGCACCGGAAGGTGGAAATTCATCCTGGCGACACGGTGATCATCGCTTCTTCGCCCATTCCCGGCAATGAAAAATCAATTTCCCGAACCATTGACCAGCTGTTCCGAATCGGAGCTCACGTCATCTATCAGTCTGTGTCGGGCGTTCACGTGTCGGGTCACGGCAGCCAGGAAGAATTGAAACTGATGCTGAATTTTATCCGACCCAAATATTTCGTGCCAGTCCACGGGGAGTTTCGGATGCAGAATCGGCATGCGCAACTGGCTGAGGCGACTGGCGTAAACCCCGACAACATCTTTATCATGGATATTGGCGATGTGCTTGAGTTTCAGGGGGGTGTCGCGCGTCTGGGCGGAAAAGTCCAGGCAGGCGCCGTCATGATTGATGGACTTGGCGTGGGTGACGTGGGCAATATCGTGCTGCGCGACCGCAAGCTGCTGTCGCAGGACGGAATACTGGTTGTTGTAGTAACGCTGTCGAAACAGACGCGCAGTGTACTTTCTGGACCTGATATCATCTCCAGGGGATTCGTGTACGTCCGCGAGTCAGAGGAGCTGCTCGATGAAGCAAGCCGGATTGTTTCCGCCACTTTGCAGCGGCTAATGACAGACAATGTCAGTGACTGGTCTGGATTAAAGACGGGTGTCAGGGACGCCCTGAGTCGCTATTTGTACGAACAGACACGCCGGCGGCCCATGGTTCTCCCGATCATCATGGAAGTATAGATCGATGCGTGGACAGACGCCCATGCCGCTTCGCGCCGCCATCAGTGGAATGGAAAACCCGCTCGGCCGGAATCGTATGCTGTGCCGAGGCGAGTTCGGCGCAGCCGTGTTTGAGAAGCGGCGCAGCATACGATTCCGGCGGGCAGACATGATCGTTTTTCAGGATGGACTTTCATGCCTGAGTTTTGCGAAGCAAAATCTCACTTGCGCCACCATCAGTGGACTGAAAAACCCGCTCGTCAGGATTCATATGCTGTGCCCGTCGCGAGTTCGGCGTAGCCGTGTCTGAGCAGGGGCACAGCATATGAATCCGGTCGGCAGGGATGACCGTGTTTCAGGATAGGTCCTCATCGTTGCGACATACTACCAGTGAGACATAGGTAGGAGTGACGCGACATGAGCCGTACCGTTTTGCCACCTGGTATCGGACAGGCCAAGGAATTCCTGAATCAGCAACTGCCGGAACGCGATCGGCCCGATGCGCTCACTGAACCCCCGCAGACACAGAATACCATTGCGGACAATATCGAGCGACTCGGTCAGACGAATCCTGTGACGGATGAGTCGAACATCTACTGTTTGACCATTGTTGGTCAGGTTGAAGGGCACATCGTATTGCCGCCGCAAAACAAGACGACCAAATATGAGCATATCATTCCGCAGTTGGTGGCGGCTGAACAGAGTGACAAGATTGAGGGCGTGCTGATTATCCTCAATACCGTTGGCGGCGATGTCGAAGCGGGCCTGGCGATCGCAGAAATGATCGCCTCCATGTCAAAACCGACGGTTACACTGGTGTTGGGCGGGGGGCACTCGATCGGGGTGCCGATCGCTGTCGCGAGCAACTACTCGTTGATCGCCGAGAGTGCAACGATGACCATTCATCCCATCCGGCTAAACGGTCTAGTCATAGGTGTGCCGCAGAGTTTTGAGTATCTGGAGAAGATGCAGGAGCGAGTGACCAAGTTTATCACGGCTCATTCGCGCATCTCTGAAGAGGACCTGCGACATCTTATGATGACTACGGGGGAACTGGCCCGCGACATCGGCACCACCGTTGTCGGTCGGGACGCCGTTTTGCATGGGTTGATCGATGCCATCGGCGGGCTCGGGGCGGCCATGCATCAACTCCGTCAGATGATCGACGACTATCGGTCACAGCGACCGCGAGGGGTGGTCCAATGATTTTGTGGTCCGTTGTGCCTGAGGAGACGGTGTTTGCAGGATTTGGCGAACCAGGAAGTCTGCCGCAACTGCAGACCATTGAACGGGACGGCGTCACCATGGTTGTGGAGTGGCTGGGGCCGGCCCAGGCTCGCCTTCATCGACTTATCTCCCCGCGTGCGATCGATTATCTGCGTCCGGAATGGGCGCCGGGACAGATGATCACATTCACCTGAACGGTTGCGTTCGGGTATGTTTCGGAGACCAACGATATCGCACAGAGTCAGGCGGATCCTCCTTGCGGCGGATCCGTTTTTGCGAGTTGGCAGCAGGATAAACCGCCAAACGAGGCGAACTTGTAGAGCAAGAGGGATCGCTGCGGAGTTTGAGACACGCGCGGCGCCCGTGCGCTTTGGAGTTTGTATCTGGAGGCTTTAGGCGATATGGCTAAGTTAGACCACGCAAAACGCGTGTTGCAGTATGAAATTCTGGGGTTGCTCTTGATGGCCCTGAGTCTGGTGACGCTCGGCGATCTGGGGGCGGTCGGCCAGGCGTTCGATGACTTGTGTATCATGCTGGCAGGCAACTGGCACTTTGTCGTGCCGATCTATCTGATGTGGATGGCTGTCATCACGATGGTGCGCCGAAACAGATTTCGGTACACGAGTTTTCAGATAGGTATTGTACTGCTTCTGTTCGCGTTGCTGGTGTGGAGTGAGCTCGATCTGTATTCGGAGGGCGTCATCCAATATGGAACACAGCATCCCGATTTGCTGCATCTTACGCAAGTAGGGATTACCTCGTTGAGCCAGTCCCTGCGCGTGTTGGTCATCTCCCGTTCAAGCGTATTGCCCCCGGCAAACGCCGGCGGAGGCATGATTGGCTATGCCCTTTTCGCAGGCTTAAGATATTTGTTCGCGGTCTCTGGAACACTGTTGATTCTCATCGTAACTGTGCTGATCGCTCTGGTTCTGATGACACGGAAGTCGTTGGTGGGTACTATCGAGAAAGGGTCGCAGTTCTTCGAAACGCGCTTTGAACGCGGCTGGGCGCGGACCATGCGCGTCGCGGCCCGCGCACTTGCGGGATCCTCGACACACTCGCCTGATAGGCGTTTGGGCAAATCCGTGACGGGACGGCGCAAGAACAGTGGCTCAGATCAGGAATCTGTTGGCGAGGATGAATCTGTTGAGTTTTTGGTCGATGGTGATGACGGCGGCGCTGACCAACCGGTCGTAAAGGGGCGCCGGCGACGCCGGAGGGGGCGTCATACGAAACAGGACGATGAGGCTGTTCCGGAGCCGCGCCAGGCAGTGAGCCTGGCGGATGTGAACGCCTCCAGCGCGGATTCGTTTCCCTTTCCAGACTTCAGTGTGCCATACACGGATGATCCCCCGTTTGAAGAGTTTCTGGTGGGTGGTTCTGTGCAGCCCACATTACCTCTTGACGAAGAGGCGGCGGATCGCAAGAACCGCTCGGGCGTCACGGTGGATCCGGCGCAGGCTCGGGTCACAGTCCGTCTCTCTGAGCCGATACTGCCCCCGATCGCGCCGGATCCGCCGCCGCGACAGACAGGAACGGAACAGGGGACGGCCACAGGAACTGCGGGAGAGGGGATCAAGCCTTATCGTCTGCCCGATTCCCGACTGCTGGATCGGTCTGGCGCAAAGCGCGGCGATGGCGCTGCCGCGACCAGAGATCTGCAATCTCACGCAAAGAAGCTGGGGGACACATTTTCCAGTTTTGGCGTCGAGGTCCGAGTGCTGGGGTACAGCCGCGGGCCCACGGTGACGCGATACGAGATCCAGCCAGCCGTTGGTGTGAAGGTAGCGCGGATTTTAAGTCTGGCGGACGATTTGGCCCTGGCTCTAGCCGCCCGCGATATCCGTATTGAAGCGCCGATACCTGGTAAATCCGCGATTGGCATCGAGGTGCCCAATAAGGAGATTTCGGTCGTGGCTTTTCGCGAGGTCGTGGAAACAGACACGTTTACGAATGCCAAAAGTCTGCTCTCCTTTGCGCTCGGCAAAGACATCGCAGGCCATACTGTCGTTGGCGATCTGGCGAAGATGCCACACGTTCTTGTCGCGGGAGCAACCGGTTCGGGGAAGAGTGTATGCATCAACGGCATCATCGCGAGCATTCTCTTTCGGGCAAAACCAGATGAAGTGAAATTCATCCTGATCGATCCGAAAATGGTGGAACTCGGCGTCTACAATGGGATTCCGCATTTATTCTCTCCGGTGGTGACAGAGGCTCGCAGGGCGGCTGCGGCGCTGCGCAAGGTCATTGTCGAGATGGAGCACAGATATGAACTGTTCAGCCAGGCCAAGGTGCGTGATCTGGAACGCTACAACGCCTATGCGGAGAAACAGGGAAAACGCCTGTTGCCGCTGATCGTGGTCATCATCGATGAACTGGCGGACTTGATGATGGTGGCGCCCGGCGATGTGGAGGATGCCATCTGCCGTCTGGCGCAGATGGCCCGCGCGTCTGGGATTCACTTGGTTGTGGCCACACAGCGTCCTTCAGTCGATGTCATCACGGGCTTGATCAAGGCGAATATTCCTTCACGGATCGCATTTTCCGTTTCTTCCGGCGTAGACTCCCGGACCATCCTTGACAGCACGGGAGCGGAGAAGCTTCTGGGGCGCGGCGACATGCTGTATTTGCCTGTCGGCGCCTCCAAACCCGTCCGCCTGCAGGGAGCTTTTTTGTCCGAACCTGAAGTAGAGCGGCTGGTCGATTTTGCGCGCCGTCAACAGGAAGCGGAGTATGTGGACGATTTCAGTGCGCTCGCCGATGAACGGTCGGCTGCCGTCGATGATATGGATCCATTGTTTGAAGAGGCAGTGCGACTGGTTGTTGAATCTGAGCAGGCGTCGGTATCGTATCTGCAACGCAAACTGAAAGTGGGATATGCCCGCGCCGCCAGACTGGTGGATTCGTTAGAACAGCTCGGTATTGTGGGTCCGTTTGAAAACAGCAAACCGCGAGAAGTATTGATGACCAGAGAAGAGTGGTTAGCGCGCCAGACGCCGCTTGGCTAATGATTCGGACATGATCTCTCCTTTGCCGCGTAAGATGAAAAGAGGACAACCTCAACATCGGCGAGGGGTGTTTAGTGATGAACCGGCATGCGCGGTTTCGCAGCGGGGCGAGAAATTCGGGATCGAGACGGTTTTTGGCGTTGTGGGCCGGAACGGTCGCGCTGGCGATTGCAGTTGCGTGGGTGCAAGAGCATGGACTGTTGGTCGCGCGGGGGGGGAAGCACAGCGCTTTACCGCTTGCGGTTCGAGCAGGCGCACCACCTTCTGTGGGGCCATCCCCGTCTGCTCTTGTGAACGATCAGTATGCCGCGCAAGCGGTCAGCAACAGTCAGGAGCGGGAGATAGCGCGTGCGCTTACAACGGCAGTGCCCGGATTGGAAGAGGTGTACGTGCAGGGGCTCGCCACGGGAGGAGTTGCGATTGTAGCAACAGCCACGCTGCGAGGGTTTCCGCATATTTACGCGGTGGCCGCAGACGCGTCAAGCCGATTTTTGTTGACTGCCTATCGACTCCCTGGGATCAAAGTGGATTTTGCGGCGCTTTACACTGAGGAACAGGGGAGGTATGTCATGGCCGTGGGGCTCGGCGCCAAAGAGGCGCAGGCGCTTTCCCTGGAAACTTTTGCACCGGATGAAGGTCTTGCGCTCACGCGGGATTTACAGCGCATCAACCGTTTCACAGCCCCGTATTCGACGCAGGCATTTGCGCAGTATCAAGGACTGTAAACGCATCTGGAGCGGTTTTGAAAACTGTCTGTCATGCCCTAAGGTTTGCGGCGGCCGGCTCCGGAAATATAGGCTTGGGTAAAACCGATGCCCTCTTTACGAATCCGTTTTATCAACTGTCGCAAAATGGCCTCGTGTCCCGTTTGCAAAAGGG
>JAJZCB010000112.1 GCA_021846285.1 Bacillota bacterium
ACTTGCCGCAAGTGCAGGCGGGGCCGGCGGGATGCGGATTTTGGGAGAAGTATTACTTTAAGCCGGGCAATCTGGGTTATCCCGTCTTTACGACGGCGTACGCCAAGATCGGGGTTTATATCTGTTATGACAGACATTTTCCGGAGGGCGCGCGATTGTTGGGGTTAAATGGCGCGGAAATTGTGTTTAATCCTTCAGCGACAGTGGCAGGTCTCTCGGAATATCTCTGGAAACTGGAACAGCCTGCCCACGCGGTGGCCAACGGCTATTATCTGGCGGCGATCAATCGAGTAGGGTATGAGACACCCTGGAACATGGGCGAGTTTTACGGACAGTCGTATCTGGTTGACCCGCGGGGCAGTTTTGTGGCGATGGGCAGTCGTGACCACGATGAGATCGTGATCGGGGACATGGATCGGGAGGTGATGACCGAAGTTCGCAATACCTGGCAGTTTTATCGGGACAGGAGGCCGGAGACATACGGAGACATGACGCGCCTTTTGCCGTAGAGGCAACTTTGCGCCTGTGCACGATACGGACAAGACTCCAGGATTGACGTCTGCAAACGGCAAGCGAACCGACAAGCGAACCATGACTATCGAAGTCGGTCGGAACGCCGATTTCATGGACGCGGCAGGCTGACTCGAACTTACAGATTACAGAGTAGGGGGACGATACATGGCTACACAAGTTGCCAGCGGCGACGTGGTCGCACTGACCGACTCGGCGATTGCGAGTGTAAGCGGCAATCGGGCGCTGTGGAATGAAGATTTGCGTCCGTGCACGACAGAGGAACATACCTGGCCGGGAGTCAAATTTGCGTCGCTGTGGATTGGCATGAGCATTTGTTTGCCCACTTATTCGATGGCAAGCGGCATGATCGCACTGGGAATGAACTGGTGGGAGTCGGTTTTGACGATTCTGGTTGGAAGCCTGATTGTACTGATACCGATTCTGCTTGTTTCACACGCTGGCACGAAGTTTGGCATTCCCTATCCTGTCTTCGCCCGTCTATGGTTTGGAAGTCGCGGCGCGCATATTCCGGCCCTCGCGAGAGCGGTGATCGCGGCCGGGTGGTTTGGCATCAACTGCTGGTTTGGCGGATTGGCGCTGGACGCGATTTTGGGCCGGATCGTGCCTGGCTGGGAAGCGATCGCCTGGCATTTAGGGATATCGTTTACGGTCTTCTGGCTGATCAACGTGGCGGTCGCGACCAGAGGTCCGCAGGCAATCGGCAAACTGGCTGTATTTGCGGCGCCGACTCTGGCGGTGTCGGCCCTCGTGCTGCTGATCTGGGCGGGCGCAAGCGCCGGGGGATTTGGAACGATCCTGAGCGCCCCCGCCAAGATTCACGGCCTGGCGTTCTGGGCGACATTTTATCCCTCGGTGATTGGGGTCATCGCATTTTGGGCAACCCTCGCTCTCAACATTCCTGACTACACTCGCTATGCCAAAACGCAAAAGGGGCAAACGATGGGGCAACTTTTGTCCATGCCCTTGACGATGGCGCTGTTTTCCTTTATCGGAATCGCGGTGACATCAGCCACAGTCATCCTGTATGGGCAACCGCTGTGGAATCCGGTCGATCTGATTTTGAAATTTCCCACATTTATTGTCGTCATCGCCGGAATCGTTGTCATCCTTTCCTCTGTCACCATCAATGTTGGCGCGAATGTGATGGCGCCGGCGAGGGCGTTTGAGAATCTGTCGCCGCGCCGGATCAATTTTGCGCTGGGAGCGATCATGGCGGGGGTTCTCGCTTTAGCCATGCAACCGTGGTATGTCATGGCGCAGTTCAGCAATTACATCTTCACCTGGCTTGGGACATACGGTGTATTGCTCGGTCCCTTCGACGGGATTGCCATCGCCGATTACTGGCTGGTCCGCTCGCGCAAACTGGATTTGCTGCAACTGTACACGACGGACGGGCGCTACGATTATTCGCGCGGCTTCAACCTGAAGGCAGTCTACGCGCTCCTGATCGGCTGGGGCATCGCCTTGTTGGGGCTGGTGATTCCGCCGCTCTATTTTCTCTGGAGCGGAGGGTGGCTGTTCGGACTCCTGGGCGGAATGATCAGCTACTGGCTGATGATGAAGGGTGAAAAATCCGTGCTGTCCGATCGCGAGTACGACACGCTGACCGTGCAGGCGGCGCCTGCTTTGGCCGTCGGTTCGAAAGCTGACCCTTCCACTCTTGGGTAATGGGCGGACGGGATGATAGTAACGCATCTTGACTCAAACATGATTAGTTTGTGGCTGGCGCAGGCATAAACTAATCGTATGATCAAGGTGCGTTTTTCTTGCGATTGTGTCACGAGAGGTGTGGAAAGTGGAGAGTGGCTTGTATCGTTGGCCTATGCGGGGGAGCGATGCAGCAGAACAGTTGCATGTCACGCTGAGCGGGAATGCTCGACAGCAGTTGTATCAACGGAGCTTCGTGCAGCGACGGCGGGAGTTGACTTGCGCGATCGCTGGCGTGGAGTCAGTGTTGAGGGAGCATGCCGGTTTGGGGGTCTTACGTGGCAAATGGGAAGGAGTATGCAAGAGGGAAGAAGACCTAAAAATCCCATCAAGAGGACGTTTCGAGGTTTCGAGGAATATAATGTATGTCAGTGTAGTTCCACTTTACAAATGGAGTGATTTTTATGGATATTAAAATAGATGATTTGACTGGGTCTGAAGTGGCTGAATTGGTGAGGGAGCATCTTCAGAGTATGGCACTACATTCCCCCCCGGAAAGTATACATGCGCTAGGTCTTGAGGCATTGCGAAAACCAGAAATTACATTCTGGAGCGCATGGGAAGGAGATGTCTTAGTTGGGTGCGGGGCACTTAAAGAACTTGATGGACAACATGGAGAGATCAAATCAATGCGAACTTCTTCATCACATTTACGAAAGGGTATTGCAAAGCGAGTCCTTCACTACATAATTGAAGAGGGCAAGCGGCGTGGCTATCGGCGGGTAAGTTTAGAAACGGGGTCAATGGATACTTTCGAACCAGCTAGAAGATTATATGCAAGTTTTGGGTTCCGATATTGTGAGCCGTTTTCGGATTACATCGAAGACTCAAATAGCGTATTTATGACAAAGGAATTATGACGTTGCCAATAAAGGTTAATTCCTTTTCAACGAATTTGGCAATAAATTAAAGACGTCGAAATTGAGTCTTTTTGGATGGACATGAATTATCTCGGCAAGCACTTGTGTAGCTCTCGGGCAGCATAGCGACAGAGGAGTTCGTCATTAAAGGCAGGAGACCGGATAAGTGATCGTTGCTTGGGGAGATATATGTGAAGGAGATTACGAACCTTCAGATGGCGCGCAGGATGATGATTGTCGGATTCGTCTTGATGATCCTCGGACTATTGAGTGATATTGCCTCATTTGTTGTGAGTCTCGTTCAAAATCACCGATGGCCAATGGGCTCCACCGTCTTGTTTGTGATTCTTGCAGGAATGATCGTGCTATCCCTCCGTCAGGTTAGGAAATTCGGGAGCCGTCGCTAGAAGTTTTCAAGGGGGCCTATGTCCGAGAAGAAAATCCCCCTGCTTCTTACATGAATCTATCGTGGTGTGCGCGCCGCCTCACTGCATTTACGGAGAAGAGTTCGACAAGGTGTCTGTTAGACCATGTCAGCCAAGTCTTTATCAATTTCCACGTCTCTCATTGGAGAAAAGAAGAGCCAAACCCCGACAGTAGCTAGCCCAACGACGGCAATCCACAATGCCAGTCTATAGCCATACGTTGCGGCGATTATTCCCCCAAAGGGAGCCCCGACGACGACCATGCTGCGATTAATCGAGCGCATCGTGGCCCTCATGCGCCCTTGCATGTGAGACGGTGTGATAGCCTGTTGGTACCCCATTTCTATCGGCCCCTCAATTCCCATAGCAAGTCCATAGAGGAACTGGCCACACCCCACTAGAACAAACGCTTGAGCAAGCAATGAACCGTGGTGAGCCGATGGGGCTACAGAGAGCATTATCGCGGCCGGGCCGTACAGCAATCGAGACACAACCATACCACGACCGATTCCCCACCGCTGTCCTATACGGATGGAAATTGTGGAGCCAAGTAGCGAGCCAACTCCAGCTAGTGTAATAACTAGACTGTAGGTGAAAGCGGTGAACCCTAGCTTGGTAAGTGCAAATGTAACAAAAACAGTGCCTACCATACTGTGGAAAAAGAACCATGCGTGCGTATTGAGAGCCAAGGAGGAAAGGGTGCGATGTCGGTAGACCCAACGTACCCCCTGTTTGATTTGATCAATCAAGCGTTCGTGTGACCTGTCTTGTGATGGAGAATACGTGACTGAAGCCATCACCGCGCCAGAAAGCACAAAAGACAAGGCATCGATAAGAATTGCAAAAGGCGCACCGACAAGTGAAATGACCGTACCCGCGACCGCTGGACCGCTCGTTTGAGTGACTGCTGAACTCTGCTCCAAACGGGAGTTTGCTCGCATCAACAATTTTCTGGGCACAAGTTGGGGCACGGTCGACTCATACGCGGCATCATGAAACAGTGACATGGCGCCAAATAGCACCATCAAGGACATAAGTATGGGCATGTTCAAGATACCACTAACTGCCGACAAAGAAATGGCGCTAAGCAGAATGCCACGACTGAAGTCGGCTAAGACGATAACATGCTTGCGATTAACCCTGTCCACCGTTGCTCCGGCGATGAGCCCGAGCAGGACATAAGGCAACCAGCGAGCAGTACTGATCCAACCCACATCAGTGGCGTTCCCGTGCAGGAGTACGACCACCATAACTTGAAGTGCAAGTGCAGTAATGCTGCTGCCCAGGTTAGAAACAGTAGTGGCAACCCAGAATGACACATAACCTTTATAGTCCGTAAGCTTCACAAAATGTCTCCTCGCAGGACAACTTGTGTGATGTGTGAGGCTGTTGTATATATTCTCGACCGGAGATATAGCACCTTCAATTTGGACACAGTTCATAAGTCTATGAAGATCTTAATTAGATTTCTGGTGAATGATATTGCGCATAAGGGCTGCGAATGTCCAACAAGGCGTTTGATCCGGCGGGAATGGACATATTGAGCTATCCTGTGATTCTGTCCGACGAAACAAAAAGAGAGTATATGTATTCAAATTCAGCGCATCGATACAGTGTGAGCAGGTTTTCATGCAGTCTTCCTGAATCAATATACACAAACTCCATTCGTCGGAGAGATTCCTGGCGAAACAGCGGCGCCGATGCAACTGAACGGCGCCTATTTTACGAGGGTATAGGTTAAAATAACACTTGATAATTAGCCATATATTCATGTATTCTATAATCAAGGGGTGATCGCGGATGTACGTGGATATTCTCATTCTGGCTCAACTCTCCACCGGGTCCCGTTATGGCTATGAAATCAAGAAAAACGTGGAGCGCATCCTTGGCAGCAGTTTCACGATCAACAGCAATATGCTCTATCCTGCCCTGAAACGGTTCGAAGAGATGGGCGCCGTCCAAAAGAGAATTGAAACACAAGAGGGAAAGCCCAACCGTCATGTGTACTCGATGACGGATTTGGGACTGGAAGTTCTGCAGGAGATGTTGCGCGAGTTCACGCCGGAAATGGCGACCAGCGATGTGGAATTCCAGGTGCGCGTGGCCCTCTTCGGACTGGTGGACGAAAAAACGCGAAGGGACGTGCTGGCGACAAGAAGAGCGGTCCTGGAAAAGGGATTGAAGCATCTGCAAGAGGGCATTGAACGGGAAATGCTGGACGAAAGCATGATCTACGGGAAGCGCGTGGTGGAGTTATTGAAGGCGCGGGTTATTCAAGAATTGGACTGGATCGCCGCAGTCGAAGAGGAAAGCGAGTCATGTTAACCATGGAGGCGACTCAATCCGAGGGGGCACGGCGATTGACCCTTGCAGCGCAAATCGGACTCCTCATGGGCCCGTTTTTGTCCATGATGGACTCCAACATCGTCAACGTGGCCCTGCCAGAGATTGAACACAGTTTGCACAGTTCCCTCGCAACGGCGCAGTGGGTCATTTCTGGATACTTGTTGGCGCTGTCCGCCGTCCTTGCCGCCAGTGCGTATCTTGCCAAACGTTTTGGTGCGGTCAGGATTTACTTGATCAGTCTTGCCGGATTCACGATCGGCTCCGCCCTCTGTGCGATGGCGCCAAACATCCAGCTTCTCATCGTGGGCAGGGTGCTGCAAGGCGCCTTGGGGGCTCCTTTGATTCCACTCGCGATGAGCATGATTTTTGGCGGCGGCGAAAACAGTCGCGAACAGGGCATCCCGCCTGTGCTCGGCATGCTTTTGTTTCTGGCGCCCGCCATCGGGCCGACGATCGGCGGCGTCCTGATTCACTTCTTCGGTTGGCCTTCCGTGTTTCTTGTCAATGTGCCTATCGGGTTGTTCGGTTTTGCCGCAGCCTTGCGGATTCCAAAGGTTTCGAGCGACAAGGGGAACGCGCTCGTGAGTTTCGATGCGGTCGGTATCGTTACCCTGGCCAGCGGGCTGACTTTGGCCGTGTACGGAACGTCCAACGGATCGCTGCACGGTTGGATGTCCAACGCATCGTGGCCTTACTGGACCAGCGGAGGGTTGTCGCTGTTCGCCTATGTTTTCTGGAGTCTGCGAAACCCCCATCCGGCGGTGGATATCAAGTTGTTTCGAAGCGCTCGCACGGTTTTGGCCGTCGCTCTGTGCGGACTGACCTCCGTCGTGATGTTTTCCATCATCGTGATCGTCCCAGTATTCATGGAGAACGTTCAAAACTTGTCGCCGCTCGCCGCAGGCTTGACCCTATTTCCACAGGCCCTGGTTATGGGCGGCGGGATCGCCCTGGGCAACAAACTTTCGCGCCGCTCTGGTGTGCGTCTGTGCGCCATGACCGGAATGCTCCTGCTCACCCTCGGTTCCGTCGCCCTCCTTTTGATCAATAAGAATACTCCTCCGTGGATCACGGCTTTCCTATTGGTCTTTCGCGGGTTGGGAATCGGCTTGGTCATTCAACCGGTATTGTGGATGGTTCTGCGCGGACTTAACGCCGACGAGGCGGTTGACGCCACTACGCTGTACAACGTGTCAGAACGCTTGGGTGGGGCGACAGGCGTGGCGCTCTTATCGACCTTTCTCCAGGCGCGGGAAACGGATCATATGAACCAGGCCGTCAAGGCGTTCCGCCTTTCGCGCGCCGGGAGCGGAGCGGGATCACACACCGGCTTGTCCGTGTCGGAAGCCGTACGCGCGCAGTTGATTCACGCAGCGGTTCAGGGCTTTCACGACACCTTCTGGTTGTTGGCCGCGATTGCCTTCGTGGGATTTCTGGGAACGTTGTTTCTTCATTCGAGCGGTCGGCCAGAAGCCCAGTCTTCGTGAAAACCTGCGTCCGGTCTCCGTCATTCGTTCGCACTTGCTGTACCAGGGTTGACGTGGCATGAACGACACAGGGGGGTGAGCGGGGTTCTTGAAATCATTGTGGCAGTCATCGGATTTTATATGCCAGACGTTCGAAATTACTCTTGCGAACGACAGCGAGTAACTGCGCCCAACTAAACACCCATGCCTCTGTAGGGCACAAGATTATCTTGAACATGGCCGGAAGGGTGCAGATGTGCAGGATGGACCGTTCTTCGGAGATTGGTGCTGCATTGCCCATCCGGGCTGGTCCCTGTTGTGCAGGGGCTGGCTTTTCCCGGTTTCAGCCAACCCCTGGTTCATTAAGCTCCCGCAGTGCGGGGCAGAGATTTTGGCCTAACGAAGACGCACTTCCATTGGTGGATAGATGGTTCCACCTCTCTCCAGGCTGACTTGGATCATCTTCGCCCCGGCAGGCGGGCGACCCGAGAACGTAGCGATCCACTCCCTAGGGCCGACCTGCAAATGTTCGGGGTGCGGACTGAGAGGTCCACTAAAAACCGGCGTCAACGCATGGCCATTCTCCGTAGATACATTGATGCCCAAATTGAGGTCGATGTTGGCCGGCGCGACGCGATACTGGACCGTTGTGGTTACGGGGGTCACTGTCACTTTCTGAACAGTCAGCCGTACGCCACCAACGGTTTCCGAGGTATTCGGCAAGTACGACACTATTTGCCGTTGTATGTCAGTCATCGAAACCGGGATATTAAAATTCCATTGTCCACCAATATCTCCTACACGTGTCACGTCAATGCCGAACAGGAAGCGGCGTGGAAATGGATGGGTCGTACTCGTGGTAAAAAATGTGTACGTGCCGGCGGCGACGTGCGGATTCATACTGGCTTGTCCGCCCGCAGCGCTCAGTTGTACAGGATTTCCATTGATAAAAAACTGCGCGCCGGAAGGAAAGATTCGGGTTTTCACATTGTCTTCTATCGGTTGATCTGTGTGCATGACATAGCCTACGACCAGTTGATGACCGTCAAAAAATACGCGGGAAATTGCGATCGTAATGCCCTGGTCACGTGCGAACAGATGAGGAGCTTGTGCATAACCGAGCTTTTCTGCGGTGGTGATATCCGGGTTTCCCCAAAACGCCAACAGGGCGCGAATGCCCGGCATATTTTCGATCTGATTCGCCAACGCGGGAATTGTCCACATGCCGACACCGAGTAGCAGGAGAAGGAACATCGCCGTATAGGCAAGGCGATGGTAGATGGCTCTTCCGATATACCCTCTGGCCCATGCCCGCGTGTTCGACCTGCGGGCGTTCTCACGGATGTGTTCACCAGACATGGTGGGCGGAACGATGAGGGCCGCGCTGGCGTGCAGACCCTCCCGGATTTGCGTCTCCAGATTACCTGGCATGGACTGCACCTTCCTTTTGCGCGGTCAGATGGGTGATCATGAGGCCGTGCAGTATTTTCTCCATGTTTCGCAAAGCCCGAGCTTTGCGCCACTTATACGTTCCGAGATGCCAACCTGCTATTGCGGCCGCCTTCTCGTCGGTTTGATCGCAATAGTAGCTGAGAATCAAAGTCAATCGTTCGTTGATCGAGAGTCGATCCAGCGCCTCCATGATCGTCAGACGTGTGTCTATAGTCTGCGCCTCATCCACTTGCCCGGAACCAATGTCAGATCGGGGAAGGGGTTCGGTTCTTCTCCGTATACCGTGTCGACGCGAACGCGTCGCGCAACGCGTGAGAACCTGGTAGAACCACGATTTCAATTTGGCAGGGTCACGGACGCGACTTCGGTTCTTGTAGAGGATCATCAGGGCATCCTGAACGACCTCTTGTGCGTCTTGGCGGTTTCCTAGAATGAGTTGGCTTATGCGAAACGCTTCAGGCCACACGTCGTGAACGAATTGATCAAATGTCGCCTCGTCTCCACACAGAAGATCCGCAGCGCGTGATTCGGTCCATTCCATTATGTCACCCCCTCGCCTTCTGGACACTGATATAGAGTCTCCGCTTGCCTGATTTGGATGGCGAAGCGGGAGAGAGTCGATGTGCGCCGTCCTCGGGGGGATTTCTGTTCACAGCGCTGGCGCTTGCGGCCATGTCGCCGAAGAGGGCGCCGCACCGTTGTTGGACGTAACGCCCGCCGGCAAAACCCTGACGTTTCCGGAGCATACTATCGTTTCCTTGGCCCTGTCCGCCCCGTATACGCAGTCGACGGAGGGGCCGGATGACCCCTCCTTTTGGCGTCACCATCCGGTCGTTCAGGAGAGGAATCAGTTGCGCGATTTCGGAAAAGCGATGCTGTCCTACTAGGATCGCCCGGATGATCAATCCGGTCCAACGTTTCCCTAACAGGGTAAAGGCCGCCTCATATTTCTGACACATGTTCACGGTCATCATAAACCTGCTTCTCTCAATCAACTAAATTTATTATAGTACTTGACAAAACATAAGTATATATTTTATCGTTATTGTTGTTAAGCGACTTATCGTTGATAAGCAATGATGCGTCTGCCCGGACCAGTTGGCGTCAAAACCAACGCATTGTCACCGTAGGGAAGTGGCTTCGGAACGGGAAATCTTGCATTCTCATGTAGAACAAATATATCCATGGGAATAGCGCATATGAGAATGTCGGCAGGGAGAGTTAACCATGAATGTAAAAGGGGGAGGATTGTATTATGCTAAGCACAGGTTTGTTGGTGATCCGCATCATCGTCGGGTTGACCATGTCCGGACATGGAACGCAAAAACTGTTTGACTGGTCCGGGTCAATTGGTTCTGCATGGTTGACGGAAAGGCAGGAGAACATCGATGATGCCATCGTTATTTGTCACGCACGGCGCACCCTCGTTGGTGCTGGAGCAGAGCGAGTATGCCCGCTTTCTGCGTGAAGCGTTGCCGGCGCGACTTGAACAACCGCGCGCCGTGGTGCTGTTCACGGCGCATTGGGAGGCAGATACGCAGCAGGTGGGATCCGGGTTGCGGCCCGCAACCATGCACGACTTCTATGGCTGGCCCGAGGAACTCTATCAGATCAACTACCCTGCGAGCGGCGATCCAGACGGCGCGCGAGTCGTCAGGGATCTGTTGCGAGAAAGAGGCATTCGCGCCGAGTTGGACGACGCGCGCGCCTTGGATCACGGAACCTGGGTTGTGATGAGCATACTCTATCCGGATGCCGGCGTCCCCGTCATCCAGATGTCCGTGAATCCCCATTTGTCCAATGCCGAACAGTATCAAATAGGGCGCGCGCTGACCGTCCTGAAGTCAAAGGGGTACCTGATCATCGGAAGCGGCGCCACGGTGCACAATTTACGCGCTTTGGACTGGGATGCGACATCCGTGGAGTCATGGACGGCCGAGTTTGACGCGTGGGTTGGCGAGCGCTTGCTGTCATGGAACCTGG
>JAJZCB010000017.1 GCA_021846285.1 Bacillota bacterium
TGAAGACGACAAGGTAGATCGGTCCGGTGTGGAAGTCCTGTGAGGGATGGAGCAGACGGATACGAATCGGTCGAGGGCTTATCCTACAAGCAAAGAAGTACGACAGTACGACCGTACAGCAGTACAGCGGTACGGCAGTACGGCAGTATACCACTCATGATTCGCATCTAGTTGTGAAGGAGCCAGATGATATCGGTCTGCTGTCGCTTCCTCAATGTGCGCGGAGGGGTACCAAAGTGGCCAACTGGGGCGGACTGTAAATCCGTTGCGAAAGCTTCGTAGGTTCGAATCCTACCCCCTCCACCAAAATAGTGGGGAGTAGCCAAGTGGTAAGGCAACGGACTTTGACTCCGTCATTCGTAGGTTCGATCCCTACCTCCCCAGCCAGGCAGTCAGTAACGCTCCCATAGCTCAGTCGGCAGAGCGCATCCATGGTAAGGATGAGGTCACCAGTTCGATTCTGGTTGGGAGCTCCAGACATAGCGGGGTGGAGCAGTTGGCAGCTCGTCGGGCTCATAACCCGAAGGTCGCAGGTTCAAGTCCTGCCCCCGCAACCAATGCATACTTAGGATGTTCGATTGAATCGAAACGCCGTCGATACTTACAATGGCTCGGTAGCTCAGTCGGTAGAGCAGAGGACTGAAAATCCTCGTGTCGGCGGTTCGATTCCGTCTCGAGCCACCATATGGCGCCATAGCCAAGTGGTAAGGCCAGGGTCTGCAAAACCCTCATTCCCCGGTTCGAATCCGGGTGGCGCCTCCAGAGCGGTTTAGACTCGAGACAGCCGACTTGTGAGTTGCTTTATTGCGATTTATTTGTTGATGCCTGATGAGGGCGTCTTTTTGCGTTCTATTGGACCTTCACTATGGGTTGGTCAATGCGTTGCCCGTCATCCTCATCCCCGTGCGAATGTACTGTATAGGGGGAGAAGGGGTGGAAACGTATGGCGATTCACGCGTATGCAGGGAAGCAACTGTGGATTTGGGAAATCAGTCAGTCGCTCGGCGGAAACATTGAGAGCATTGTCAGCTTGGGCAAGGACTTGGGAGTGTCCGGATTTTTGGTGAAAGCGCATGATGGCCGTGCGGTTTGGCCACAATTCCAACAGGTGCTGGGTCCGCTCAAACAGGCTGGATTTCTCGTGGGGGCTTGGGGATATGTCTACAGTTCGGATATTGCCGGCGAGGCTGACGCAGCGCAAACGGTGATCGATGCGGGAGCGGATTGGTACGTATTTGACGGGGAGAGCAGTTTTAACGGAGCGGCTGCAGCAGCTGATCAACTGGGTGGGATGATACGGAGGAAGAATCCGAATCTGACCATTGGGTATGCGCCGTTCGCTTTGCCCAATGATCATCCCAATTTCCCGTACGCTGAGTTCAGTAAGTACTGTGAGGTGTGTCTGCCTCAGGTGTATTGGTCGGAATTCGGGATTAGCGCTGCAGAAGCCGTCACTGAGAGCGTACATCAGCTCAGCGGGTTTGGACTCCCCATTGCGCCGATTGGTCAGGCCTATGGGTCTGCGACCAGTGCAAGTATCGGTCAGTTTGCGGCATCCGCGCGGGCGCACGATTGTGTCGGCGTGAGTTTCTGGGATCTCCAGTCGGCGAATACGCGGCAATTGCAGGCCGTCAAAAACATTCGGGAATTTGTCACCGTACCGACAGGAGCGCAAGCGGGGAATCCGCAGGCCGCCGGGAACGCAACGGCGTTGGGTGGGGGTATGCCTGCAGATGTGAAGGAGAGCGACTGGTATTACGGGGCGGTGCATGATCTCCTGGGGCGGGGGATTGTGACCGCGTATCGTGATGGACTGTTTAAACCTGATGAAGCGATTTCACGGGCTCAGGCCACTGATTGGCTGAATCGACTGAGAATCGATCTGGAGAAGGGATGACGCGGAATCATCGCGTCATCCCTTCTCCAGATCGCACGCGTATTGCGTGTGGACAGCCTCAGGCCTTACGTCAACCGTCGCTCCGATGACATTAATAGAGGTTGTTCAAAAAGGGTCGAGAACTCTGCGGCGCAGGGCTTCGGCTTGTGCTGGACATGCGTGCTCATGTACCTCCTTCGTACACTCCGCGCGCATGTCCAGACAACACCCAACCCCTGCTTGCATCTTACCTCAACCCTTTTTGAACAGGCTCTAATGCATGGTGGTGAAAAAGTGACCGATACGCCTCGCGGCGTCTTGCAGCACCCCGGCGGGATGTACTAAAGCAAATCTGACGAACCCCTCGCCATGTGCGCCGAATCCTATGCCAGGAACACAAGCAACACCCGTGTTCTCCAGCAACCGCCTGGCAAACAGACGGGAATCCCTGTCGCCAGGAATTGGCGCCCACACGAACATGGTTGCTGCCGGTGGATCCACATGCCAGCCCGATTCCGCCAGTGTCGAAATGAATATGTCGCGGCGTGACGCGTACTGCTGTCGCATGGCGACAATGGTCTCTTCGGCGCCGTTAAGAGCCGTTTCACCAGCCGCTTGAGCTGCGCGAAAAACGCCATAGTCGATATTGGATTTGAGCGTTTGTAAAGCACTGAGAATATCCCGGTTTCCCGCAGCAAACGCGAGGCGAGGACCCGCGAAATTGAACGTTTTGGACAGCGAGTGCAGTTCAATGCCCACGTCAGTGGCGCCAGGAGTCGCGAGAAACGACGGAGATCGGGCACCATCAAAGACGAGTTCAATGTAGGCGGCGTCATGAACGACGGCGATTTCATGCCGTCGCGCCACATCGATCACTGTGGTGAAAAAGTCCTGAGGAGGAATCGCTGTTACAGGATTGCCCGGGTAATTGAGGATCATCATCCTGGAGCGCCGCAGTACATCATGCGGCACCGCTTCAAAATCTGGCAGGTATCCGCGCTCTGCAAGCAGCGGCAGGTGATAGGGAATACCGCCTGCCAGATGGACGGAGACCTCGTAAATCGGATAACCGGGATCAGGGATGAGCACGATATCCCCTGGGTTGACTAAAGCCAGGGCCAAGTGAGCCAGGCCGTCTTGGGCGCCCATGAGAGTCAGGATCTCATGGGCCGGATCCAGTGATACACCGTAGCGGGCAGACACAAAATGACTGGCTGCTTCTTTGAACGACGCGGTTCCTTGCGTCGTGGGATAGCCATACACGCCCCGCTGCGACAACGCCTGTGAGAATGCCTGCTGCACATGTGCGACAGGCGGCATGTCGGGCGACCCGATTCCCAGATCAGTCACGGGAATTCCACGCTGGGTGAGTTCCTGTTTGACTGCTTCAAGTTCGTAAAACACGGCAGAAGATATATGCTGTAATCGGTCGGCTCGTACGATCATGGAAATCGTCCTCTCCCTATGACAATGAACTCAATAGATGTTTCTAATGATGAGACATGATACCATCACTGCAGGACAGTCTCAAATCCACGGAACGAGGTGCCCGGTTTGACAAGTGTATCCGCCGATCTGCCAGTGGTCGTCATCGGTGGCGGACCTGCCGGCCTTATGGCCGCGATTGGCGCCGCTCGGCAAGGGATTCATACCGTGTTACTGGAAAAAGGCGATCGTTTGGGAAGAAAGCTGCTCATTTCTGGAGGCGGCCGGTGTAATGTAACCAATGCTCGCGGCACGGAGCATATCATCGCGAACATTCCCGGAAATGGAAGATTCCTCTACAGTTCATTGGCAAAGTGGTCAAGCGATGATATCATTTCCTTTTTCACAACACTTGGCGTACAACTGAAGGAAGAGGACCGTGGGCGCATGTTTCCGGTCACCAATAAGGCGATGACTGTCCTAAACGCCTTGCTTGGGGAACTGTCCGACCTGGACGTCGATGTGCGGTTGCTTTCCCCAGTCAGTGCGTTGGACTACGAGGAGGGCGGAGGCGTTTATCGCATTGACCTGCATGGGAACGGCTACCTAAGAGCCAACGCTGTCATAGTGGCCTCTGGCGGCTGCTCGGCGCCTGAAACGGGGTCGACGGGAGATGGTTACGCGTTTGCGCAAGGGTTCGGACACACTCTCGTGCCTCCTTATCCGACATCGGTTCCGCTCGTTTCCAGCGATCCTCTCATCACCGCCAGACATCTTCAGGGTGTGTCACTGCGGGACATTGTGCTGACCCTTTACGATCCCCGCGGCAAGGTCGCGACTCGCGAGGAGGGGGACATGATATTTACCCACTTTGGTCTATCGGGACCAGCCGTTCTTCGGGTGAGTCAGTATGCCGTGAAACTCTTCCAAAAGCATCCGGACGCAAAGCTTAAACTCGCGATTGACATCATGCCTGCCGTTACCCGCGAACAGTTTCTCGAAAACGTGTGGGGCCGGATCGAGGAACACCCCCGTCGGGGATTCAAGACAATCATGAAAGACGTGGCGCCGGAGCGCCTGGTTGAGGCCGCGTTGCGCATTATGGGATTCGCTTCAGACCAGCTTGCGGCCGAGGTTGGGAAAAAACAGTTGGAAGCCTTATACGAGTTCCTCAAAGAATTTCCCGTGGCCATATCGGGTACGCTTGGGCTGGAGCGGGCCACGGTGACTGGAGGAGGAGTCGGTCTCCAGGGGATCGATCCCCGGACCATGCAATCAAAACTCGTTCCCGGGTTGTTTTTCGCTGGTGAAATCATGGACGTACACGGCCATACGGGAGGATACAATATCACCGTGGCGTTTTCAACGGGTTATGTGGCGGGAGCGGCGGCAGCAGACTATGTACGGGTGGGAAGGGCGGCAAACACATGTCCGACAAAATCTTTCTGACTGGCATGTCCTTTTTTGGACGCCACGGAGTATTTGACGAGGAGACAAAGCTTGGGCAGAGGTTCATGGTGACTGTGGAGTTGTATTTTGACTTGCGGAAGGCCGCTCGAGCGGATGATCTGGCGCTTACAGTGAACTATGGAGACGTGTATAATAGAGTACGAATAGTGGTAGAGGGACCTCCCAGGAAACTGGTAGAGACAGTTGCCGAGGACATTGCTGCCATTTTGCTCCGGGAATATGTCATGATCGATCGATTACGTGTACGCGTCGAGAAACCAGGCGCGCCCATAGCAGGCGTATTTGACACTGTCGGGGTTGAGATTGAACGTTCACGGAGTTGACCGGACAGTATTGACCGGGAGCGGTGACCTGTGCAAGATTTCAAGACTACAAATGCTGATCATGAGGGGTTAGACATGGACGGTAAGCGCGTGAGCGAATCACGTACATTTATGACGGATCTGGTGTTGCCGCCTGACATAAACTCTCATGGCACCATTTTTGGCGGTCGGGTTATGGCTTATGTGGACAAGATCGCCAGTATTACGGCCATGCGCCATTGCCGTATGCCGGTCGTCACCGCTTCCAGTGACAGTTTTGACTTCCTGGCCCCGATTAAACTGGGCGAGGCGGTACAGTTGGAGGCATTTGTGACATGGACGCACCACACGTCCATGGAGATTTTTTGCAGAATCCAGTCAGAGAATCTTCTGACTGGCGAGAGACGGCTTACCGGCACATCGTATTTGACTTTCGTGGCGCTTGGCGAGGATGGGAAACCTGCGTTGGTGCCGACGATTGTTCCAGAAACCGAGGAGGAGTTGTGGCATTTCAATACTGCGCCCGATCGCCGCGACATACGTCTGAAACGACGCAAAGAACGTATTGATTCGGACCGCAGGCACGGACGATAGACTCTGGTTCGCAAGAGGAGGACGCGACGTGATCAGACTGACGGAGCGGTACTCGGCAGAAAATCTGGAGCCGCTCTGTGATGGTTGGAAGATGGGGATTGGCTACGACGCACGGTTGGATCGATCTGTCGTAATCCTGTCCATGTCCCTGTCCTCTGTCGACCATACAGGGTTTGACGCTTGGTTGGCTAAACGCGTGACCGTTTCTCATCCCTACACCACCGAATTACTCGATGGGGCGGCGCTGGAGAGCGACTTCATCTGTGTTTTTGAAGGTGCGGGGAGCACCCGCGCCGGTCTTCCCGATATGCCTCGACAAGAGTTGCTCTCGGCGTGCCTGTGCGTTCTTCGGGGCGCAGAGGCGCTCCATGGGCAGGGAGTCGGATATCACTTTTCTGCCGGGCAGGTCCTGTGGGACGGCAAGGAACCCCGCGTGTTGGGCTTGATGCCTGCCGATGGAAAGCAAGTGGACGAGTCGCAACCGAAGCTGGCGCGCAATTTGGGGCTTTATTTCGGGCATCTGTGTCAATGGAATGTGAGTTCACAGATACAGAGCGGGAACGATCCGCAAATGTCTCCACTGTTTCGGTTGGGACTGGAGAAGTTGCTCGGTCAGGGAAGCGGCGGTTGCGCCAGCTTTGCCGAGGTCAGCACAACACTTCAGGCGATGCTCATGGAGGATGGGCACATCGCAGGGTCTGCGCCTACAGGCAGGCGCGAAGATGGCGCTTTGTCTCACGCTGCCGGGAATCCAGCAGTGCTGTCTGACGAGGCGCGTCGCCAGGCGCGCTTTGATGACGCGCGTGCAGGGAGAACGTCGGTCGACGCTGGAATGGACGCGGCGGGTCTCCGTAACGAAATGGATGATGGCGCGGTCGATGACGACGATTGGGTAGACGACCAAGGCGAGAGTTCCGGAACCTTGCGGCGTTCCCTCATCGGCGGCGTCCTGATTGCAGGGGCTCTCCTCGTTGGAATCGTCGCCGTGAATCAATGGAAGACCGTGGCTCAAGGCACAGTGGCCGCGGGTTCCGGTTCGGCCGGGCAGTCATCCTCCGCAGGCCAACAAACGCAGACGCCCGGCTCCAAGGGAGCATCTGGCGGGTCGCCCGGAAGCACTCCTTCATCCGGCAGTTCCCAACCCCAGAGCGGAACGATTCCAAACGTGGCGGGCATGACACCCCAATCAGCCATTTCGCAATTGGTTGCCGCGGGTATTGCCAAGACTCGCATTGGGGTGGAGTCGATCGCCGGGTCCGGTGCAGCGGGTCGGGTGACAGCCACCATGCCAACGGCAGGGAGTTCACTGCAAAGCGGACAATCCGTAGTGATGCAGGTCGACGTTCCCGCTGGCGAGCAACTGGTTCCAAATCTGGTCGGTTTGCCGTTGAAGACGGCGGAAAACACATTGTTGCAGGACAAATTTCATTTTGCCTACACGGATCACAGCGAGTCCGGGTCGGCGGTGGGAACGGTGTACAGCCAGACGCCTCTGCCCTATTCAATCGCGGCGCCCTGGACCAATGTCCATTTTGTTGTAGCAAGTCACTATTAGTGCCAGAAGGCGGATAGGGTCAAAAAACGGGGGAGACGAGCCCATGGCGGTTGTCGTAGCAGAATTATGGAGAGGCGGTTATCGGGAATCTGTTCACAGCGGCAATGTCGCGGTGGTCGACGCGCGAGGTCATTTGCTGGCTGCGGCAGGCGATCCACACGGCTTCACATTTCCCCGATCGGCGCTAAAGCCAATCCAGACACTGGCCGTTCTCGAATCGGGAGCGGCCGACGCGTTTGCCTTTACCGATGCGGAGATAGCGCTTTGTACAGCGTCACACAGCGCGGAAGCACATCACATCAGCGGCGTCACAGCCATGCTCGCCAAAGCGGGCCTTGATCCTGCACATCTTCGCTGCGGGGCACATCCGCCCTATCATATGCCGTCGGCCATTCAGCTTTATGAACAGAGAGAGCAGCCCCAGGCGGTGCACAACAACTGCTCCGGGAAACACACGGGCATGCTGGCGACTGCCAAGCATCTTCAGGCGCCTCTGGATTCGTATCTGGATATTGATCATCCGGTGCAGCAACTGATTCTGGACGCGCTGTGTGAGATTGCCGAGGTGAACCGCGAGGAAGTAGCTGTGACAGTGGACGGATGCAGCGCGCCCGCATTTGGGATACCGCTGACTGCCCTGGCGTTGATCTTCGCGCGGTTGGCGAACCCGGACACGGCCCCGGAGCGTCATCGTCAGGCGTTGCGGCGAGTGCGCGACGCGATGCTTGCGCATCCTGGCATGGTAGCTGGCACCGACTGCTTTTGTACCGATTTGATGGTGACTGGCAATGGCCGAATCGTGGCCAAAGCCGGTGCAGAGGGCGTGTATGGAGTAGGTTCCCTGGACGATGGCTTCGGACTCGCCGTGAAGGTGCTGGACGGGAACAAGCGAGCCGCTGAACCGACAGTTGTCGCTGCGTTGGATCAGTTGCATGCGCTGACCGAGACCGCGCGAGGAGCGCTTGCCTGTTACGCGCACCCCATCGTGCGCAATGTCGCCAATATCGATGTTGGGGAGATCAGATCTACTGTAATGCTCAGGCACGATCCTAACGCGTAACCGCGAACCAATGACAGCGCCGTCTTTCTAGTAATATCCCTTTAATATTACATTTCTGCGATTGACAGAGTTCCCCCGCCATCTACATAATAGGGGCTGGAGGGGAACGCAAACATGATTCGACATCGATCAACAATTTTGGCGCTGGTCATTGCGAGCGCTCTGATGCCTTTTTCTCAGGCATTCGCTCAGGCTGCCTCCTCCCCAGGACCAAGCGCTGTGCAGTGGCGATGGGCCGCGCAGCAGACTCATGGCGCAAACCGCAGCGGGAACAGCGCGGCGTCCGATGCGCCCTATCTCGTTACATACCCGAACACGACAGAAACCTTGCCCAAGCTGTTCGCCGAGTTGAGTCAGGCGCTCGCCTTCGCCGGAAACCGGAAAGATACGATCATTTTGGACGAGAACACAGGAACCATCGTGTACACCACTATTCAGAATCCATACGAAGTGATTGCACAACCCGCCGCTGGCTTATCCGGCAATTCCCCGGGCGCGTCTACGAACCAACCCGTCTACTACAAGACTGCCGATCAGGCCATTGCGGCCGCTGAGTCCAACGTGAAACAGGTTGTTGTCGATCGTTTGACGGGGGCGATTATCTGGAGCAATGGAGACAACTATGAGGTTTCCGGTTCGTCTGGACAAGCTTCTTACCAGACGTATTCCGCCGCACTGTCCGCCGCCCGCTCAATGACTTCAGCCACAGTCGCCGCAGGTTCCACGGGCGCCGTGCTATGGCAAGCCGATTACACTGTTATGGTAAGCGGCCAGTTTTCTCAGTCCTTCTCCACACTGGCAAACGCTACGGCATACGCCCAGCAAAAATCCTCCAGTGAAGTCATCGATATCGCCACGGGGAAAGATGTATGGAACAACATCCCACAGTTCGACGTGTACCAGAACGGTATTTTGCTTAAGCAGTTTGCTTCGGAGAGTGCAGCGATCCAGTTCGCCGAGACACTGACCAACGTGTCAGTGGTGCAAATCTCCAATCAAACAACGGTGTACTCCAATGTTCCTGCTTACGTTGTCGAGGTCGGATCGAAAATCATTAAAACATTCGTACAGGAAGCTCATGCGATCGCTTTGGCCAAGACTCTGCCTGGTTCGGTGGTTATTCAGATCAGCAGCAATCAGGTCGTCTGGTCGTCGGGCGGCGCATACGGGGTCTATCGGTATCTGCAACTCGTTCGCACATTTAACTCGCTGACTGACGCCATTGCGTTTGCCAAAACGCTGACGGACGTTCAGGTGATTGACACTGCGACAAGCGCGGTGGAGTATTCCAACTATCCTGCGACAGTCAAGAGCCCCTACGGCGACACATTTACCGTCGAAAATGGGATGATCGTCGATCACTGGGGAAAGAACAACATCGTCCTTGCTCCCGCCCCTGCTTTCATGACATCAGGACAGACGTATGTATCGAATGATTATGCTCACTGGTACGAGGTGCAGTCGTCAGGGGATGTCTATGTGGGGCAATGGGAGAATCCGTATCAGACGATGAACCTCGAGACAGCGTCCACATTGACGGCCGCACAGATCAACGCCTTCTTCGCGGCCAACGCCTCGCCGTCGAGTGTGTTGCAAAACTCGGGTCAGTATTTTGTCGAGGCCCAGCAGACTTATGGAGTCAATGCGCAGTATCTTGTGGCGCATGCCATCATCGAGTCGGCATGGGGAACATCCTATTTTGCCGAAAATCGCAACAATCTGTTCGGGTATATGGCTTACACCAACAATCCCAATGCTGCTGCGACCTTCCGCTCGGTTGAGTACGACATCAATTTTCAGGGCTGGTTCGTTCGCAACTCTTATCTGGACGCCAACGGACCGTTTTACAATGGCCCGAATCTCGACGGCATGAACGTCGATTATGCAACCGACCCCTACTGGGCCAACAGCATCGCACGGGTGATGAGTGAAATCGCCCCTTACTCGGATACAATCGGCAATCAACCTCCGCTCGGGGAACAGGCGAACAGAAAGGTCTTCCCGTATCCAGCGGGAGCCATGGGGAAGGCGACTGTGGACGCTACCGTCTATTCGAGCCCGACTGACGCCACGACCGCGGCGCCGACCGCCATTGGGACCATTGCGCAGGGAACGGATTTTCCTGTGCTTGGGGATTGCCCGGGGTGGGATCAAGTTAAACTGCCGGGCGGACAGACTGGATTTGTGAACTGGAACGACGTCAGCCTGCAAAATATGCTGACAGTGACCAATATAAACTATGGGAGCTTTCTCGCCGTCAACTCTGTCGCCAATCCGACGTCCACCACGGATACGATCGACAAACTGACAAACGGCGCATACATCGTCCTCCTTAAGGCTCCGGGGAACGGTTGGGACTATATTGCAGACGGCAACGGAAAGGAGGGATGGGTCAGTACACAGTATGTTCAGGTGATTCATTAGGGCTGTGTTATAATAATGCGGAATTTAGAAAGTCTGGGGTGAGACAATGGGTGACAGCGTACTGCCGTCCAAGCTAAAATGGCCTTTATACATGCTTGCGGCATTTCCGATCGTCGATTACTTTTTGCGCATCTATCCATGGGGGATTGTCGGCAAGGCATGGTATGAAATTATCCTGATTTTGTTTGGGTTTTATGTGATTCGCGCCCGTCTGTCCGGTGTTCGACGGACATTTTATCCTACGCAGAAATTCGTCATATACATGCTTGTCCTTGGGCTGGCGTATATCCTGATGGACGTCGGTTACTTGGCGGTGGCGTTTGCCGGATGGCGCATCGATTTTATGTATATGCTGTACGCTTTGATACTGCCTTATGTCGTGGACAAAGAGGATGTCGTGCCGCTCCTGAAATTTATGGTTCTGGCGGGATTTCTGATGGCGATTCACGGTGTGTATGAGTACATCGTGAAAGTTCCTATTCCCAGTTACTGGCTCAGCCTGGGGGAACATGTGCGTACACGGGTCTATTCGCTGTATGGCAGCCCCAACATTCTGGGATCGTACATGGCGTTCATCGCTCCGACGGCGTTCGGCATTGCCCTCTATGAAAAGAAGCGGGGTCCGCGGCTGTTTTATGGAGCCGCAGCGGCGGTGAGTTGCATGACACTGCTCTTTACCTACACGCGCGCCGCCTGGATTGCCTGTTTCATCGGACTGCTTGTGTTCACCTGGTTGATCGACAAACGATTGACGATCCTGACCATTGCTGTCACCGTGCTGGCCGTGCTGTTTGTGCCGCCTATTCACTCGCGGGTCGCGCTGTTTCTGTCGCCTGTGTACTGGGTCCAGACGGTGCAGAGCGGACGCATCGCACGGTGGGGCAACGCCTACAACCAGATGCGCACCAATCCATTGTTTGGAGTCGGGCTCGGTCGTTATGGCGGCGCCGTTGCCGCCCAGTACTTTGGCATCACCTATGTGGACGGCGAGTACTTCAAGACACTGGCGGAGATTGGACTTGTCGGACTGATCAGCTTCCTGGGTCTGTTGGTGGTCTATTTGCGCGATGTCTGGCGAGTGATCCACAAAACGATGGACAAGCGGATGCGGTACCTGATGATCGGCGTATTTTCGTCTTTAGTCGCCATCATCTGTCATAATGCTGTGGAGAACGTGTTTGAGGACCCTGCCGTCAACTTCCTGTTCTGGATGGCGGGAACTCTGGTGCTCATCTACGGTGCGGAGGAGGCGGCGGACCGTGGCTGAGTCGAAACTTCTTCGCATGCTGAAGACCCCGTTTATGATCGTCTATGCGCTGTGGGCAGTGCTTTTCTACCAATTGACGTTCACAGCGTGGACGCTGGAATATTCGCTGCTCGGAGTTCTGTTCGTGCTTGCGGCCAGTGTGGCGTTTATCTATGCATTCCCGCGCGGCGACCGCAAGGTGGTGGTCCGGTTTACACTGTTTAGTGTAATGACCAGCGTGGGGATTGCCAGCTTTGCCAGCGAGCCTCTTGTGTGGCGAATTATTGATTTTGTCGTGTTTCTGGTGTTGGCGCTGATTCTCGGAGGATTTCTGGTAGGCGTCAAGACGCGGCGTCTCTTCGTGGTCATCATTGCTATTACACTGTTGCAAGTGTGGGTGCCTTTAGGCGATCTCAGTACACTCGCCTACTTCGATATTCGCTACATCGGCCACCTGGCCAGTCCTGATTCGCAGGTTCCGAGTCTTCCAGTCGTGGCGATGCCGGATCCTACCCGCCCTGGGCTGCAGGAGATCATCACCCTGCGCGGGCACAGGCCCGTCAAGAGTGAGGCGCAGGATCTGATCGATATGGCCAATGCCGATCCAGCCCAAGCAACCAGCATCCTGAACGCTCTCAAAGAATTGCAGAACTCGTATGATGTGATTGCCATTCGTCCTGGTCGTCTGAGATTGATCACCCACTATGCTACGACTCAAGAACTGAGCCAATTGCCATTCTCGTCTCTGGGATTGGTTGATTTCCCATTTACCACGACCCACTTCCTCAATGTGGCGAACCGCACCAGGATGTACTTATCTCTTTCGGCGGGTCCGGGTTCGCTGCTCTCCATGTTGATGAGTCCGGGCACAGTGGCGACGTCGATTGCGAACCTCAGCTTGCAGACGGTGACGGCCGAACAGAGCAATTGGAAAAGCGTCACCGGTCATTCTGTTGATCAGACAGACGGACTCAGCATTCAGAACGGATATCTGACAGGCACATTTAATGGCGTGCCTGTGCATTTCCGGACTGCCGGCGTCGCTGTGCTCGGCGTGCATCATATGCTTCCGCTCTCCGTTGGCGGCGGTTCCCAGGCGGTGGTGGAAGGGAACAACACGATACAGGTCGTAGCCCTCCCGCCTGCCAGGCCCCATGTCATTGCCACGATGCAGGGATCCTACCTGCATCCATTGACGATGGATGTCGTGTTTGCCGATCTGACCGGTTCGCATCAGGATGCGCTGTTGGTCAACACAGTTCCGGCGCAGATCTTCCAACTGTCATCGACGGGGTCCTGGCAACGCCTGTGGGTGAGCGGACGAGACTCGTTCCGCTTTGAAACAGCATTCAAGAGACCAGGCGGCGATCTCCTGATCGCCAATTCCCCGAGCCTCATGAATGCGGCCAAAACGCGCTACCTGGGTGGGTATCTGTACAGGAATGGGCAACTGGTTCGCGTGTTTCGCGTGTACCATGGCAATTTTGTCGACTTGCATACCGTACATGTGTCTTCCGCATCACAGACGGAACTCCTGACATCTGTATATTCTCATCAGGAGATCATGTTGCTTGGACCGCAGGTTCTGCCCTGGCTGTTGTTGGTGGAGGCCGGTTATGGTTTGGCCCTTATCGTGGGCATCGTGCGGCGAGTAAAGGGGAGGCGGTCCGCGTGAAACGACATTCCCTGATTTGGACGGGCGTGGTCCTGTGTTCGGCTCTGCTCACGGGATGCAACTTGCCCTCGGATCCCAGTCTGCTGACGCAACTGGCGGTACAGAGGCAACCCGATCCGACGGGCGCCCAAAAGGTGATGACGGCTATTCAGAACATGAATGATGTGTCGACCTACCAACTGAAGGCGAACATTCAGGTGGCGAGCGGACGATTTGTGCGCACGGTTGACTTTTACGGTTCGGTTCAGCTGCCCAATATTGTGTACATGGATGAAACCATAGGCGGCGCAAACTACCTGGTATACCAAAACGGCAGTTTTGCTTACCAGAACACAAGTGGAAAGTGGCGGCCCATGCAACCGATCACGGATTTGGCGCCGTGGCATTCCATGGCCAACCTACTGGTCACTGATCCTCCGAAGGTTGTTTACAAGCTTCCTGATCAAACGGTGGTATCGTGGTATTGCAAAGTGTATCAGTTTCAAACTGCCGCCACTTCGGCCGTGATCGGCGCTCCCGGAACGCCTGCGCACTCGACGCCTCACCAGGCGCTGTACACAGTATGGGTGGATGCGCACAGCGGGAAACTGCGGCAAATCGAGGTGCAGTCCACGGTCGGAGTGCCGGGCCTGGGCACCGCCTCTATCGATGCTACCCAACTGTACTTCGGTCGTAATGGGAAATTGAACATGGTAGCTCCCAGTGATCTGGTGACGCAGATCGAACGCCCGTAATACATGCAGCAGGAGTCACTCCTGCCATTCGGCGGATGGCCGGTCGCGCAGTCGAATCACGCGCTGCGCCTGGTGTCGCGCTTTCGCACTGGCTTTTCCGGGAGTGTTGTGGTACACTGTCTAGCGGTATCAGGGCGGTCCTCTGTCGATAACTGGATACGAACGCCTGTCGGGAGGAGGTTTTCCATATGCATCCATTGATTCGTGAGATTTCGCTGCAACAGTTGCGCCAGGATCTTCCCAAGTTTCGTCCGGGCGATACAGTTCGAGTTCACGTGAAAGTCAAGGAAGGCGCCCGTGAACGCGTCCAGATGTTTGAGGGCGTTGTGATCAAGCGGCGGGGCACGGCCGTCAGCGCCACATTTACAGTGCGCAAGATTTCCTACGGCGTTGGAGTGGAGCGGACTTTCCCTCTGCACACGCCCAAGATTGACAAACTCGAAGTTGTCAAGCGCGGGAAGGTACGTCGGGCGAAACTCTACTACTTGCGCAAGTTGCGCGGTAAAGCGGCCCGGATCAAAGAGATCAGATAGCGCCAGAAGGGAACTTGGTCAGACCAGGTTCCCTCTTTTCTATTTGGGGGTTGCCAAGGTGAGCATTCAGTGGTTTCCCGGCCACATGGCGAAGGCCCGTCGTGAGGTCGTCGAGAGTTTGAAGTTGGTGGACGCGGTGCTGGAGGTCGTCGATGCGCGCATGCCCGAGGCGAGCCGCAATCCTATGATGGCTGAGTTGACCCAGGGCAAACCGCGGGTGGTGGTTCTTGCGAAGGCGGACCTTGCCGATCCGGCTGTCACTGCAGAGTATGTGCGGTTATGGAGTACTGAGAGCACGGTGCATGCGGTGGCGGTCGATGTTCTGCGTGGAACGGGGTTATCGCAGGTCGCTCGCGCCGCCCAACAGGTCACGTCCGAAAAATTCGCCAGACTTGCGCGTAAGGGAATCAAACGGCACACCATTCGAGTGGTTGTTGTCGGCATTCCCAATACGGGAAAGTCATCGCTGATCAATCGTCTGGTAGGCAAAAACGTGGTCAAAACCGGGGATCGCCCTGGGGTGACGCGGCGTCAGCAATGGATTCGCGCTGGCGGCAAGTTGGAACTGCTCGATACACCGGGTATCCTCTGGCCGAAGTTCGAGGATCCGACAGTGGCTCTGAAACTGGCCTGGTCCGGGGCGATCAAGTCAACCTTGGTTCGCAGCGAAGAAGTGGCGGTTGAGTTGTTGCAGTGGCTGTCGCTGTTTTATCCAGAGCGATTGCAGGATCGTTACGGGGTCGTTGCAGAGGGCGACGATCTGGACGGGGTTCTCCCGCAAATCGCGCGCCGACGCGGGGCGATTCGGGCAGGGGGAGAACCGGACGTCGGTTTGGCGGCCGAATTGGTTTTGCGTGATGTGCAGACGGGCCTGCTCGGGCCGATTAGTTTCGATCGACCCGCTGATCTCTGACGCAGTCATGGCCTGACGGCCGCCGGCAGATGTACGCAAAATTGCCAGGAGGAAAAGACGGACGATTTTCGCATAAAACGCAGGAATTTACATGATCTCTGGCGAATTCGAATCAATGGAGACAAACGATTGCGACGTCAACACACGGGGAAAGGATTAGGCCCCATGTCGAAGAGGAACCACAGGGTAGAGACGGACAGGCAGGCGGCGTACATCGCCGCGTGGCAGTATGATCAGGCCGTGCGCGCGGAGTTCGGATCGGTGATCGGCGGGGTCGACGAAGCAGGGCGTGGACCCCTGGCGGGACCAGTGGTGGCGGCCGCGGTCATTTTGCCGGACGGTCTGCGCGGCTATTCCCTCTATGACTCTAAAAAATTGTCGGCGGCTGACCGAACGGCCACTTACGAGCTCGTTACAGAGCAGGCGATTTCTTATGGGATCGGAGTTATTGACCACGCGTATATCGATCGGTACAATGTGTTGCAGGCTACTTATGAAGCCATGCGCCAAGCGGTAGCCGCTTTGCGGGTTCCACCGGATGTCCTGCTGGTTGATGGCGCGCTGATTCCCCGGATGCCCCATGTGCAGCGAAAAATCGTGCGCGGCGACCAGATTAGTCAAAGTATCGGCGCCGCGTCGATTCTGGCGAAGGTGACGCGCGATCGACTGATGGAGCAGATGGACGGGATGTTTCCCGAGTATGGATTTGCCAAGCATATGGGATATGGAACTCCACAGCATCTGCAGGCGCTCGCGACCTACGGTCCATGCTCGATTCATCGCCTGACGTTCGCGCCGGTCCGAGAGGCGTTTTTGCGGCATCGGGGAACCGTACAGGCGGCAGGCGGTGCGCCGTCGACGCCTGCGCAGGGAGATGCTCGCCACGCACAGGGCTTGAGAGGGGAAGACGTGGCTGTGGCGGCGCTCGTAGCCAAGGGGTATCGGCTACTCGAAAGAAACTGGCGCGTGCGGGCGGGAGAGATCGATGCAATCATGGCTGACGGCGATGTGCTCGTCTTTGTCGAAATCCGGTCGCGCTCTGACCTGGACAGCGAAGCGGCGTTGCTGGCAGCGGTCGACTCGGTCAACGGTCGCAAACGCAATCGCTTGCGCTATTTGGCTCAGGTGTACGAGACGTTCAACACCGCGCCGCCAGGCCTTCATACCCGTTTTGATGTCGTGGCCGTAAGTTTCAGCGCCCGTTTGGGCGAGCCCGTTGTGGAACACTACATTGATGCTTTTTGATTACCGGTAAAGGAGAGTTAATGACTATGCAGTGGGTTTTTCTCGCAATTGGCCTGGTTGTTGGCTTGGTGGGCGGATTCTTTGGCGGTGCGTGGTTCTTGCGCCGCAGCATGTCAAAAATGCAGTGGGAAGACAAAGATATTGCGCAGATGGCAAAACGCATGGGGATGAACCTTAACCCGCGCCAATTGCAAATGGTCAAGCAGCAGATGAAAAAGACAAGTGAAACTCCTGCGCCGCTATTTGGGAAGAGGAAGAAGACGAAGACAACGAAGACGACTCCCCAGGCGAAAAAACGCTAGTCTGTACGATTACGAGGGTGAGTGGGAGCGCAGCGCATGGGCCAGTGAGTCTATGCGCTCTTTCGTGTACTCATAACCGCGTTCCGCTACAGAAATCAGACGGGGAAAATCAAGCGCGCCGACGGGTCCGACCGATGGCGCCAGAAAGGCGTCTGCGTTCAGGGCGCTCAGTGCCGCGTGTCTGGCCAGCCCGATGTTTACAATCTGTTGCAAGAGACTGCGAACGCGCAGCGGCAGTGTGCCTTTCAGGCGAAGAAACGGGGTGATTGTATCGACGGCGATCACAAAGTCTGCGCCGAGGGCCCGAACCGGTTCCACGGGGCAGTTGTCGACCAAGCCTCCGTCGGCAAGGATCATGTCTTCCCAGTGTAACGGCTGAAATACGAAGGGGATGCTGATGCTGGCCCGTATCGCTGTGGCCAGGGGCGCATGCTGCACGGTGCGCCATAAGGACAACTGCCTGTCATCATCCAGTATGCGAACCACAGGCGATGGGCAGGACTGCGATGCAAATACGACTTCCCTGCCTGTTTGCAGATCGGTCGCCACGACTGCCAGGGGTATCTGGACCGCGGACATGTTTCTGTCGTTCACGGCGTCTTTGATGAACTTGTGAAGTCGGTCGCCGCGCACCAGGCCCCCGGTGTACTGACGTCGCAGCAGGCGCGGGAACTGACTGAAATCGACGTCAATCTGTTTGCGTGTGAGGGAGGGAAGCAGTGTCAACATTTGGCTTGTAGAGACGCCGGCGGCGTAAAGTCCTGCCACCACCGCCCCGCTGCTTGTTCCACCTATGACGCTAATTTCGATGCCAGCTTCCTCCAGCGCTCGGATTACCCCCACATGAGCGCCCCCGGAAGCACCTCCCCCGGCTAAGGCCAACCCGATCTTCACGGAACTCCTCCTCTTTCTGACAGTGATCGTTCTGGCGAGTCATTGCCATTCCGTCCATGGTGCTGCGCAGCAGTATGCGCTTCTACGCAAAGTATAGCGGTTAGACAGCCTCTGTCGCCAATGCTGGCGCGTGTTATTGGGCGTCAGGTGTAGGAACGATACTGAAACGCTTCTGCGATGTGAGTTTCAGTCACCTGAGTCGAACTCTCCAGATCAGCGACCGATCGTGCAACCTTTGCCACCTTGTGCAGGCTGCGAATCGATAACTGGAGCGACTGGGCGCCGCGAAACAGCATCTCCGCGGCTCCTTGCGCAATGTCATTCGAACGGAGCCAACCGGCAGGATTTCGCGGCAGGCCGTGTGTCGTTTCTTGCAGTCGACCTTCCCTCTCCAGTCTGAACGCCCGGGCGGCAGTGACCCGGGCGCGCATGAGGGAAGACGAATCTGCACTGGGAGTGCGATGGTGTTGCAGCAGCAAGTGCTGTGAGTCTATCCCCTCAATCCATAGTGTCATGTCGATGCGATCAAGCAGCGGACCCGACAACTTGGCGCGGTAACGTTCGCGATCGCGGATGCTGCATCGGCAAGTGTCGTGGTTGCCCGAACCTGAATAGCCGCAGGGGCAGGGATTCATCGCCGCCACAAATTGAAATTGACTCGGAAACGTGCAGGAATACGCTGCCCTGCTGACAGTGATCGCGCCTGTCTCCAGCGGCTGGCGCAACCCTTCAAGCGCCGATCGCTGAAACTCCGGAAACTCGTCCAAAAACAACACGCCGTGGTGCGCAAGGCTAACTTCTCCAGGGTGTGGGTGCGTGCCGCCCCCCAACATCCCTGTTGCGGTTACGGTGTGGTGTGGAGCGCGAAAGGGGCGGATACCGCGCACTGGTGGATGGATGCCCGCTACACTGAAAATGCGCTTCACCTCAGCAGCTTCTGATTCGCTCATGAGCGGAAGTATGCTGGGCAAACGCGCAGCCAGCATACTCTTACCGGAGCCCGGCGGCCCATACATCAAAAGGTGATGCGAACCCACTGCGGCTATCGTGAGCGCGCGCTTGGCCTGCTCGTGCGATACAACATCCGCAAAATCCAGTTGCGTTGGGGCTGTGGCGGCGAGTGAAGCGGCTTCATAGTCACTGATGGGTATGCGTTCGACGGTCTTTGGCGTCGATCGCCCCAGCAGCAGGTCGAGCGCCTCTTGCAGGGATGATGCAGGCAGCAGACGCGCACCCGTTTCAGTGGGAGGTGGATCAATCTCTGAATGCAGAGGCAGGACGATGGACTGAGCCTGTAGATAGTAGGCAGCCTGCGTCGCCGCCCAAACTCCGCGAAATGCTCTGAGGGTTCCGTCGAGTGCGAGTTCCCCGAGCAAGATGGCGTTGCGTCCAACGGGGGGCACTTGCTCGGATGCGATGAGCAGGGCTACTGCGATCGGCAGGTCGAGTCCACTGCCCTCTTTTCGCCAGTCCGCAGGGGAGAGGCTGACAGTGATGCGGGCCCGCGGCCAGACCAGTCCGCTGTTTACGATTGCGGAACGCACTCGCTCTTTCGCTTCGCGAACTGAAGAGGCAGGCAGCCCTACGATTTCAAAATTGGGCAGTCCAGTATGAATGTCAGCTTCTACCCCGACCGCGAACCCTTCCAACCCATATAACGCGATACCCTGCACGCTGGCGTACATACGACTGACCCCTCTCCTGAACGCGTACAATCGAAGAATGTCAAAACAAAAAGCCGCCATCCAGGCGGCTTGTCGGTCGGGCGCGAGAAGCTGTAACGTGTACGGCAAATATCGTTTGCCGATTGCGCGGATTCCCGTTTTGAAGGCGGGTCCGCCTGTAGAGACAGTATACGTCGAGGGTTTTCATGGCGCCATCGCGTTTAGGATTGTGTTTGTAACTGTTGTGTTTGCAATCGAACCTGACGCAGAAGGAGCAGGGTGTTTTTCACATCCTCAATCCAGGCCGTGTCACCGATCTGCGCGGCAAAATTCCATACGTCCAGCATGTGATCAATCTGTTCAATGGTAGCGATGGAATGTGGGATGTCAGTTGGTCCTGGGTACTCCTCAAGTACGGCCTGGATCTTTTCACGGTTCACCACATCACAAAGACTGGCCTGCTTGACGCCGTCTGTATCGCAATAGTGAGTGTACATAGAGACGTCAAATTCTACAGCAGGCGCAACAACTGTGTGTCCGCAAGTCAGGCAATACAGGAAGGGAACATCTGTCAGCTGTGCGCCCCCGTCCGTCTGAAGTGGTGCCAACCGTGCTGTCATTGTGGTGCCGCAACAGAAGTCCATAAATCCTTCCCTCCCCTTTTTTGTAGTATAACAGGTTGACTCTGAAATACAATCGGTTTGGCTGTGAAAAGACGAAGAAGTGTGATTTTACATAACATTTATTATAGTGTGAGAGATGCGTGTTGCGTCTTCCCTGTCATGCGAGTCTATGTCCGCGATATCCGCAGGATGCTCAATTGTTTCAGCAGCTCGACACAGTTACAATGAACTTTGGCAAGGAGGGTACACCTTTGTACGTCGTCGAGTATTGGCGTCGAGTCCGCAGTCTGCCTCCCCCGATGCTGAGATTTTTGTGGACTGACGGGATCTATGGACTGAGCGTAGGAATCATCGGCGTGTTGTTCAATCTTCATCTGAGCGCGCTGGGGTATTCCTCATCGGCGATTGCCTTTGTGACTTCCATCAGTCCGTTTCTTACGACGGTCCTCTCCGTGGCCATGGGCCGCCTGGCCGATCGCTACGGGCGCAGTCGGATGCTTTTGCTTGGAACAACGCTGGTCGCTCTTGGAGCGCTGTTGCAGCCGCTGTTTCAGAGCATTGTGCGGGTTACCCTGGCGCAAGTTCTGTTTTCACTTGGACTGGTGATGATAGGAGCCACTGAGTTTGCGATCGTGGCGGCTTACGTGGAACCCGAAGAGCGGGCATTTGCGATTTCTGTGATCTTCGCCAATTTCATGCTGATGATTGGTGTCGGCAGTGTGTTGGGCGGCGTCTTGCCGAGTCTGCTGCCGGTCATGCGTACACCGTATGAGTCAACCCTGATTTTGTCGGGAATCATATTTCTCATTGCTCCCCTCGGGCGAATCACAATGACCCCGGTCAAGCAAACCGCCGCAGCGCCCCGCATCACAGGCGGATGGTTCAGGCGCCCTTCGCGGGCAGTGACGTTGTACGGGGTATTTGCGTTGCTCTCGGGCATGTCCTACGGCTTTACGATTCCCTATCTGAATCTCCTGCTGGCTCGGCAGTTTGGGCTTTCTGCCCCTGTCATTGGCGGTGTGCTGGCTGTGAACGAGGGAGCCCTCTTCCTGGGCTCGTTCTTTACACCTCTGATCATGGATCGGACTGGGGCCGAAAAAATTCTCGGGCCGCTCCTGATGATCGTCTGTCTGGCCAACGCCGCGCTGGCGACATCTTTGGACTTGATCGCCTTCGTGGCGCTGCTGCTCATTCGTTCAGCGGCCAATATGGTGTACGCGCCCACGTTCGACAGCAGGGCGCTCGGATCGGTGCCGGACGCCGACCGCGCCACCATGCAGTCGTTTCGCGCATTGATGCGCGGTATTGGAAGCATTGTGTCGGTATGGGGAGGTGGATTCTTTCTGACATGGCGCGCCTACAGACTGGCCTTCGCGGCGACAAGCGCCGTGATGCTCCTGATGTTCGTGTTTTACCACGTTTGGCTGCGATCAGTGTCGCACGATGGAACCGAACCTGCATGATCCGCTTGGGGAGGAGTCATATATTGCGCCCGTCGCGAGTTTAGCGACAGCGGTGTCTGAGCAGGGGCGCAATATATGACTCCGACCGGCAGGGACCATCGTCATCATCGGCTGAACATCTGTTTCGCCAAGTAAAACTGCGTCTTACCAAGCGAAAGTGAAAAGTTGAATTCCGTTACCTAGTAGTCTATCTTTAGAACTGTGCGCATGCCGACAGGACTGTGCGTATGCCGTTGGCGTTCCGGTTGAGCTTGTGCTCAGGACGCCTGAACAGGTTGGGAGGATGCATCATGAACATTCATGAATACCAGGCAAAGGCGATTTTACGCAAGTATGGGGTCGCCGTGCCAGACGGAGAAGTGGCATTCAGCGCGGATGAAGCGGTCAAAGTGGCCGAACGGTTCGGCGGCAGGGCCGTTGTCAAGGCGCAGATTCACGCTGGCGGACGGGGCAAGGCAGGCGGCGTCAAATTGGCGAAGTCGCTGGACGATGTTCGGGGCTATGCGAATGAACTGCTTGGGAAGACGCTCGTGACACACCAGACCGGACCAGAGGGTAAAGTGGTCAAGCGTCTGTTGATTGAATCGCTGACCGCCATTCAGAAGGAATACTACGTCGGCCTGGTGGTGGACCGTAGTGCGGGCCGCGTGGTCATGATGGCCTCTGAGGAAGGCGGCATGGAGATTGAGGAGGTGGCGGCGCATTCACCCGAGAAGATCGTGCGCGAGACCATCGATCCAGCTGTGGGGCTGCGCCCCTTCCAGGCGCGGAAATTGGCGTATGCCATACATATTCCGGACGAATTGATCAATAAAGCGGCCGCGTTTATGTCAGCGCTCTATCGGGCCTTCGTGGACAATGATTGCGCGATCGTCGAAATCAACCCGCTCGTGGTGACGGGCGACGGGAACGTGTTGGCCCTCGACGCTAAGCTGAACTTTGACGCCAACGCGCTTTACAGGCACAAGGACATACTGGCGTTGCGCGACCTGGATGAAGAGGATCCGCGAGACGTCGAAGCGTCCAAGTTCGATTTGACGTACATCGCCTTACATGGCAATATCGGGTGCCTGGTCAACGGCGCCGGACTGGCCATGGCCACCATGGATACGATCAAGTTCTACGGTGGGGAGCCCGCCAATTTCCTCGATGTCGGCGGCGGGGCTTCAGAAGAAAAAGTGACGGAAGCATTCAAGATCATATTGTCGGACAGCGGCGTCAAGGGCATTCTGGTGAATATTTTTGGCGGCATCATGAAGTGTGACGTCATCGCCAACGCAGTCGTCGCCGCATCGCGCCAGGTAGAGTTGGATCGCCCTCTGGTGGTGCGCCTGGAGGGAACAAACGTGGACCTGGGCAAGCAGATCTTGCAGGCATCCGGGCTCAAAATCGCTTCAGCGGACTCACTGGCGGAGGCCGCCCAAAAAATCATCGAGCTCGTGAAGTAGGGGGAGTTTTCCATGAGTATTTTGGTCAACAGGGACACACGTGTGATTACCCAGGGTATCACCGGGGCGACCGGCCTGTTTCATACCAAACAAGCGATTGAATACGGAACCAACATGGTGGGTGGCGTGACCCCCGGCAAAGGCGGCAGCACCGTCGAAGGCGTTCCTGTGTTTGACACAGTGGAGCAGGCTGTCAGGGCGACTGACGCAAATGCGTCCGTCATCTACGTGCCGCCGGCCTTTGCGGCGGATGCCATTATGGAGGCTGCGGACGCTGGCGTAGAACTGGTCATCTGCATCACAGAGGGAATCCCGATCCTCGATATGGTGGCGGCCAAGCGGTATCTGGAAGGCAAGGGAACGCGGTTGATTGGCCCCAATTGCCCCGGAGTCATCACCCCTGGCGAATGCAAAATCGGCATTATGCCGGGCTATATCCACAAACGCGGTCATGTCGGTGTGGTCAGCCGCAGCGGCACCTTGACCTATGAAGCGGTATATCAGCTCACAGTGCAGGGAATCGGTCAGTCAACGGCGGTCGGCATCGGCGGCGATCCGGTCAATGGCACCAATTTCGTCGAGGTGCTCAGGATGTTCAACGAGGATCCTGACACAGAGGCGGTCATCATGATCGGTGAAATCGGCGGCAGCGCGGAGGAAGACGCCGCGGCCTACGTCAAGGAACACATGAAAAAGCCGGTGGCCGGTTTCATCGCCGGAAGCAGCGCGCCTCCTGGGAAACGCATGGGCCACGCCGGAGCCATTATTTCTGGCGGCAAGGGAACCGCAAGCGAGAAAATCGCCGCCATGCAGAACGCTGGCATCAAGGTCGCCAATACGCCGTCAGAGATGGGCGCCACATTGGTCAAAATGCTGGAAGAGCGAAACCTTCTTGCCAAGTGCCGGGGCTGAACCGATCGCGCGCAGGACAGGCGATGACCGGGTGCACCGAGTGCGTGCAAGTTAATCGATGACAGAGTGAGTCGACTCCTTCGGGAGTCGACTCTTAACGGTATTGTTTCACTTTCGGAGTGGCGCGCACCATGCAGCTCTGGCACAATGCTAGGGGGTGTTGGGAGAGGAGTGTGGATCGTGCGTCGCGAACAGTTGCTCTATTGGATCACTCTCCTTGAGACGCCCGGCATTGGGCTGCACAGGGCGCGCAGACTGCAGGTGTCCATGGCGACATGGGAAGCTGCCAGGGAGTGCGCGGAGCGGGACTGGCAGGCGCTTGGACTTTCCCCAGAGTCTGTCCGCAGTCTGTGCGGCGCATTGCGAGACGCCAGGTACTTGCGAGACGTGGAGCGCGTCGAGGCTTCAGGCGTGATGTACGTGCTTGACACGGATGATGAGTATCCGCCGCTGTTAAAGGAGATCGCGACTCCTCCGCCATTTTTGTTCTATCGTGGGGTATTTACGGCTCCGTCGAGCGGTGTGGCTGTCGTAGGCACGCGCAAGTGCACTTCCTATGGTCGCAAAGTCGCATTTGACATTAGTCGCGCGTTAGCGCAGTCTGGTATGCAGATTGTCTCAGGTCTGGCTCGCGGGGTCGACCAAGCAGCGCATGAGGGAGCGCTGGCCGCTGCGGGATGTACGGTGGCGGTGCTCGGCTCTGGGGTGAACCGCGTGTATCCCCCGGAAAACCAGAGACTGGCGGATCGAATTGCTGGAGAGGGAGGAGCCGTGCTGAGTGAGTTTCTTCCTTGGGTCGGTCCCGACAGGTATCATTTTCCGCAGCGCAACCGCATAATCAGTGGTTTATGCGGGGCAGTGGTAGTGGTGGAAGCAGACCGCCGGAGCGGGTCTCTCATCACGGCCGCTTTCGCGCTCGACCAGAATCGCGATGTGTACGCCGTACCGGGTTCGATCTTCAGCGCGACTTCCAGGGGCGCCAATGAACTGATTGCAGCGGGAGCGACACCGGTGTTGTCCACAGAGGACATCACGACGCAACTGAGCGGTCGCGCGCGGTCGTCTGATCCGTCCGCGCCGACAGCCGTCAGAAGCGGTTCGCCTGTTTCCGCCGTCGATGCGGAACTGTTGCGGGAACTGGGAACCGGAACCCAATCCGTCAGTGATCTTCTTGCGGCGCCTGCCTTTGCCCACCTGACTGCGGCTGAGCTCGGCGCGCAACTGACGATGCTGGAACTGCAGGGATCAATCAGGCGCGGCGTTGATGGACGATTTTTTCTGGGGGGCAGTCACTGAGGAGCGCAGGCGCCAAACTGTTGGTGGATGCCTCAGAAGCAGCTGTTTGCATACTCTTTGCGGAGAGTGATAAGATGTGGTGAATTCAGGAAGGCGAGGAGGGGAACGATGGCAGAGTATCTAGTCATCGTCGAGTCGCCGGCAAAAGCGAAGACGATTGGGAAATATTTGGGTAGCCGCTATCTGGTTAAAGCATCCATGGGCCATGTTCGCGATTTGCCGAAGAGCCAACTCGGCGTGGACGTCGAACACGAATTTGAAGCAAAGTACATCACGATTCGCGGCAAGGGCGATGTTCTGAAGCAACTGCGCGAGTCAAGCCGGAAGGTGAAGGCGGTGTACCTGGCGGCTGACCCGGATCGCGAAGGGGAAGCGATCGCATGGCATCTGGCCCAGAGCCTTGAACTCAATCCTGAAAGACCATGTCGTGTGGTGTTCAACGAGATCACGAAAGAGGCCGTCAAAGATGCCTTTAAACACCCTCGCGCCGTCAACATGGACCTTGTCCACGCTCAACAGGCGAGACGGATTCTCGATCGCTTGGTCGGGTACCGCATCAGCCCGCTGTTATGGAAGAAGGTTAAGCGGGGGTTGTCAGCCGGGCGCGTGCAGTCTGTAGCGGTGCGTCTGGTTGTGGATCGCGAACGGGAGATTCGGGGATTTATTCCTCAGGAATACTGGTCGGTTACCGCTCTTTGTCAAGCGAACGACGAGAAGTTTCAGGCTGGATTTTTCGGGTATGGAAAGGGCAAAGCGGAGCTTCATACGCAGGCGGAAGTCGAGGAACTGTTGGCGCGGATTGGCGATGCGGAGTTTGTGGTAAGCGCCGTCAAGGCGAGCGAACGAAAACGCAATCCGTCTCCGCCATTTACAACGAGCAGCTTACAGCAGGAAGCGGCGCGCCGAATCTCCTTTCGCGCGCAAAAGACGATGTCGATCGCCCAGCAACTCTATGAAGGGGTTGATTTGCCCAAGGAAGGATCGGTTGGGCTGATCACCTATATGCGGACCGATTCCACCCGGATTTCGGAGACCGCTCTCGCGGAGGCGCGTGAATACATTTCGGCCGTATATGGAACGGAGTATGTTCCGCCGAAACCGCGTGAGTACAGTGTGAAGAAAAATGCCCAAGATGCGCATGAAGCGATCCGTCCTACCTCGGTGTCGCGTCATCCGGATTCTCTCAAGGAAGTGCTCAGTCGCGATCAGTGGAAATTATATCGACTGATCTACGAGCGCTTTATAGCCAGCCAAATGGCTTCAGCAGTGCTCGACACGATGACGGTTGACATTGCCGCAGGGCAGGCGCTGTTTAGAGCGAATGGGTCGAAGATCAAATTTCCCGGTTTTATGAAACTTTACATTGAGGCCACTGATGAACAGCAAGATGAAGAAGGATATCTGCCCGAGCTTCAGGTAGGCCAGGTGCTGCAACCGCGACCACGGCTCAAGCCGGAACAGCACTTTACGCAACCGCCTCCCAGGTACTCCGAGGCGCGGCTCATTCGCTCCATGGAGGAGCTTGGCATCGGTCGACCGAGTACGTATGCCCCGACCATCGACACGATCCAAAAACGCGGATATGTCCTGTTGGAGGAGAAGCGGTTTGTGCCGACTGAACTCGGCGAAATTGTCGTTGATCTGATGAAGGAATTCTTCCCGACGATTGTGGATGTGGACTTTACTGCCCATCTCGAACAACAGCTCGATGATGTGGAAGGCGGATCGAGCAATTATGTTCATATGCTGGGGGACTTCTACCATAACCTGGAGGGGTACCTGACAGTCGCAGAGAAGAGCATGGAACACATTCAGCTCGAAGAGGAATATGCGGATGAACACTGTGAAAAATGTGGTCGCCAGATGGTCTATAAGCATGGGCGGTTCGGCAAGTTCCTGGCCTGTCCTGGCTTTCCGGAGTGTCGCAATGCAAAACCCATCCTAAAGGAGATTGGCGTCAATTGCCCTCGCTGTGGGAAGCATCTTGTGGAGCGACGGGGGAAAAAACGCAGGCAGTTTTTCGGGTGCACAGGCTATCCGGACTGCAACTATGTGTTGTGGGATGCTCCTGCGGGATTCGACTGCAAGGTATGCGGAGAACCGATGGTCAGGAAACGGCAATCCAAGACAGGCCAGGAAGTGCTGGCGTGTTCCAATCCACAGTGCAAGCACCAGGAGATTGCGCAGGATGCGCGCTGAAGCCACCGATTGAGCGGTTGTGGGGTGTGTGACGATGCTACAAAGAGTGGTGGTCGTGGGCGGAGGATTGGCAGGTTCTGAAGCCGCGTGGCAGATTGCCAGAACAGGGGTTTCGGTCACTCTCTATGAGATGAGAGGTGTTAAGAGAACCCCTGCTCACCGTGGCTCCGACTTTGCGGAACTTGTCTGTTCGAACAGCTTGCGCGCAGCGAGTCTTTCCAATGCTGTCGGTCTCTTAAAAGAGGAGATGAGGCGGCTCGATTCGCTCATCATGCGCGCGGCGGATCAGACGGCCGTACCCGCTGGGGGCGCGCTGGCTGTCGATCGCGAAGCGTTTTCGCGGGTCGTTACGGACATCCTTGAACACCACCCGGGCATCGAAGTGAAGAGAACGGAGATATCGGATGTACCGTCCGACTGTATCGCCGTTGTCGCGACCGGTCCCTTGACGTCAGAAGCCCTGAGCGCTTCCATCCAGGCGTTTACAGGTGCTGAATCGTTCTATTTTTACGATGCCGCCGCGCCGATCATAGAGCGATCGAGTATTGACGATGCCAAAGTGTATGCGGCGTCACGGTACGGCAAAGGGGAGCCGGCGTACCTGAACTGCCCACTGACTGAAGAACAGTTCGACACGTTCTACCACGCCTTGATTGAAGCGGAAACTGCTCCGCTTCATGAGTTTGAAAAGGAAATCTATTTTGAGGGCTGCATGCCTATAGAGATCATGGCGAAACGCGGTCCGCGCACCATGCTGTTTGGCCCGCTCAAACCGGTGGGCCTGCCGGATCCCCGTACGGGCCGCAATCCACACGCGGTGATTCAATTGCGCCAGGATAATGCCGCGGCGACGCTGTATAACATCGTGGGTTTTCAGACGCACCTGACATGGGGGGAGCAAGCTCGCGTGTTTCGGCTGATCCCCGGACTGGAGCAGGCAGAGTTCGTTCGCTATGGCGTCATGCATCGCAATTCGTACCTCAATTCGCCAAAGGTGCTTCAGCCAACTTATCAAACTAAGCAGCGAGCATCACTATTCTTTGCAGGACAGATGACGGGCGTCGAGGGGTACGTGGAGTCAGCGGCGTCCGGACTTGTCGCAGGCGTCAACGCGGCGCGGATCGCAAGGGGTCAGAGTCCTGTCATATTTCCGCCGACCACTGCGATTGGCAGCCTCGCTCATTACATCACAAGTGCTGACGCGCGTTATTTTCAGCCCATGAACGCTACGTTTGGCCTTCTTCCGGCGCCGGACAGAAAGTTCCACAACAAAAAGGAAAAAAATGAATGTATTGTGACAACGGCGATTGATACAATTCAGAATTTTATGCAGATCGAAGGTTTGTAGCTTGCGACTGCTCAATGTGACGTGTTACGATACGTTTGCCGTTGTACGGTTGACCTGCAACGTGTTCTTTGGCAAAGGAGTCAGGAACCCCATGGACGATTCGCTCAAGACAGAGTTGCCTTGGGAGTGGCAAGCGGCCATTGAGGCGTTCGACGCATACCTCAATATGGAACGCGTGGTGTCTCAGCACACGGTGTCGGCCTACCTGAACGACGTCGCATCATTCGCGGCGCATGTCAGAAGCGCGCCAAGCGCGGTTACACCGACCGTGATTCGTCACTATCTTGGACATCTCATGGAACTTGGCCTGAGTCGAAGCACCATGGCAAGAAAGCTGAGTGCCATACGCACCTTTTATCGGTTTGAGGTGCGATCAGGCAGGCTGCAGGGATCGCCTGCCGTTGCCGTAAGGGCGCCGCGCATGGGCCGTCGATTGCCCGCGTTCCTTTATGTTGAGGAAATGATTCATCTCCTGGCGGCGCCTGACGTCACGAAACCGCTGGGAATGCGTGATCGCGCCTTGCTGGAGTTTCTCTATGCGTCCGGATGCCGGATCGCGGAGTGCGTGGCGCTGGAGGTCGCTGATATTCGTGTGTCTGCGGGAGCAGTTCGAGTTATCGGCAAGGGTAATCGCGAGCGTATTGTGCTGTATGGCACAGCAGCCCAGCTTGCCTTGCGTTCGTATCTGGAGCATGCGCGCCCAGTGCTTGCCAAGCGCAATGAAGACGCTTTGTTCGTCAACAGTCGCGGAACACGACTGACTGATCGGTCTGTGCGGCGGATGATTGACCGGTACGTGCAGCAGTCTGCAGTCGGAAAACACGTAACGCCGCATACGTTTCGTCATTCTTTTGCGACCCACTTGCTCGAAGGCGGCGCGGATCTCCGCGTTGTGCAAGAACTGCTGGGACATCGAAGTCTGTCATCGACCCAGATCTACACACACACGGCCAAGGAACATCTGTTGCGGGTATATGAGGCGACTCATCCGCGCGCGTGATTTCGCCGGTCGTGATGCAAATTTGCCGAAGTTGGGGAGTATTCTATGGATGCCTTTCATGCGACAACGATATTCGCGATCAAAACAGAACAGGGCGGGGCCATGGCGGGCGACGGTCAGGTCACGTTTGGAAATGCCATGGTCATGAAGGCTACCGCGAAGAAAGTGCGGCGTCTGTACCATGGCGAGGTCATTGTTGGATTTGCGGGGAGTGTGGCAGACGCGTTTGCTCTGTCCGAACGCTTCGAACAAAAACTCGAGGAGTTTCACGGAAATGTACCCCGCGCCGCTGTGGAACTGGCGAAAATGTGGCGTACGGACCGCATGCTGAGCAAACTGGAAGCGATGCTGCTCGCTTTGTCGAAAGACCATTTGCTTCTGATATCCGGAACAGGCGAAGTGATCGAACCGGATGACGGCGTATGCGCCATCGGTTCGGGAGGCGCATACGCGCTTGCCGCCGGACGGGCGCTCGTCCGCCATACGACCTTGGCGCCGCGGGAAGTAGCCAATGCAGCGCTGGCGATTGCCAGTGAGATCTGTGTGTTCACCAACGATCAGATTGTGGTCGAAGAGATTTGACTGTCACAAGGGGCGATGCGGTCGTGCAAAATCTGTCTCCCAGCCAGATTGTGGTGGAACTTGACAAATATGTAGTAGGCCAAAAGGACGCCAAACGCGCGGTGGCCATTGCGCTCAGAAACCGGTACCGGCGATCCAGACTACAGGCCGAATTGCGAGAAGAAGTCACACCAAAAAACATTTTGATGATCGGCCCGACCGGTGTTGGCAAAACGGAGATTGCGCGGCGCATCGCCAAACTGACCGGCGCCCCTTTCGTAAAGGTGGAAGCGACCAAGTTCACGGAAGTCGGGTACGTGGGCAGAGACGTTGATTCGATGATCAGGGATCTCGTTGAGACCGGGATTCGCACCGTCAAGAATGAGCGCCTCCAATCTGTGTCGGGCCAAACGGAAGCACGCGTCACGGAGCGCATTCTCGAAGCGCTGGTGCCCGATCCTGCCCGCGATCGCACGTTTCGCAATCCGCTTGAGATGCTGTATCAGTCCCACTCTGATCGCCGGGAAGTGTCCGATGATGTAGGGAGAGAACGCGCTCAGATCAAGAGGGATCTGGATGCGGGGCTGTTTGATGATCGTGTGATCGAGATTCAGGTTGAGGATCAGAACGTTCCGGCGCTCGATTTCATGCCGGGAATGGGCGCTGAGGGGCTTGGCAACTTGCAGGAGATGTTGGGGAACTTCATGCCAAAGCGTAAAAAAAACCGCAAGGTGACTGTATCTGAGGCGCGCAAGTTGCTGTCCCAGGAAGAGGCTCAGAAACTCATCGACATGGACGAAGTGGTGTCCGAAGCGGTGCGCAGGGCTGAGGAAGCGGGTATCATCTTTATCGATGAGTTTGACAAGATCGCGACCAAAGAGGGGCGGGGAGGCGCAGATGTGTCGCGTGAAGGGGTGCAACGCGACATTTTGCCGATTGTTGAGGGATCCACCGTTATGACGAAGCACGGTCCTGTCAAGACTGATCATATCCTCTTCATTGCAGCAGGGGCGTTCCACATGTCGAAACCATCGGACTTGATTCCAGAACTTCAAGGTCGCTTTCCCATTCGCGTCGAACTATCCAGTTTGACGGCGGAGGACTTTGAACGCATTCTGACCGAACCGGAACACGCGCTGCTCACTCAGTATATCGCCTTGCTCGCGACCGAAGACGTGATCGTTTCGTTTCTCCCGGAGGCGGTGCGCAGGTTGGCGGAAATTGCGACAGAGGTCAACGCCAGCACCGAGGATATCGGCGCGAGACGCCTGCATACGCTGGTGGAGCGCGTACTCGAGGATCTGCTGTACGCGGCGCCTGATATCGGTGCAACGGAAGTTGTCATCACCCCGGAGTACGTGGAAGAAAAGCTGGGCTCAATTGCCCGCAATCGGGATCTGAGCCAGTTTATATTGTGACAGGGAGGCTTACTTATGGATCTTATCGCTAAGAGCAGGCGTATTAACCGTCTCTTGCAACGAGCTGGTCAGTTTGTTGATTTTATGGAAATGGCTGAAGTTATGCGCGACGTAATCGCGGCAAACATCTTTGTCGTATCGCGCACGGGGAAAATTCTCGGGTACGCGATCGTGCACGAATTCGAACCCGCTGTAACCAATGAAGACGTTCTCAAGCAGAGGGTGTTTCCGCGTGACTACAACACCGATCTGTTGCGCCATGACACCACGGCCGCCAATATTGCCGATGAGGATCCCTTCTGTCTGTTTCCAGACGACATCACCCGAAGGTTTGATTTGAAGTATACCACCGTTGTTCCGGTCATTGGCGGGGGCGATCGCTTCGGAACGCTGATCCTTGCTCGATTCAACCAACAGTTTACGGAAGAAGATCTGCTGCTCGGTGAGTACGGCGCGACGGTTGTGGGCATGGAAATTCTGCGCTCACGCGCCCATGAGATCGAAGAAGAAACAAGATCCCGGGCGGTCGTGCAAATGGCTGTGGACTCTCTGTCGTACAGCGAACTGGAGGCCATTGAACACATTTTCGAAGAATTGGATGGACGCGAAGGACTCCTTGTCGCAAGCAAAGTGGCGGATCGTGTGGGGATCACGCGGTCTGTGATCGTAAATGCGCTGCGCAAACTGGAGAGTGCAGGTGTCATCGAATCGAGGTCTCTTGGCATGAAGGGAACGTATATTAAGATTCTAAACGATAAATTGCTGCCGCAACTTGATAAGGTGCGCCATCGTTAAATCGTCGCGAGTTTTGTGTGCGTCTCGTTCCTGGAGTGCGGGTGCGGTTGCATCGGCGTCGTGTGTCGCAAGGATCGTCTGTGTGCTTTCTGGGCGCAGACGATCCTTCTGTATTGGCGGGGTCGAATTTTGTCATCTTTCGACCTTCGGATATGCAGGGGATTGGCGAATTTTGTTGAATGATAATAGATAACTCGACAGAGAGGAGGGCATGCCCGTTTGTCGACACTCGATTCGCTTTACATGACGTCGCTCCAGTCGGCTCTTAACGCTGGTCAACTGCGGCAACAGGTGTATGCGAACAACATTGCCAACGTGAACACCCCTGGGTACAAGCGCGAGGTGGTTCACTTCAACAGCCTGTTGCAGGCTCGGCTGGCTGCTTATGGGCTTACATCAACGCCCGGCCTGCAGATGTTCGCCAATAGTGCGCGCGACCTGGGCGGTGCGACGCCGTTTTCGAGCGTGAATCCGGTTGTCGCGACAGATGCGGCGACTCAGGTTAGCGGGAATGGCAACAACGTCAACATCGATGCGGAGATGAGCGCCTTGGCTCAAAATCAGGTCGATTATGGGGCCTTGGTCCAGGATTTGCAGGATCAATTTGCGACCTTGCGCACCGCAATTACGGGATGACGCGCATTCGTTGCGTCGAGGGAATAGGGGAACATACTCCTGTTTTCCTCGTACAAACTGCTTGACAGCACCAGATTAGGCGGGGAGCTGATTACTTTGGGACTATTTGGCGGGATGTCCATCAGCGCATCTGGCCTCACGGCTAACCGTACGTGGCTGGATGTCATCGCGAATAACATCGCCAACGCCAACACGGCGCGAACTCCGCAAGGAGGTCCTTATCGGGCCGAGCAAGTGGTATTTAGCCCGATTACTTCTGGCAGCTTTGGCACGACGCTGTCAGGCGCGCTGACAGCCTCACAAGGCGGCGCGACTCAGGGCGTTCAGGTCAGCGCGATTGTTCAGAGCTCTGCTCCATTCAAGCTCGTGTACGACCCTGCCAATCCAAACGCCGTAAACGGATATGTGCAGATGCCAAACGTGGACATCGCGACTCAAATGCTCGATATGATCGCGGCAACGCGGGCGTATCAGGCGAACGTAACCGCGTTTGGCGCGGCAAAGGCCATGGATGTGCAGGCGATTAATTTAGGGAAGTAGGGTGACAGATGGTCATTCAACCCACTCAGAACCCGCTCCTGACGCCAGTTGCGACAGGCGGCGCCGCAAGTGCCAACGCTTCCGCTCCGGGCGGATTTGGTTCCTTGCTGGAGCAGGCGCTCGGTTCGGTCAATCAATCGGTGGCAAACAGTATGCAGCAGGGGTTGTCTTTGGCGAGCGGCACCGCTCCGAACATTGCGAATGTCATGATTTCCGCGACGCAGGCTCAACTGGCGGTCGACCTGACGGTGCAAGTGCGTGATCGCGTCATTGGCGCCTACAATCAGATCATGAGTATGCAAGTATAGATGAGGGCGTTAAGGTGATGGAATCGAATGAACCCAACTTTAGCCTCGTGGCTGAAACGCTTCAGGTCCTACTATGAAGGGCTTGAGTCACGACAGCGCAGGAACCTGCAATTAATTGCCGCTGTCGGCATTGTCACCGCTTTGGTGCTGTCGCTTGTGTTTCTGAATCCTGATTATCAGGTAGTGTTTGCGAATCTCGGGGCAAAATCGGCTGGCCAGATTACGCAAAAGCTGCAGCAAATGAAAATACCCTACGAGTTGCAAGGCAATACGATTCTGGTGCCTGCGGCGCAAGCGGACCAAGTCAGGATTGACATGGCGATGGTCGGAATGCCGGCAAGCGGCACTGTGGAATACAGTTCCATTTTCCAACAGGGAAGCCTGCTGGGCATGACGTCGCAGGAACTCAATCTGCAGGTGCTTGGCGTACTGGAACAACGGATTGGACAATCGATTCAGTCGATCAATGGCATCGAGAATGCGCAAGTGAACATCGTGATGCCGCAACCTCAGACATTCCTGGATCCCACCACCAATCTGGGCGCCAAGGCCTCGGTCGTTTTGACCGTGGGATCTGGCGTGACACTGGCGCCCGGCCAAATCTTCGGAATTCAGGAACTGGTTTCCCATGCCGTGCAGGGACTCAGTTCGCAAAATGTCAGTGTCGTCGATCAATACGGGAACGCCCTGTCGAGTTCTCAAGTTTCCGGCGCGGGTGTCGGGCTTGCTTCGCAACTGCAAAATGAACTGAATCTTCGACAGCAGTTGGAAACGTCTTTGGCGAGTCAGTTGAAAGCAAGCCTGATCAAGCTGGTCGGGCCGGGCAACGTCGAAGTCGTGGTGGATGCCAACGTGACATTCAACCGGGAGACGCAGCAGAAACACATCGTATCGCCGGGCCCTGCATTGTCCAGTCAAGCCAACTCCCAATCGAGCACCGGCGGCGGAACGGTTGGAGGCATCGGGGGTCAAGCGACGCAGAATATCAATACTCCCACTTATGGCGCGACTGGAACTGGCGGCGGAGGATCATCATCGAATCGTTCCACAACAACCAACTACGATAATAGCTACACCAATACTGCCACCACTTTTGATCCGATTCAGCTTAAGGGATATACGGTCAGTGTCATGGTCAACTCAACGGCAGTTCCGCTTACCGCACAGCTTTCCCGTGAAATCCAGTCCTACGTGCTAACCGCGGCCGGGCAACGGGCGACTGGGGCGGCAGCGCCTAGCGTGACCGTGCTTGGCATCCCGTTTGCGCCTGCCACAGCGGTTGGCGGAACAGCGGGAACATTCTTTGGCTCGCCGTTGGCGGTCGGTGCTGTGACTGCATTGTTGGTTGTAGGAGGCGGAGCGGTGGCGGCCTTCCTTGTTCTTCGGCGGCGCAACCGCAAGCAGGTGACGGATGAGGCTCTCGATTCGCTGTCTCTTGCATCGCTTGTTAATATGCCGCCTGAACCGCAGGACCTGGCGGTTTCGCGACAACTAAAAGAACTGGCGTCACGACGCCCCGAAGCGTTCGCTTCACTAGTGCGTTCGTGGCTGTCACAGGAATAGGGGTGACAGTCCATGCGCGGTGGCGGGATTCTGAATTACAAGCAGAAGGCCGCGATCCTGCTGATCAGTCTAGGGCCAGAGGTGGCCGCAGGTGTGTACAAGCATCTGCGCGAGGACGAGATTGAACAGTTGACGCTCGAGATTGCCACGGTGAATCGAGTGACGACGCAGGATCGCACGGGAATTCTACAGGAATTCCATGAATTGGCAATCGCTGAAGAGTATATTGCGCAGGGCGGCATGGAGTATGCGCGCGACGTCTTGCAAAAGGCGCTTGGAACAGAGCGGGCCGTGTCCATCATCGAACGTTTGACAGCGTCGCTGCAGGTGCGACCGTTTGAATTTGCCCGCAAGGCAAGTCCCGGTCAAATCTTGAGCTTCATTCAAAATGAACATCCACAGACGATTGCCCTGGTTCTCTCCTATTTGGACGCCCCGCAGTCTGCGGCTGTTCTCAGCGAGTTGCCGACGGCTTTACGGGCTGATGTGGCGAGGCGCATCGCGGTCATGGACGTAACCACTCCAGAGGTTGTGAACTCGGTGGAACGCATCCTGGAAAACAAGCTGTCCTCCTCCAGTTCCGTCGATGCGATGTCCGTGGGTGGGCTTGACGCGATCGTGGCCATCATCAACGGCGTGGATCGCGCTACAGAGCGCAGCATCCTGGAGAGTCTGGAACTGTCGGATCCGGACTTGGCCGAGGAAATCAAAAAGCGGATGTTTGTCTTTGAGGACATCGTCTTGCTTGACAACCGCGCCATCCAGAGAGTGATTCGCGACATCGACCAAGCCGATCTCATGTTGGCACTGCGGACGGCCAGTGACGACGTTCAGGCCGCAGTGTATCGCAACATGTCAAAACGCATGGTGGAAACCTTCCAGCAAGACATGGAGTTTGCGGGGCCGGTGCGCCTGCGCGACGTGGAAGAAGCCCAGCAACGCATCGTCGCTCAGATCCGTCAGCTTGAGGAGATCGGAGAAATCGTGATCGCGCGCGGCGGGGGAGATGACATCCTTGTCTAGGATATGGCGCAGTGTGGCGGAACACATTCCAGATCGACAGCTCTCGTTTCCGTTCGCGAGTTCCATGGAGCAACAATTGCCGGTGGCGGAAGCGATCGACCTGGGAGCGACGTTGCAGAGAAACATCCTTGAACTGGAACGGGAGATCAGCCACAAGAAGGAGATTCTTGAAGCGATCAAGGACGAAACTCTGCGCATTGTGGTAACTGCCCAGGAGCATGCGGAACAGCTTCTGGAACAGGCCAGGCAAGAGTCTGTCCGGCTTGCGGAGGAAGCGACCTCGGTTGGACATCGGGAAGGCTTTATGGCTGGCGTCGAAGCCGCTCGACAGGAGTGCGACGGTCAGGTGCAATACGCTGGCACCGTTGTCAAGCAGGCGGAGATGGAGCGGCGCGAACGAATCCGTACGGCAGAGGAAGCGATCGCGGAACTGGCTCTCAGCGTCGCCAATCGCATTGTGGAGCGTGCGCTGGACAGTGACGGTGAATACGTGCTGCGCGTTGTACAGTCGGTGTTGACCGAAGTAGAGCGGGCGCCAAAGGTAGAATTGCTTGTGGCGTCTGTTGATTATGGCAGCGCGCTTTCCCGAAGATCCGAGTTTGAACGGGCGTTGGCGCCGCAAACGCAACTGGTCATTGCGCCCGATCACACTCTGTCACAGGGTGACGTGCTGATTGTCAGCGAATATGGCACGCTCGACGGCAGAGTGGCCACCCGGTTAGAAGAGGCCGGAAGAACACTGCGCGACATTGTCAAGGAGTGGATTGCCAGTGCTCATGACCGATGACCGTCGCCAACAGCTGACCCAGCGGTTGCGCGGCGCCAGGCTGTATCGCGTGTACGGCCGAGTGGAGAAAGTGGTCGGATTGACGATTGAGGCGCGCGGACCTTCGGCTCGCATCGGAGAGGTATGCATCATCCGCTCTGGAGACGGGCAGGAGTCGTTGTGTGAGGTGGTGGGGTTTCGGCACGATCTGGTCCTTCTGATGCCTCTGGGACCTATTGAGGGACTTGCACAAGGCAGTCTGGTTCAGGCGACTGGCGATTCTCTGCACATACGCGTCGGGAACGATCTGCTTGGACGAGTCGTCGGAGGGCTCGGGGAGCCGCTTGATTCGCTTGGTCCCTTAACCGGTCGGGAGTCGGCAAGAATTCACAGGGATCCTCCCCCGCCTCTTGGCCGTCCGCGCATTGACACGCCACTCCCAACCGGAGTGCGCGCCATCGATGGATTGCTCACACTTGGCGTGGGCCAGCGGGTGGGACTGTTCGCAGGCAGTGGCGTCGGCAAGAGTACACTGCTTGGGATGGTGGCGCAAAGCAGTGAGGCGGACGTCAACGTGATTGCGCTCATCGGGGAACGTGGTCGGGAAGTTCGGGAGTTTATCGAACGCGATCTGGGGCCGGATGGTCTGCGCCGCTCTGTCGTTGTGGTTGTCACCTCGGATCAGCCGCCGCTCGTTCGAGTCAAGGGCGCGTTCGTGGCGACCGCCATTGCGGAGTTTTTCCGCGATCAGGGTCGCAGTGTTGCGCTGATGATGGACTCAGTGACACGCTTCGCCATGGCGCAACGGGAACTGGGGCTGGCAGTTGGCGAGCCGCCGACCGCTCGCGGGTACACGCCGTCAGTGTTTGCCTCACTGCCCAGGTTATTGGAACGGGCCGGGCGCTCGCAATCAGGGTCTATCACTGGCATATACACTGTTCTGGTCGACGGAGACGATCTTCAGGATCCAATCGCGGATGCTGTTCGCGGCATTCTCGATGGTCATATTGTTCTGAGCCGTGAACTCGCCAATCGCGGACAGTTCCCCGCCATAGATGTACTGCAAAGCGTAAGCCGCTTGATGAACGATCTTGTCGGGCATGAGCACTACCAGGCTGCAGGCCACCTGCGAGCACTGATGGCAGCGAAACGCGACGTTGAGGATTTGATTCGCATTGGGGCCTACAAACCGGGAAGTGACCGTTTGGCCGATGAGGCCATTGCCATCGAACGGGATTTGCTGGAGTTTCTGCGCCAGGGGGTGTCCGACAAGACCGTGTTTGAACAGACACTGAGCGCGATGAGTGAGTTATCCAAGGGAGGCCGCACAACACCTTGAAAGACACCAAACGGAGTGGGCGTATGCAGCGGATCTATGCGCAACTGCAAAAACTGCGTGAACTGGAGCAGCGCATGGCGGTATTGGAAGTGGACAGCGCCCAGAAACACCTGGACGGGATTCACAGGATGCAAAGCGAGGCTGAAATGGAAACCGGACATCATCTCGCTGTGGCAGGTGATACTGTGGCATGGCATCGCTATCAGTCGCTGCTTGGAAAGGCGGCGGATCTTCAGACCACTGTGGTGGATGAATGCACTCAGCAGTTGAACGATGCTCGCGACCTGACGAGAGAGGCGTACACCCAGGCTGAAACATGGGGGCGCCAATGCAGCCTGTTGGAGGAAGCGGAGCGCCGTTTGCGGCAAGGCATCGACTTGCGAAGCGGAGACGAACTGGCCGTCACGCGTTCGATGTGGCGCAGGCAGAATCATGAATCTCCCTAGCCCAGGGTGTCTGTACTCCAGAGGTTTATGGCGGCATACGCACGTCTTTCGGTTTGACCCGCGGACTTTCGTCTGGAAGTCGCGCGCGTTGCATGAATATCCGATTTGATCGAAGCATCGATCTCTTGGACAAGGCAGGTTAACTCGGATTTAAAGGTTGGGAGTGATTGGGTGTGGCGGTCAAGGAGAGACGCGCCCGGCCGATGTCTTGGATCATATATTACTTCCTGCTGCCCATACTGGCTTCCGCGCTGTTCGCAGGAATCGCCCTGCAGATTGTGGGCATCAACGTTCTCGGCAAGATCACGACCGCGACCGATCAGATACCCGCCGTCCGTCACATGTTGGGGCAGTCGCCATTGGCGCCGCCAGTACCGGAGCAGGTGGCCGCATTGACACGTCAATTGCATCAAAAGACAAATGAGATCACACGCCTCAAACGGTCTGTGGTGTCGTTGGAAGCAAAGGTGGCGGCAGACCAGGCGCATCTGGTCGTACTCTCCAGGCAGGCGCAAGCAAGACTGTCGCAGGTTCACAAGACGGGTATGGTTGCGCAAAGCGCAGTTAAGCAGGCCAAGGTATACATGGATATGTCACCGAATCAAGCGGCTGTGATCTTGACACAACTGTCCTTTGCGGAACAGGTTCTGGTCTTGCGCGCGATGGATTCTGCGGATGAGGCGTCCATTCTTGCAGACATGGCGCCTAAGCAGGCAGCAAAGCTTTTACAGGCGGGCGCATGACAGTTGGCGGACAGACCGCTGGATGACCGGCGGGGAAGCCAGTTGCATGAGGAGGTGATGCCGCAAACGTCAGCATTGCGCCCGAAAGGGTCAGGCCTCCGAGGAAAGGAGGAAGCCAGTTGAGTGTTGAACTTTCACCGTCAGAACTGTCATCCGGAAAGACGCAAACGCGCACGGGCGCTCCCAGGCGGCATATCAATGCTGGACAAAAGGAGCAGGTCAAGTCGCATGGCGGGCATGCCGGTCAACCCACAGGGTTGGTCGCCCAAGGGCCAGGGATCTTTTTGTCTTGGCTTGCCATAGAGAAACAGCGAACTGCGCAGGTTCCATCCCAGAGTGGCTTTAGTGCGTACCGCGCGGGTACGGCTGCAGGGCGCAGCGGCGCAGCAAACTCTCCCGGGCATGGGGAGACGACAGCGAACGCCGCGGTGGGCGAGACGGGGCTCGCTAGGCTGGGAGCGATAACGCCGGGGAGATCTTCAACAGAACCGATCGTCCTGAGTAAACACCCGCCTGGTGTGCAGACGATTGAGCAACGGGGCAGCGAGGGTGCTCAGACGGTGTTGTCGTCAAGGGGCCGCGGGGTCTTGACTGGAACTTCGTACATGCGAATCGCTGTCCGCGGCCCATCTGGACTGGGTTTAGTACGCGCGGAATCAGGACTGGCGCGCAGTAATTTGGCCACAGTTATTGACACACAGCAAACTCAGCGATCGTCGGTTCGGGAACTTGCTGTGGCGGGGTCAGGCGTACGCAGTCATGCATCCCCAGGCAGCGATGCCCTGTCGGCAGCACCGGGAAGCGGCTCGACCGCTGCACTGAAGGCAGCACAGGGAAACGGCTCGGCCGCTGCACTGAAGGCAGCACAGGGAAACGGCTCGGCCGCTGCACTGAAGGCAGCACAGGGAAACGGCTCGGCCGCCGCACTGAAGGCAGCACCGGGAACCGCGTCTCCCGCCGCACTTTTGGCAGACAGGCGCTCCCTACAGGCTCCTATGGTCGTTGCTGCGACAGGCAGTAGGTCGCCGCTCTCCGTACTGACTGCAACTGCGCAACGAACAGCGGGGACTGCTTCTACCGTCGGCGCTCCTGCGTCCGCTTCTCGAGGTGTCGCTTCTGTCCAAAATCTAACGTTTTCCGCATCCCACGGGCGCGGAAAACCGATCAATGCTTTGTCTGTCAGAGGCGCTTCCCAGGCTGCGCGCCTTCTCTTGCGGGGTTCCGCTGCACAAATGCAAACGGGTTTTCGCAAGGCGGGCGCTCGCGGTCAGGGAAAGCCGCGGATTCACACTGGTGTTCCAGCAGGCGCCCCTGCAGGAGCGCAGGAGTCCATAGTTACTCCGAACGCGACGATGGTTCCTCCTGGGGTGGGCGGAGCGTCAGTTTCCAGTCAGTTTCACCAAGGCCGGTCGCACACGAGCGGATCTCTGTCGCCTGGTGAAGGCAGCCTGGCGGCAGCCAACGCGAATGAGTCATCGGGGCTTGCTGTTCCCGCGCTTCAGAGTTTGCTGATGCAGCGATTTGCTCCAGACGTGGCCGGATGGCTGATGCGACAAAGTGCGCAAATGCTTGGCAGCGGTTTTTCCGCCATCGAATTGACCCTCGTTCCCGGGCATCTGGGGAAACTTCGGGTTACCGTGACAGGTGACAAAGTGACAGGATTGCGAGTCCGATTTGCGTTAGCGAATCAGGAGGCGCAATCCCTGGTCCAGTCACAACTGCCCGAATTGCGCCAGCTTCTTCACGCGGGCGGATACGGATCTGTCGCCATCGATGTCGGTGCTGACAGTGGGCATTCTTCCTTGAAGGGCGAGCAGAACCACAAGCAACCGCTGAACGCTCATGCCCTGAGGGGCAGTGTGTCGATCGGTCGGTCCGAGAGTCCGTATGCAGCGCAGCGCGATTTTGATCACGCGGGATTCACCGCGCGAGCATGAGAGGAGGGATCGGTTTGTCCAGTATCAGCGTGCAGCCTGCGAGTGGACAGGGAAACTCGCAAGTGCCTCAACCGTCGTCTGTTCCCGGTGGGTCGCTCGGCCAGAATGCGTTCTTGCAACTTCTGGCGATGCAGATGCAGTACCAGGATCCTCTGGCGCCGCAGTCAAGCAGTCAGTTTGTCGCTCAACTGGCGCAGTTTTCCACGCTCGAACAGATGACCAACGTGTCGTCAGAGGAACAGACCCTAATCAACGCCATGGGCGGTCTCACAGCGTCCAGTCAGATGGCTTCCGCGACGGGGCTGCTCGGCGATACGGTGACTGTCTCGAGCAATGGCGGGAGTCCAGTCACCGGTGTAGTCACGTCGATAGCCAGTCAGAATGGGCAAGTCATGCTCACCGTGTCTGGTACCCCGTATCCGTTGAGTGCGATCACGTCCGTAGCGAAGTAAATTCGCTCGACCGGGAGCATTGTGTTGAATGAACAGGATTTTCTCTGGTTTCTGTCGAATGTAAGAGAGTCAGGACGGACTGCGGAACTGTCTGAGGGTTGCCGCCCTCAGACAGGGTGCAGGTTCCAGTCCAGTGCGGCGTTGCCAGCGTAAGGGGGTGGGGAAACCGAGTGCTCACTTTGACGCGCATCAGCGGCGCCCCATTTTCCGTCAATGCGACGATGATAGAGTTGGTTGAGGCCACGCCAGACACGGTAATTTCATTGTTCTCCGGCCGCAAGTACGTAGTCCAGGAAGAAGCGGCTGAGGTCAACAGATTGATTACCGAATACTACCAACAGATTGGATTGCTAGGCGTACGCGCAGCACAGTGGGGGATTCAGGAGAGACATGAATCGTAAACGTGGTTCACTCATCATCATTGGAGTTTTGGCCGTGGTTGTCATCGGCGGCGCACTCGTGTATCAATTTGTAATAAAGCCGCAAGCGCATCAACCGCCATCCGCGGCCGCGCTGCAATCGTGGCAGTATGCCATGAGTCAGATCACTACCAATCTGCAGGGGAGCAGCGTCATTCAGATTCAATTGACGCTGCAGGCGCCAAACGGCGCCGTCGCCACGGAGCTCACGGAGCGTCAGGCGCAGGTGGCTGACGCTGTCATCGGAGTCCTCCACAGTCTCTCTGCAACGCAGATCATGATGTCGGGCGGTCGCGAACTCATCAAGCAACTGGTCATGAAGCGTATCAATTCGTTCCTGGTTACCGGAAAAGTCGTGGCGGTTTACATCGATTCCCTGATCGTGCAGTGAGGAGGGTGGAAAATGCCGGACATATTGTCGCAAGGCGAGATTGACGCGCTCCTGTCTGCGCTCAGTTCCGGGGAAGTGTCAGCCGAAGACATTCGCCGGGAAGACAGCGCCTTACGCATCCGACCGTATGACTTCAAGCGCGCCATGCGATTCTCAAAAGAGCATTTGCGCACCATCTCGCGCATTCACGAACTCTATTCACGATTACTCGCCACGTACCTGTCTGTCCAGGCCCGAACAGTTGTGCAGGTTTTGGTCGCTTCCGTCGATCAGGTGCCTTACGAAGAGTTCGTGCGCTCCATACCCGAAGTGACAGTACTGCACGTCATTGATGTGAAGGCGTTGGGTGGAAAGTTTTTGGTGGAGATGGGCAGTAACGTAGCGGCCGCGATGCTTGATCGACTGCTTGGCGGTTTGGGTCACAAAATCGACATCGACCATCGACTTACGGATATCGACATTCTTGTCATGGAGCGGCTGTTTACGCGTTCGTTGCCCTCACTGAGCGCCGCCTGGGCCGGTATCGCAGATCTGCAGTTTACTTACGATGGTTTGGAGATCAATCCGCAATTTATACAAATTGCCAACCAAAATGATGTTGTTCTTGTCGTATCACTGGCTGTGTCCATCGGTCCTGTCTCCGGTCTGATCAATCTGTGCATGCCGCACGTTGTGCTTGAAACGGTCATGCCCAGGCTCAGCAATCGGTTTGCGTTTGCCACGCCACAGAGAAACGTCGTCGACGCTGACGCGCAATCACGGGTCCTCTCAAGACACATGGGCAGTGTCGAAGTGGGACTCAGGGCGGAGGTCGGACAGACACTCATTCGCGTAGACGAGTTCCTTGGCCTGAAGGAGGGCGACGTCATCGCCCTCGAACAGCCGATAGATCGTCCGCTGACCATTCGGGTGGGAGAAGAACGAAAGTATTGGGGTTATCCAGGCACGGTGCGGGGGCGTTACGCTTTGAAGATCTCGCAAGTGGTGGAAGAAGGTGCAGAGTTTGAATAAAGACTTTTTGTCTCAAGAGGAGATTGATGCGTTGATGGCTGACGGACAGGGTTATCCGGCGCTGAATCCGGATGACCATCTCTCGCTGTTTGACCGTGACGCTTTGGGAGAAATCGGGAATATCTGTTTTGGAACGGCGGCCACCACGCTGTCGACGTTGTTGCGGCAGAAGGTAACCATTACCACGCCGGAGGTCTCTCTTTTGCGCAAGGAAGATGTGTGCAAAGAGTTCCCCATTCCCCATGTGGCTGCCCACGTTTTGTACACGCAAGGGCTTGAAGGCAGCAATGTGCTGGCGATTCGCGTGAATGACGCCCAGATTATCGCAGATCTGATGTTGGGCGGCGATGGCACGTCTCCGTCGCAGGAACTCAATGACCTGCATCTTAGCGCAGTTGCGGAGGCGATGAACCAGATGATGGGTTCCGCCGCCACCTCGATGTCGACCATGGTAAACCGTACGATCAATATATCCCCTCCTACGGTGCGCGTCGTTGATCTGGCTCAAGAGGTGGACGATGTGCTTCGTCCGCGGTCTGACATTCTGGTCAAAGTATCGTTTCACCTTCAGGTTGGCGCCGTCATCGATTCCCACATCATGCAACTGTATCCGCTGGGGTTTGCGCAATCGCTCGTGGAGATGCTTGTCGGCCCGCAGGGGATGGAGACATACACCGAAATCAGCCCCGAACCAGTGGTCAGCGACGCCACGGGCCCTCCGATCACCCAACGGGAGCAGGCCGTTTCTGATCCGCGCCTGCAGGTTGCGGCGACCAAGGCTGCCACCGCATACGCCAGTTCAGCAGCGCTTGCAGACCACCGCGTTCACGCGGTATATGGCCAGTCAGACACGTCAGAACCAGTCGTGGAACGAGCGGTGTTTTCAGCGTTTGATGAGACAGGGCCGATACAAACCAACGGACAAAACCTCGACCTGCTGCTTGACATCCCGCTGTCCGTGACGGTAGAACTCGGTCGGGCGAAACGCCTCATCAGGGATATTTTGAACCTGGCTCCTGGGGCCATTCTGGAACTTGACAAACTGGCCGGTGAACCGGTTGATATTCTTGTCAACAACAAATTGATCGCCCGGGGTGAGGTTGTGGTGATTGATGAAAACTTCGGCGTTCGGGTCACCGATATTATAAGTCCGGCGGAGCGTGTCAAACGTCTGCAGTAAGTCAAGTGGTGTTGATGTTGATGCCGTTTTAAACCAGCAGGTAAAGGAGAATGACATTGGCACATCGCATTTTGGTCGTCGACGACGCTGCATTCATGCGTATGATGATCAAGGAGATTTTGACCAAGAATGGGTATGAGGTGATCGGAGAGGCCAGTGATGGTCTGCAGGCGCTCGAACGCTTTCGGGAATTGAAACCGGATCTGATCACCATGGACATCACGATGCCCGAAATGGATGGCATCCAAGCGCTCAAGGAGATTCGCGCCGTGGACTCGTCGGCCAAAGTTATTATGTGTTCGGCAATGGGGCAGCAGGCGATGGTCATCGATGCGATTCAGGCCGGTGCGCGGGACTTTATCGTAAAGCCGTTTCAGGCGGACCGGGTTGTCGAAGCGATCCGCAAAGCGCTGGGATAGTGTATGAACGGATTTTCCAGCGTGTTTGAGCTCATCGTCAGCCTATTACTCATCTGCGCTCTCGCCTATGTTTCGATTCGATTGCTCGGCAAAAGAGCTGCCGGATTTGGTTCCAATCGCTTGGTGCGCATTACGTCGGCAACGTCACTGGGGCAACACAAGAGTTTGCAGACCGTCGTTGTTGACGGCAAGACAGTGTTACTGCTTGGGGTGGGGTCCCACGTGGAATGCGTGGCGCGATTCGATGATCCGGATTTGGCGGAGCGGCTCCTGCGCGGCGGCGGAGATGACGCTGCGTTGGCGTTGGTGAAACCGGCTTTCAGTTGGCTGCTCTCTCTACGCGCGAAGAAGTCCATAGGTCGGGATAACGGTCAACCGTTTGAAAACCAGTTGCTTGATCGGCTGGAGACTTTGAAAACCAGGCGGCAACAGGTGTATCGAGAAGCGACCCGGGATGGTCAGGACTTCGGTTCGGACGATGACGGTTCAGACAGGAACGGGCGCCCAGTATGAACAGGAAGCTGTTGCGCATCACGCCGTTCTCTGGTTTACTGGCTATCGCGTTGTGGCCGGGAATGGCCTTGGCGAGCACAGGAGGTTCACTGCCTGCAGTGTCCTTCGCAATCACACCGGCGGGTGGTCCACAGGGTGTGGTTAGCGCTGTGCAGATCATTGTCCTTCTTTCAGTGCTCAGTCTCGCCCCTGCGATCTTAATCATGATGACCGCTTTTACACGAATTGTAGTGGTCCTGGCGTTTGTGCGCGGCGCTCTGTCGCTGCAGCAGTCGCCTCCGAACCAGGTTCTTGTCGGGCTTGCCCTCTTCTTGACTCTGTTTGTCATGAGTCCGACCCTGAACGCGGTCAATCACAATGCGATTCAACCCTATCTGGCGGGCAAGATCGGGCAGACAGTCGCCATTGATCAGGCAGAACTCCCCTTTAAGGAGTTCATGGCGAAGCAGACCCGCATTCAGGATGTAAACCTGTTTTTGGCCTATCGCCATGAGAAACCGACGGCCTCCTTGGCGCAACTGCCTCTGACAACACTGGTTCCCGCGTTTGCCATCAGTGAGTTGCAGACAGCCTTCCAGATCGGATTCATGATTTACATTCCATTTTTGATCATTGATCTGGTGGTTGCCACGACACTGATGTCCATGGGAATGATGATGTTGCCGCCGGTGCTGATCTCCCTACCGTTTAAATTGCTGCTGTTTGTCATGGTTGACGGATGGTATCTGGTCGTCAAGTCACTGTTGGCCGGCTTTCACTAACGGGGGCTCTCCTCGCCCGGAACACGCAGCTAACGAAGGAGAATGGATATGAACGGCAACTTTGTGATCGGACTTGGGCAAAGTGTCATGCTTCTGGTGCTGGAACTGGCGGGACCTCTGTTGTTGGCGGGCTTGCTTGTTGGTCTGATCATAAGTGTCTTTCAGGCTACGACACAGATCCAGGAACAGACACTGTCGTTTATCCCGAAAATTGTGGTCGTTGGAATCATCCTTGCATTGACAGGCCCCTGGATGCTTCAGCAGATCATGGCATTTACGGTCAACATTCTAGGCAACTTGCAGAATTTCATCCGTTAGGCCATGACGATCACGCCTGCCCTGTTAGTATTTTTGCTTGTGTTTGTGCGCTGTCTTGGTCTCATGTCTACGGCGCCTCTCTTTGGTAACTCGCAGGTGCCAGCCCTGTTTAAGATTGGGCTGGGATTCTATCTGGCGCTTGTTGTTTATTCTGCCTCGCCGTTGTCGGAACTGGCCGGACGTCACGTCACAGTCTCGCTGGGATGGTTTGTCACCCACTTGGTGATCGAATCTCTAACTGGAATAGCCATTGGTCTCGTCGCCGGTTTCGTTTTTGCGGCCGTTCAATTTGCAGGGGGGATGCTGGACTTGCAAATCGGCTATTCCGTAGCAGCGATCGTGAATCCGGGGTTCGGGGCGCCGGTAGGGTTGATATCTAACTTTTGGTATACCTTATTCGCTCTGTTCTTTTTAAATTTGGGGGGTCAATATAGCATTTTGCTTGCCGTGCTCCAAAGCTATCACTATGTGCCTATCGGCGCGGCTGTTTTTGGCGCTTCTGTGGCCGACGTATTTTTAAGAGCGCTTGTGACAGTGTTTGTCCTTGGTGTTCAATTGGCGGCGCCGATAACCATGGCCGTATTTCTGACCAACGTTGCGCTTGCCATCGCTTCTCGCGCTGTGCCGCAGATGAATGTGTT
>JAJZCB010000018.1:0-1441 GCA_021846285.1 Bacillota bacterium
CTCTATGAGAGAGAACTCATCTATCGCGGCAAGTACATCATCAATTGGTGTCCGCGGTGCGAGACGGCGCTGTCAGACATCGAGGTGGAGCACGAGGATACAGAGGGCGTGCTGTATCACATTTCGTATCCATTCGTGGACGGATCAGGATCGTTGACAGTGGCGACGACTCGACCTGAGACGATGTTTGGCGATGTGGCGGTGGCGGTCAATCCCAATGACGGACGGTATCGGCCTGTTGTGGGGAAACTCCTTCGACTGCCGCTCACTGCTCGCGAAATCCCCGTGATTGCCGACGAATACGTGGATCCCGAATTCGGAACGGGCGCAGTGAAAATCACTCCAGCGCATGACCCCAACGACTTTGAAGTAGGGTTTCGTCATAAGTTGGCGGCGATCAATGTCATGGATCAGGACGGTAAGCTCAATGAACATGCCGGCGCATTTGCCGGGCTTGACCGGTTTGCAGCGCGCAGGAAGATCGTAGAAGACCTGACTGCGACAGGGCTTCTCACGAAGTCCGCGCACAATCACTCAGTGGGGCATTGCGAACGCTGTGGCACCGTGGTGGAACCATGGCTGAGCACGCAGTGGTTTGTGCGTATGCAACCATTGGCCGAGCCGGCAAAGGAAGTGGTGGAAAGCGGCGCTGTTCGCTTTGTGCCGGATCGTTTTGCCAGGACCTACGGCTACTGGCTTGACAACATTCGCGACTGGTGCATCTCTCGCCAGTTGTGGTGGGGGCATCGAATTCCAGCCTTTTATTGCGGCGAGTGTGGAGAAACGACGGTGTCGCGCACAGATGTGACGGCTTGCCCGCATTGCGGCGGCGCGGTGACCCAGGACGAGGACGTGCTTGACACCTGGTTTTCGTCCGCGCTATGGCCGTTTTCCACCATGGGATGGCCGGATGAAGAGGGTGACTTTGCGCGCTATTTTCCGACTCAGGTGCTCTCGACCGGGTTTGACATCATCTACTTCTGGGTTGCCCGGATGATTTTCACATCACTCGCCTTTACGGATCAGGCGCCATTTCAGGATGTGCTGATGCACGGGTTGGTAAGAGACGATCAGGGTCGCAAATTTTCCAAGAGCCTTGGCAACGGCGTCGATCCGATGGAAGTCATTGATTCATACAGTGCGGACGCGCTCCGATTTATGCTCGTGACGGGAACTGCGATCGGACAGGACATGCGGTTTTACACCGAGCGGGTGGAACAGGCGCAGGCGCTCGTGACAAAGATCTGGAATGCCTCTCGATTTGTGCTCATGAATATGGCGCCCGGTGTCAAGAGCGCGCTTCCGGACAAGGCGCAACAGAGTCTGGCTGACCGCTACATCGTTCACCGGCTTGCAGAGACTGTCGAGCAGGCGACGCGTGAACTCGATGACTATCAGTTCTCGGAGGCCGGCAAGACAATCTACGAATTTTTCTGGAACG
>JAJZCB010000018.1:1451-48348 GCA_021846285.1 Bacillota bacterium
GTGTGTGACTGGTATATTGAATTGTCCAAGGTCTCCCTCTACGGATCGGATGAGAGAAGCAAAGAACCCACGCGCCAGACTCTCTTGTTCGTGCTCGACCGGGCGCTGCGCCTGCTTCATCCGTTCATGCCCTTTGTCACGGAGGAGATTTGGCAGGCGCTTCCGCATGACGGCGAAACCATCATGCGGGCGGCATGGCCGGATGTTGCTGAAATAGCCATTGACAACGACGCGTTCTCCGCTATGTCGCTGGTCATGGAAGTGATTCGCGCCGTGCGGGCGCTTCGCCAGGAGCAGAACATCCCGCTCGGGAAAAAGGCAGCCCTCATCCTGCGACCAAGTGCTTCTCGTCAGGACGTTTTACAGGTTGCGGCGCCCTATATTGAACGATTGTGCAATCCGTCAAAGCTGGTGATTGACGCAAACGCCGCACCGCCTGCCGAACGCGCGACCAGCGTTCTGACAGACGTGGAAATCTGGCTGTCTCTGGAGGGGCTGGTTGACATTGAGGCTGAACGCCAACGGCTCGATGAGGAACTGCGCCACCTTGATTTCGAAGTGGAACGGCTGGTGGGCAGGCTCGCCAATGACGCGTTTGTCGCCAGGGCGCCAGAAGCCGTCGTGGACAAAGAGCGGGAGAAACTGCGAGGATACGAGGCGCGGCGGGCTAAAGTCAGGAACGAACTGAAGCGCGTCGCGACAGTGTCAAGTGGACAAGGCGCAGAATAGGATGATGTATGGTCATGAGCCCATTACAGGACGCCAATGATGCGCTGACGTACATTGAATCCCGACACAGATTCGGTATAAAACCAGGACTTGAACGAACTGAGGCCCTGCTTGACAGGTTGGGTCATCCGGAGCGCAGGCTACGTTTCATCCACGTGGCGGGCACCAACGGCAAAGGCTCGACATGCGCGTATCTGGCGACGGTCCTGCAGGCGGCCGGGTTTAGGGTGGGGCTTTATACGTCGCCCAGCCTGCTGTCATTTTCAGAGCGCATCGCCGTAAACGGCGCGCCCATTGACGCGAGTGACCTGTGGCGCTGCACGGTTCAGGTGAAAGACGCGGCCGATCCTCTCGGGGATACGGAACTGGATCCGACCGAATTTGAAATTGCCACCGCCATTGCGTTTTTATACTTTGCATCTCGCAAGTGCGACATCGTCGTCCTGGAAACGGGATTGGGCGGCCGGTATGACGCGACGAATGTCGTGACGACAGAACTATCGGTCATTACCAATGTGGATTTGGATCATACGGCTATTTTGGGCTCGCAGTCGACACAGATCGCGTACGACAAGGCTGGCGTCATCAAACCAGGCCGTCCCGTGGTGACGGCGGCGCAGGGCGCCGCGCTGCTGGTGATTGAAGAGGCGGCAACGGCGGTTTCCAGCGCAGCGTTTCGCTTCGGGCGTGAGTTTACCGCCGCGAGCGAGGGCGCAGGATCACTGGAGGGTCACAATTTTTCCTATTTTGGGGTATACCAAGATTTGTTGGGTTTGCGCACTCGAATGCTTGGACTCCATCAAGTGGAGAACGCGGCGGTTGCGTTGTGCGCACTCGAACTGCTGGCGCGGCGCGGCTTTGGTCCTTCTGTGCAAGAGGCGATGCGCGAAGGTGTCGCGCGCGCTCATTGGCCGGGGCGCCTGGAGGTTTTGTCGCGGGATCCCCTGGTACTGCTCGATGGCGCTCACAACCCGGCGGGTGCGCGAGCGTTGGCGGCGGCGCTACACCCATTGGCGCCGCTGGGGTGGCTGTTTGTCGTGGGCGTCTTCGCTGACAAGGACATTGGCGGCATGATCGCCGCAGTCGCTGGCCTGGCCGGGGCAGTGATTGTCACGCAGCCGCGCGCGGGCCGCGCCGCAACAGCCGATTCGGTCGCGCAGCAGGTCCGGTCGCAGGTCGCAGAACGCGTGCCTGTGTGGATTCTTCCCGATGTGGGAGAAGCGCTCGACCACGCGCTGGTTGTTCAGATGAGCGGCGGGTATGCCGGCGTGTGCGTGCTGGGATCGCTGTCCACAGTGAGTGAGGCGCGGCAGGCGTGGACGATGCGGATCTGAGTTTTGAAAAAGGCAAATGCGAGAGGTGACGGAGCGGTGGCAGTTGAACGGCTAAGTGCAGAGGGCGCAATTCACGTCCATTTTATCGGTATCGGGGGCGCGGGCATGAGCGCTATCGCGAGCATTCTGCTTGACAAGGGATACAAGGTGACGGGTTCTGACGTCGCGTTGCACGAGTACACGCGACGGCTGTCAGACCGGGGCGCCCATGTCTTTGTCGGTCACGATGAAACACACATCGAGGGCGCGGATTTCGTCGTGTATACCACAGCAGTAGCGGCCGATAATGTCGAACTGACGGCGGCGCGAGCTCTGCATATTCCGGTGCTCCATCGCTCGGAAATGCTGGCTGAACTCATGAAAGAAGGTCACGGCGTCGCCGTGGCGGGCGCGCACGGCAAGACGACGACGACGTCGATGGTGGCGTGGATTCTGGAGCGCGCAGGATTGGATCCGACGTTTCTGATCGGCGGCGTGGTCGCCAATCTGGATACCGGCGCCAAAGCGGGGAAGGGTCAGTACGTGGTGGCCGAAGCGGATGAGAGCGACGGATCATTTCTCAATTATGAGCCGACCATCGCGATTGTGACGAACATTGAAGCGGACCATCTGGAGCACTATGGCGGCAGTTTTGACAACCTGAAGACTGCCTATCGTCGCTTCATCCAACGGATTCCAGAACATGGTGTGTTGATCACATGCGGAGATGATCGCAACGTTCAGGAACTACTGCCAGATGTTCACTGTCGGCTTGTCACCTATTCTGCGCAGGGGCTTGCGACGGACCTGTCTGCGCGCGACATCGAGTTTGTCGGTCGCGGAACTCGGTCAGACGTGTACTGGCATGGCGAACGACTTGGTTCGCTCACCTTGCATGTTCCAGGCGCTCATAATGTGGGCAATGCGCTGGCGGCCATCGGCGTGGCCCTTGATATCGGGATTCCGTTTGCGACAGCCGTTGCCGCATTGATGGAATTTCGGGGCGCATTACGCCGATTTCAGGTGCTCTTTGACGAGGACGACCTGATGGTGGTCGATGACTACGCTCATCATCCGACTGAGATCAGCGCAATGATACGCGCCGCCAAAGCGACTGGGAAACGTATAGTGGCGGTGTTTCAACCCCAGCGCTATACGCGGACGTTTCATTTGTTCGACGACTTCACCCGTGCGTTTTCAGAGGCCGATGATGTTGTCATCGCAGACATTTACTCGCCCGCCGGAGAACAGCCCATCGAGGGCGTAAGCGCAGCGAGACTGGTCGAGGGAATCCGTGCAAACAGCCATGCGCAGGCCAAGTATTGCCCGCGCCATGAAGATGTCGTTGCTTACTTGAAGGAGCATGTCAGACCAGGCGATCTGGTCATGACGATGGGCGCTGGAGACATCTGGAAGGCAGGGAAGGAGCTCGCGGCCTGGCTGTCGACGCGCTAGAAAGCTGTCGTTGGGGAACCGGACTGTGTCGCTGTGCGCATTGCCTGGTTTCCTGCCGACCGGAAGGGTTTTACCCAAATTTGTCGAATATCTTGTCGACAGAGTGAACTCGGTGCGCAGAGAATGCAGGGGGCGGTGGCACGTGGATGGCGCGCAGACGCATTGGCGATCTGCTCTTTGAAGCAGGATTATTGACGACCGAACAGTTGGAAGCGGCTCTTGAGATCCAGAAACGCACCAGGGAACGGTTGGGCGACATCCTCATCGACCGTGGGTTTATTACCGAGAAACAACTGATTGAAGTGCTCGAGTTTCAACTTGGCATACCTCACGTGAGTCTGGCCAGACAAAAGTTGGATCCCGCCATCCTGGCGCTGGTGCCGGAAACGTTGGCGTCGCGCTACCTGGTGCTGCCGCTGCGCAAGGAACGCAACAAACTGATCGTCGCGATGGCCGATCCGCTTGATTATTATGCGATTGACGACCTGAGGATGTCCACCGGCTTTCAGATTGAACCTGCCATTGCCGCCAAAGATGAGATCCGTCTATTTATCGAGCGCGTCTACTCCATGAAGGGTTCGCTCGAAGTGGCTGTTCAGGCGGCTGGCGCCGCGGATCAGCAGGAGATTGCGGAACCCGAACTGGTCAACGACGATTCGCCAGTTGTGCGGCTGGTTAACCAGATCCTTACCCAGAGTGTCAAACTGCGGGCGAGTGACGTCCACTTTGATCCCGCTGCAGATGGATTTCGCGTTCGCCTGCGCATTGACGGCACCATGCGCCCGGAGCAGACACTGCCAAAACACATGCAAAGCGTGGTTTCAGCGCGCCTGAAGATCATGGCGAATCTGAATATTGCCGAACATCGTCTGCCCCAGGACGGGCGCTTTCGGTTTAGTCCTTCGGGTCGCGATGTCGATGTGCGGATGGCGACGCTGCCAACCGTTCACGGGGAGAAGATCGTTTTAAGGATTCTCGACCAGTCAATCGGTCTGCAAAAGATCGATCAACTCGGCTTTACAACAGATAATCTGCAGCTGTTTCGCAATATGCTGGCCGCGCAAAATGGTCTCCTGTTAATCACCGGACCTACGGGCAGCGGCAAGACGTCGACACTGTACGCGGGCCTGGGTGAGCGCAGCACACCAGAGGTGAACGTCATCGCGATTGAAGACCCCGTCGAATATCAGTTGGCGGGCGTCAATCAGGTGCCGGTCAATGTAGGCACGGGTCTCACCTTTGCCAAGGGTCTTCGCTCGATTTTACGTCAGGATCCCGACGTGATCATGGTGGGTGAAATCCGCGACCAGGAGACTGCCGAGATTGCGACTCGCGCGGCTCTGACGGGGCATCTCGTGCTGTCGACACTGCACACAAACGACGCCGTGGCCACGATTGCCAGACTGGTGGACATGGGAATTGAACCATTTCTGGTCGCCTCTTCGCTCATTGGGGTCATCGCCCAAAGACTTGTGCGAACGGTCTGTTCGGAGTGCAGGCACACATACTTTCCTGTGCCGGTGGAGCAGGAACTTCTGGCTGCCCATGGTGTCACAAGCAGTCACTTCACGGCAGGAAGAGGCTGTTCCGTGTGCGGCGGCACGGGCTACAGAGGGCGCGTCGCCATTCATGAGATATTGCGCATGGACGACCACGTTCGCCAGTTGATTCTTCACGGAGCTACGGAGAATGAGATTCGCGAGCACGTGGCACAGTCGGGATTTCGAACACTGATGCGCGACGGACTGCAAAAAGCGGGCGATGGCAGGACGAGCCTCGCGGAAGTCATCCGGGTCGCTTCGCGCGATTCCTAGGGAACCTGTGAAAAAGTCCGGGTGGAGGGCGCGGGATAAAATCTTCGCGCGGGCGCGTGTCGGAGCGGCCGCCGTCCACGCGGCCAATTTGGGAGATCAGTCGGGGGATGGCGCATCGTGACAATCATTGAACTGTTGAAAGAGGCAGCGCAAAGACAGGCTTCCGACTTACATATCACTGTGGGATCGGCTCCCATATTTCGGATTACCGGGGTGCTTTGCCCGGATGACTCGCAACGGCTGTCCGCCGCCGATACGCAGGAGATGGCCCAGGACCTGCTGACATCCGAGCAATGGGCGACGCTCGTGCAAAGGGGCGAAATCGACCTCTCCTATAGCCTTCCCGGCGTCTCGCGCTTTCGGGTGAACGTGTTTCGGCAACGGGGGTGCTACAGTCTGGCAGTGCGGATTGTTCCCACGAGCATTCCTGAGTTTTCGTCGCTTGGGCTGCCTCAATTTGTGCGGTCGTTTGCTGACAAGCAACAGGGGCTGTTGTTGGTGACGGGTCCTACGGGGAGCGGCAAATCGACCACTCTTGCCGCGCTGATCGGGTACATCAACCAAACCCAGAAGCGACATATCATCACCTTGGAGGATCCGATCGAGTATTTGCACAAGCACGGCGAATCGGTCATCGATCAGCGCGAGATCGGCATCGACACGCAATCCTTTGCAAACGGTCTGCGCGCCGCGCTCAGACAGGATCCCGACGTGTTGCTCGTCGGAGAGATGCGCGACCTGGAAACGATCGCGACCGCCATCTCGGCGGCGGAGACTGGCCACCTCGTCTTCGCGACGCTGCACACGCCGGACGCGCCGCAATCGATTGACCGCATGATCGACGTATTTCCGACCGGTCAACAACAGCAGGTGAGGATCCAACTGGCGAGTGTGTTGCTGGGAATCGTATCGCAGCGACTGTTGCCAACCGCAGATGGGCGAACGCGCGTGGCGGCGGCGGAAGTTCTCGTCAATACTGCCGCCGTGGCAAATCTGATCCGTTCGGAGAAGGTGCATCAGATTCGAACGGCCATGCAAACGGGCAAGGCGCACGGCATGCAGACGATGGAGATGGGATTGCGCGATCTGGCGGCGGCCAATCGCATCAGCGACGCGCAGTATCGGCAGTTTGCGGCCGAGTGGGGAGCGGCGGTGCTGATCTAGGACTCGCGCGCAGGGGGTGGCAATATGCCAAAGTTTCACTATCAGGCGCTCAATCGGTCAGGTAAACGCCTTCGCGGAATGGTCAAGGTGTTTGATGAAGCTACCGCGACCTCTCTCCTGCGTGAACAGGGCCTTTACGTACTGAAACTCAAGCAGCAGAGCGATGACGTATGGTGGAAACGGGAGATCTACTTCGGCAGAAAAGTGTCGCCCGAAGAGTTTGCCGTGTTCTGTCGCCAACTGGCCACGTTGATTCGGGCTGGCGTGACGATTCTTGAGAGTGTTCACATTATGGCTGAACAGGCGGAGTCAAAACCGCTGCGCACGGCCTTGAGTCAGGTGGCGCAAAGCATCTCGCAAGGTCGTCAACTGTCCGACGCGGTTGCGGAGACGCCGGATATCTTCCCAACCATTTTTGTCAATATGGTGCACGCGGGGGAAGTCGCCGGCAATCTGGACGACGTCCTCGACCGCATGGCGAGATACTTTGAGAAGTCTTACTACCTGCGGGAGAAAGTGAAATCCGCCTTGGCCTATCCGCTGATCGTCGGAACAGTGTCCATATTTGTTACGGTGTTTATGCTGGTTAAAATCGTGCCTACGTTTGTGGGTATATTTGCCTCCTACCACGCGCAGTTGCCGCTGCCGACACGCATCGTGCTTGGAGTGAGCAACATCCTTTCTCATTACTGGTGGATGATATCAACGCTCATTATCGCGCTGATCATTGGCAATATGGCGCTGAATCGGCGCCGCGCATGGGTGCGCTTCAAAGACCGACTGCGCCTGCGGCTTCCGATATTCGGCGTCCTCGTCCAAAAGTCAGTGGTGGCGCGGATGGCTCGCACCATGAGTTCGCTGTTCGCCAGCGCCGTACCGATTGTGCAGAGTCTGAAAATCGTGAGTGAGGTTGTGGGCAACACGGTGGTGGCGGATACCCTCATGGATTCCGTCGCAAGCCTGCAGGTCGGTCAGTCCCTGGCGGCTCCCATCGCCAAGAGTCGATTGTTTCCACCGCTGGTGGCTCATATGATCACAATCGGCGAGCAATCAGGTAATCTGGATTTCATGCTAGAAAAAATCGCAGACTTTTATGAGGCGGAGGTGGAAACCTACGCCGACCGTCTCAAATCGCTGTTGGAACCCGTCATGATCCTGGTTCTGGCCGCGATTGTGGGAACGATTGTGACGGCGGTGCTGCTGCCGTCGTTCAGCCTCATCTCTCATATGGGAGGGGCGTAGGAGGCAGTTTGAGCAGCGGAGAATCGCCCCTGAAAGTGTCAGAAAATCAACAAAATATCCATTGCATTCGGTAGGATCTATCTGTATAATATCGAGAGAAATTGTAGGCTTGAGGACAACATGAATCAGCAAGATTACTACGCGAGTCTGAATTTGCTAATACGTTTCTGAATTCAGCAATACAATGTGGAAGAATGGAGGGTTGCGAGCAAGTAACTTTGGGAAGTGATTGTATGCGCATTATTTCTGTTTTCGGGGTACTTATCTTTATCATCCAACTGGGGGAGTAACAGGTGTTTGCAAAATTGAAAAATATACGGGTTAAGTTGCCGAAGCGTCTGCAACTGGGTCTAAACTTGGAGCAGCGTGAAGAAGGCGTGACGCTGATTGAGTTGTTGGCCGTCGTGGTCATTTTGGGCATTATTTCGGCCGTAGCGGTTCCGGTGGTTTCGGGTGCTATCAACAATGCTAAGGTGAACGCAACACTGAACAGTGAGGGAACCATTCAAGTCGCGTTGCAACGGTACTACGACCAGATGGGATACTATCCATTGAATTTGAGTACGCTGGCTGGTGCATACTCAACGACTACTGGAACAACGACCGGTTCTGGACCAACAGCGGGGCCATATCTGTCGAATCAGTTTCCTGAATTGGACGGTTTCGGGCACAGAATTTATTATCTGCCGGTAAAGGGTGCGTCAGGTACTCACGCCCCAGGATATATTCTGGTGTCTGGTGACGGAACGAGTCTTACCGGGGCAACATTGACCTTGGCAAGTAACACCCCCTACATTTACGCTGCTGGTGGCAACAATGGTGGAACAAGTCTGTTGGGTTCGCCTCCTACTCAAACTAATGGGTTCCCCACTAGCGGAAGTAGTAGCGCCGCAAATGTGTATACAACAGGAAAAGCCGCTACAACAGTAAGTACAGGAACAACGAATACGTTGGGCGAATGGACTGACCAATAATCCGTGGCATTGACGTACACGGTCCTTATCGCGCTGTACGGCCTGATCTTCGGTTCCTTTTTCAACGTGGTTGGGTTGCGGGTACCGCAGGGGGAGTCAATCGTGGCTCCCCCCTCTCATTGTACGGCCTGTCAGCGCCGTCTGCGGTGGTACGAGCTTGTGCCTGTTCTGTCCTGGCTTGTCCTTCGCGGACGATGCCGGACCTGCCATGCCCGGGTATCGTTTTTGTACCCGTTGATCGAACTTGGTACGGCGCTTTCCGTTACGGTTTTCTGGACGCGGTTTGGCTGGTCGGCCGAGTTTGTCGTGGGCGTTCTCGCGATCAGCGTGTTTGCAGTACTCTCAGCCGCAGACTTCGCGTATCATCGGATTCCGGACAAGATCCTGCTTCCCGGCATCGCGCTGCTCTTCGCAGTTCGCCTGTGGTTTCACCCGCTGGGCGTTTGGTCGTATATCGGCGGGGCGATTTTGGGATATTGTTTACTGTACTTGATTGCTCTGGTGAGCCGCGGCGGGATGGGTTATGGAGATGTGAAGCTGTTTGTGTTCGTCGGGCTGCTGGTGGGTGTATGGGGAACGCTTCTCACCTTAGTGGCGGCGTCTTTCATCGGCACCGTGGTGGGCCTGTCCATGCGCGCCGCAGGTCGGTTGGCTCCGAAGCAGCACGTCGCGTTTGGCCCGGCGATCTGCTTGGCGGCACTTGCAGTATCGTTGTATGGAGACTACGCTATCCATGCGTACCTCCAACTGTTCCGATTGTGATTGCCAAGGAGATAGGTGCATGAGGGCATTTAGCCTGATGAGGGATCATCATTCCCTTCCTTTGGGGCTGGCTATCGATGACAAAATGTTCATAGGTGAATTGAAACGGGTTGCCGGCTCTTATGAGTTGATGCAATGTGTCAACTTGCCATTGCCGTCGCTTGGGGGTGGCGATACATCAGCGCATGACGTTGCCGAGGCATGGTCGCAGCATGTCGAGGATCTGAAACGCGCAGTCAGGAACCACGGCTGGAGAGGCCGGCAGGTGGCGCTTTCCCTGCCCGCTGAGCAGGTGATCTTACGCCACCTGTCCATGCCGCCGATGCCAAAAAGTAAGCTGAAGCTCGCGGTTCGAGCCGAACTGGCCACGAGTGCGCCGCTTCCTTTCGATGATCCCATTTACGATTTTGGCGTTGCCCGGGGCGCATTCGGGATGAAGCAGGAACCGGGCGGCGATCTGGATATCGTCATCGTGGCAGCTTCCCGGTCTGAGGTGGACTGGCGCGTTGATCTGGCGCGTAGGGGAGGACTGCGTCCGGTTCTGGTGGAACCGGGTCTTCTGTCCGCGCAACGGGCCGCTCTGTTTGCTCTCGATGTAGCGCAACTGCATGCGTTTGTCGTTTTGCGTGAAAATGGTGTTGAGTTTGGGGTGTTTGCCGGTCGCGACATCATGTTTATGCGTCACGTGGCGATTCGGCCCGCCGATTATATTGTCTCGCAAATTACAACGGATACGGTTGAGGATGAACAGCCTGCTGACGCGTTTGATCATCAGGCGTACGCCGTGGATCTGGGATATGAACTCGACCGTTCGATCAACTTCGTGCAGTACAATCTGCTGCAAGGCGGACAGTCCATCCCGTTGGTATATGTCGTCTGTGGCTTTCGATTGAATGAGGACGCCATAGCGCATTTGAGCGGACGGTTGGAACAGCAGGTGTTGGTCGCGGCAGCCGAGTTTGCAGCTGCCATGGAAGCGGATGATGAACTGACAGCAAGCGGGGTAAAACGGCGTAGTATGGATCTGGTGAATATCTCGATGGGATTATCTCTGTCGGGGGTGTCGCCGTGAAGATCAATCTCATGCCGCCTGACCCGCCTGTGGTTCGCGTCAGGGTCATCGTGTTCACGGTCATCGTTGGCGTGTTATCCGCCTGGTGCGTGTATCTCGGAGTCACCTATTATAGCGACATCATATCCCTGAAATCCGTACAAATGGCCCAGTCAGAGGCGCAGTTGACTTTGCAGAGCCTGCTTGCAAAGTCACAGCAGACGCAACAGACGACGGGGTTGCAACAGTTGCTTCGGGAGGCGCGCGCCATCGCCGCCTCGGCGCCGACGCCCGAGGAGGACATTGGTTCTCTGTTAGCGACAGTGCCAGTCGGCGGGCAGTTGACCACAGTGTCATTTGCTAATGGGCAAATGACGGGAACTGTTGCCGTGCCCAATTACGATGTCGCGGCCCAGTTTGTCAGCAGACTGCAATCCGACAAAACGTTTACAAACGTGGTCGTGTCCTCGGTCACGGAGGGCGGCGGTGGACAGATCGCACAGGCGCAGTCGACACAGGCACAAGCACTGGCACAGGCCCAGATACTCGGATTGTTGACGAAAGCGCCACAACTCGCGAGTCAATCTGGAGTTGTGGTGACATTCACGATGAGTGCTTCGGCTTCAGTGAACGGCACTGCCTCGCAGGGAGGGAATCCTTGATGCTGGAGAGATTGCGCTGGTATAAACGCGAAGTGATCGCAATCGGCTTACTGCTGATCTCGACGGTGGGACTGTACGCGATCAATGTGCCGACGTTGAGTCAGTTGACACACTCGCAGTTGCAGTTGCAGAGCAATCAGTCGCAGATCGCCTCGTTGCAGATGACACTTCGCCAAAAGCAGGCGTTCGACAAGAAGGAATTGCCGGTGTTGGATCGGGCTGTGCCGAAGAGTCCGGATATTCCGGCCATTCTCGTCAGGACTTCGGCCCTGGCGCAAGCGACGGGTGTCGCGGTTCAGGCATTTCAATTTGGGGCGACTTCATCCGCTGCCTTGGGTGCGCTGTCTTCATTTGAGATCACGCTCGACGTTCATGGAACGCGCGCGCATATTATGGACTTCCTCTATAAACTGGAACACGAGACCCGCCTCACGACAGTTCAATCCGTCAGTCTATCGGGTTCCGCGAATGCGCAGCTTTCCACATCCATTCTTTATACCGTATATTTCGAACCCAGGTAACGGTTCATCCGTCTGACTCGATTATTTCGTAGCGCGCCTCGCAGCCTTTTTACAGGTCCCAAAGCCCATCCCGCAATCTGCGTTTGGTATGGTATGCTGGATTTGTCGGCAGAGCATGCGTCGGGTCTTTGAGTGCGCCTGAACCCGCCGCAGGGCGCAGAATTCAAAACATTCCGAGCAGGAATGGGGTTCCGAACACTTTGATCGTAAAGCCGTCAAGAAGCAGTTGTGGGTGTATACACAAAGTGTTGGGTGGGTCATCTTGGGCGAGTAAGAGGTCGCTCTCGCGAAACGCTGACGGAGTGCACTAATCAGGGAACGCTATGACCAAAAAGGGCGACTGGGCGGTGGTTCAGTGAGCAAGTCAATGGACGAAAAGCGTTACACCTACGCCGATTATGTAACGTGGACGGGCGACGAACGGTGGGAGTTGATCGATGGCGCGGCTCACCTGATGTCGCCAGGGCCAAGCATGGACCATCAAAAAATTTTGGTGCAGATCAGCGGACTTCTTTGGACGGCATTGCGCGGGAAGCCATGCACTCTGTATGTTGCTCCCACGGACGTAACGTTTGAAGATACGGAGGACACGCCGACGGTTGTTCAGCCTGATTTGTTTGTCATGTGCGGCGAGTTTCGACACGGAAAACGCGTCATCGACATTCCTGCGCTCATTATTGAAATCCTGTCGCCTTCCACGGCCCGCAGGGACAGGGTGACGAAACGAGCGTTGTATGAGCGTGTCGGCGTGAAGGAATATTGGATTGTTGACGGAGCGAATGAAACTGTGGATGTATTGCGGTATGATGAAGAACAACATTATGATGGGCCGCAAATCTACGGTTTCGGCGACACGATTCAGAGCGCTGCATTGCCCGATGTGAGTGTCGAAGTGGAGTTGATTTTTGGGGAGAAAATACAATGAAGCCAGTGGGCGCGAAGTATTTAGCGACGGGAGGCTCGCCATGAAATGATGCGCAAAGCCGCTTACCCCGTACGCTGTCGCCACATGCGCCGCGACCAGCGTGGGGACACGTTGATTGAGGTTCTGGCTGCGATGACGATCCTGGCCATCATCATCATCCCATTCTCTATGCTTGGCGTGAACGTGTTTCAATGGCTCGCTGCCGATGCTCATCAGGGACAGGCCTTCACATATGCCAGAGCTGGAATTCAGTATGTTCGGCAGTATGAACTGAACGCCTACTCGAAAAATGCGGCCTCATTTCCTGTGCCGGCGCCGAATCAGTCACTGTCCCCTGTAAGTGGCATTGCTTATACCGAGTCTATCGTTGCCGGCAGCCCAGCCTGGATTCCGGCGAAGTCGTCCATATCGTCAAAACTGACGCTCGACTCATGGACGGTAACAGTATCGTGGGTAGAACCAGACACCGGAGTTACGCACTCTGTTTCCCTACAGACAGTGGTTGATCCGGCAATTTCGGGCTGAGAGCGCATCGTTATCGATGTTGTCATATAGTAGAGTTCGCCAATTGTACGCAGTTCAACGTCTGAACTACATGGGGGTGCGAAAGTGCGCCTTATAACACGTATAAGTGAGATATTTGGCAAACAGCCCTATCCGTTTTCCCGTTCAGACTCTGAGAGCGGTGTGACATTGGTTGAACTGACGGCGGCCGTACTGATCGGCGGCCTGGTCAGTCTCGCCGTCGTCTACCTTTGGAACTCTGTTGACCAGTTGTACCAGAGTACCAGCGTCCACGCCAGCGCCACGACGGACACCTCCTTTGTCTATTGGGAACTGGAAAAACTGGCTCAGAACTCGTTGGCAGTGGGAACGGTCAATTCCGACAATCCGTCCACGTTTGTTCCCGGTGCGACGGGGGGAACGGGTTCTGTTCCGGTTCTGGCCCTGCAGGTGTCGAATCTTGCGGGAATCGCGCCTCCGGATTCTGCCGTATACAAAGCAGCAGCGAATGGCTTCGTCTGCGCGGCCTTCATTCCCAATAACGGTATGACTGTGCTCGCGCTCTACCCACTGGGTGATCCGAACGCATTTACTCCGCTCTTTTCAGGAGTGACGAGCTTCGCAGGCAGTACCTTTAAAGTCCTGAGCCCTACGGCTTTCTCTGTCACGTTGCAACCTTCCGTCCAATCGAGCGCTCGCCCGAACCCACAACTGACCCCCATAACGTACCAGTATGGGATTGGGTTGAGCGGTTATTAGACACGCGCGGTCTTCGGTTATCAAGTCGCAGGTGATTATGAGTATCGGGTTCTGTCCAGACGTCGATCGCGCGGCGAGATAGACCAGCCCGGATTTGCACGGTTCACAACCTGGTGTTTGGGGAGGTTGAGGGGATGGACTGGAGACGTTTCGCGTGTCAGCCGGACCAGCGTGAAACCGGCGCGACTTTGCTTGGCGTGGTTGGGATAGCGCTTGTGCTGTCGCTCCTGACCGCCAGCATTTTGTCTTTTACATTGCAGTCCGCGCAATCCGTGCTCTTTAACCGTGAACATACACAGGCCTTATACAACGCCCGCATGGGCATTGATTCCGCAGTGGAACTTATCGATTATGAATTGTTCACGCCCTCGCCCCCTGCCACTAACCTTCAGATGGTGAACTTGGTCAATGCAGATTTGGGGTCGTTGTCGTCACCGCCATTTAGCGCCAGTGTATCGGTTGAGTCGACTACCGCGAATACGCTGCGCATCAGTTCGAGCGGCTTCTTCGAAGGTGCGACGGTCAGTCTGGCACTGGATGCCCAACTGCCTGTCTCCGGTTCGGCGTTTTCCCAAGTCTCCGCAAAAAACGCGAGCGGGTTTGCTGGCGTGTCAATATCAGGAACAGGGGGAGCCGCAATATCCATGTCAGGGAACGGTCTGGGTACGGTGTCGGTGAACGGTTCGACGGCTACGGTCAGCGGATTTCCCAATCTGCGAGAGATCTCTAGCAATGGCAATGTTTTCGTGTCGCCGGGTGACAATGCGAGCACTTGGGTTAAGGGGAGCAACAACGCCGTCGGGTTTTTTAAGGATGCTCCCTCTTACCGCAATCTTATCGTTACCGGCAATAACAATTGGACGTTTGGCGACGTTAAGGGAACGGCCATCGTGTCTGGAAACAATGTGATCGTCTTTGGAAACATTGGAGGCCCATTAATCGTGGCGGGATCTGGTGCAGTCATTTATGGCAAAACCCACTGTGCGCTCATTACAGGAAATAACGTCACTGTCACAAATAATATAAAGGGGAACCTTGTCATAACAGGAAATGATGTTAACATCTTCGGAAATGTCGAACCGGGGAAATCGAATCCGGACGTTGTTATCACAGGGAATAATGTGACGATCTGGGGTAATGTATTTGGTCACCTTATCGCAACGGGAACCAATGAAGTGGTTTTCGGAAACATTACCAAAGGGCTCACGGCAATCGGGCCAATCGGGCCAAACTCGCCAGACGGGCAAAACGTGACTGTTTACGGAAGAGTTCACGGAGGGGTGAGCTCGTTTGTACCCGGACCGATTACAATTCCAACCAGCTGTCTTGGTACAGTGACCCTTCAGTTTGGCGCCGCTGGCGGCGGTGTGACGCTCATCCCTTCCAGTTCCACCGTAAGTGGATAGCATCCCTGCAGCCGCGCGCAGCACCGCTAACCGCGTGTTGCCATCCGCTGCCATTGCATATCTTGCGTTTGCGGGCTATACTACTGTCTAGCTTGAAATTAGCTTTAAAGGCAGTTGGCGCTGTCTGGTGCTTTGCCCCTTTTCCGTAGGTTTTTCATACGTGAAAAGAGGTGGTCAGGTGCAGAAGTTCCACCGAACCAAGTATGGACTGATGGTGACGTCAGCGGCGCTTGTAGCGCTTGGACTAACGACGGGCATGAGTTCATACAAGTCCGTTGACGTGGTGGTCAATGGTCACGCAAGTCAGGAAGGCACGTTTGCCGGTGAAACGGTGGCGCAGTTTCTGGCGCAGCAGGGCGTCCACGTGACGGATTACGATTTGGTCGAACCAGCAAGAGCGACACTACTTCAAAACGGAATGAAGATCGTCGTAAAGAAGGCAAAGGCAATTACTTTGCGCGACGGAGCGAAAGCTCCGGTCGAGGTGCACACTCTGGCAAACACGGTTGGAGAGCTTCTGCAATCGTTGCGAATCCGCCTTGCCAAGGGAGATATACTGAATGCGCCGACTAGCGCCCCCATACGGGTCGGCATGCGCGTCACCATTACCCGACGCAAGACAGTGGTGGATACGGAGTCGCTGACGCTGCCTTATGCGATCCAGAGACAACCGTCCAGCGCGTATCAGGCGGGTACAGATGTGGTGGCGCGATCAGGTCAAAATGGCATGGCGCGCATCGTAACGCGCAAGTTTTACGTAAACGGCAAGTTGGTCATGACGCGGAGTCAGAGGCGCGTGATCCAGCAACCGGTGACGGAACTCATCGACGTGGGCACCGCGCAGCAACAGGCGCCGGTCACAGCCCGCAGCGACGCGTCACTCGTTGCAAATGAAGTGCTCACTGTCGTGGCTACAGCTTATTCCAGTCCGGGCGGTTTTACGGCCACGGGGGCTCCGGCGGGGTACGGAGACGTTGCGGTCGATCCCAGCGTGATTCCTTTGGGAACGAAGCTGTACATTCCCGGTTATGGATATGGCGTTGCCAATGACACGGGGGGAGCAATTCAGGGGTATCGCATCGATTTGTGTTACAACTCGGTCAGCCAAGCCATCGATTTTGGACGGCAAGTCGTAAAGGTTTACATATTGGGGCATTAGTCAGAGATCATATCGTCCAATTGGCTGAACGGGTAAACACAAGGGATGGACAGCGCCGTATTAGACATGTTGGGAGCCGCGGCTCCCCTTTTTTGGTATACTGGAGAGTGTGCCCGCAGATGGGCCGCCGTGCGAATCTAACCTGCTATGGCAAAGGATGTGGCGTGTCATGATCGAGATTTCGACGCAAGATGAGTGGACGAGCGCCGCGACAGGAACTGACGGCTTATATCTTCTCTTCAAGCACAGCACCACCTGACCTGTCAGCGCCAGAGCCTACCAGGAGGTAGACGAGTTTGACAGGAAACACGAAGTTCCCATCTTGATGGTCAAGGTTATTGAGTCAAGGCCATTGTCTCTCTGGCTTGCTGATCGATTGCGCGTGAAGCATGCGTCCCCGCAGGTTATGCTAGTGAAAAATGGGGATGTTGTGTGGGATGCGTCTCATGGCTCGATTCGGGTTCCCGCGCTCGCAGACGCCGTGGCGCGACACAAATGATATGACAGCTTGCTCAGGACGCGGTCTTCATCCCCTCGTGGGCGGAGGCCGCGCCTGTTTATGACCGAAGAGACACCGCCACCCCCCGATCGGCGTGCAGCAGTGATCAGACGGTCTGCCGAACTGGACTTTGCAGCAGGGAAAACAGGGGCGGGGCGATCAGGACGGTGACCATGGCCGTGGCGATCAACAACCCTTCCTCGGTTCCGTCGATAATTCCGCCGCGCGCCGCCAATGTGGCCACTGCGACGACGAGCGTAAATCTCGTTGACATGAGCACGCCCGCCGCGGCTGTCTGGCGCTTTGACAGAAAGGGAAGGAACGCAGTCGCGGCGCCAATCTTGACCAGGAAAGCGATCGCCGCGTACAGCGGCAGATCCATGAGAACCGAGGCGAAGCTCACGTGGCTCAAATCGAGTTCCATGCCCACGGTGATGAAAAATAACGGCAAGAATAGCGAATAGCCAACGATCTCCAGTTTTTCCCGCAATGCCTCGTGCTTTTCCTCCGCCAATAAAGAGCAGACGAGACCCCCTACGAATCCACCCAATATCACTTCTGCATGCAACCATAGCGCCGCCGCGCCACAGATTGCCATGATGGCCAGCGCCCCCCGCACGCCCAACTGTGACACCCGCACGATGCGCTGCCGCAGATTCAGATGACGCAGTATAACTTTTCCTGCGCTGTACAGCAGGATCGCCAGGATGCTGAGCACGGAGAGTTGTACGAGAAGGGAGCCCTTTGGACTGGCGTGACCCTGCAGGACAAACGAAGCGGCAACCACCGTGGAGAAATCGGCCAGCAGCGCGGACAGAAGCAGGAGTTGACCAAATGGCCGGTCGATAAGTTCCGTTTCTTTGAGAATGGGCACGACCACGCCAAGGGACGTCGTGGACAGTATGAGCGCGGTCAGATTTGGATTTCGGGTCATGCCAAAGTACGCCAACGCATGGCTCGCGGCCAGCGCCAACGCCACTGTGATCGCGAGACTCACGACAGCTCCGTAAAACAGAGGGAGGGTGACGCCGGCGTGCGCAGATTTGCCTGGATTATCGCGCCGCCCGGTTGGCAACCGGATTTCGAGACCCGCGAGAAACATGAGGTAGAGAAGTCCGATCCTGGTGACGACCCGCAACCAGTCAGGGGGCAGTACGATGCGAAAGCCCCCCGCGCCAACCAGCACTCCGCAGGCAATTTCGAGAATAGCCGTGGGCAGCCTCAGCTTAGGGATCGCCAGGGCAAGAACTGGCATCGCAAATGCAATCACAAACACAGTCGCAAATGTTAAAAATGGCGATGTGAGCATCGGTGGTTCTCCCTCCTTGATCGCTACATCTTATGAGACGGTGGACGGGCTCAGACTAGGCAAACCTTTGAACGAAGACAGGCCTGCGAGGAGAGGTCAATGGGAACGTCGCGGGTTCGGGTATTCATAGATTCGCTTTGTCGCTCATAGAGTCTACTAGTATTCAATCAGAGTCAGTGGGTGATAGAGTTGACGTACAAATTGACGTTTCATCTCGATTCGCAGACAGGACAGATCAAGACGCCGACCGAATCGCAACCGGGGCAAGGTTCGGGCGACACAATTACCGTGAACGATAGAGGGTTGGAAGACTTGCTCCACCATGCGCGTGAAGCGGCCAGCGCTTACGATAATGCGCCCGGGCTGCGATTGGGTCCGCCGCCCGCGCGGCGATCGCGGGCGACGCACGGGCGGTTCGCGCCTCGCGGCGGCCGCGCGGGCGCCGCCAAACGGGGGAACTGGTCTCCGCTGGATCTGTTGCGATCGGCTGTCAGTCTGCCCCGGTTGCGGGAGGTCGCTTTCGCTGCGTTGTCAACTGGCGTCACGCTTGGCGCGCTGTTGATCGCCTTCGTGCACGGGGCGACAGGGAATCTCTCTGCACCGGCGCAGCCACAAACCAACGCCCGCGCAGCCGGAACATGGGCCGCGTCTGGGGCGAATCTGGCGGTTACCGTGAACGTTACTCCAGCAGTCGCCGCATCCACGCAACTCTCGGCTCTGGTTACCCCAGCAGTGTCGACATTGATGTATGAAGGCGGCGAGTTTGCCACGCGCGCCCGAGCGGTTGCGCAAGTGAACGACCTGCGGGCCAGCGGTGTGCGGGCCTTTGTATCGGCGGGACCCCCATACATCCTGTTGTTTGCGCCAGTAGCATCTGGCGTAACGAATGCACCATTTGAAAGTTACTTGCAGCATGCTGAGGCGCCTTTTTATGTGCGTTCGTGGACTCTGCCAGGAAAGACACTGCCCATGACAGGGCTTGCCCCAAGCGCGGTTAAGCGAGCGGAGCAATTGGTGGTCGATGACGCGCGGGTACTGGAAGGCTTGTTGGCTATCCACGCCGGTTATCAGGCGCCGCAACTCGGGGCGTGGGAACAGGCGACCACGACCGTTTTTGGGGCCATTGGAAAGGGAGAATGGAACCGTCTTGACGTTCTTGGCAAGCGACTCCGCTCATTTCATAGGGCAGTGCAAAATGCCTATGGCGCCACTCTCCTTCCTGCTGCCGGCGCGGGGAGAAACGCAAGCGGCAGGGCGTCAAAGACTGACGCAGAGAGACAGCGTGTGCTACTGACCGAGGCGCTTGTGGCCTATGAGGCTCTCGTTCGCGGTTAAGCGGGAACACCGAGTGGTCCGCTGGTCAGACGGCAGGTCCAAACGATCGGGCGACCTGCCGCACATTAGAAGTCTGGCCTATACAATAGGAGTGGGCAAGAGTGGTAGACGTGATATACTGCCGATAACAAAGACAAACATAGATTGTTCTTTCCTTGGGAATGGTACAAGTGGAAAAGGATGCAAACGGGGGATGTTCGGAAGTGAAGGTCATTCTAGCTTCGAGTTCGCCGAGACGAACTCAATTGTTGGCGCAAATTGGTGTGGAACACGAGGTGGTGACTCCTGAGGCGGATGAAACGTTTCCAGTCGATTTTGACCCTTGTCAAGCAGTTGAAACGTTAGCCCTCAGAAAGGCGCGAGCTGTGGTCCAACCTGGGATGCAGGCCTGGGTAATTGGGGCCGATACGATCGTAGTGAAAGACGGGGAGATCTATGGAAAACCACTGGACCCTTCTGACGCGAAGCGTATGCTTGGCGCCCTGCAGGGCCAGCGTCATGAGGTAGTCACTGGCGTCGCAGTGCTGGACGCGAACGGTCAGTCGCGGCTTGGGCACCGCCGCGTGAACGTCGTCATGGCGCCCATGAGCGAGGATGCAGTCATCTCCTACGTGCAATCGGGCGAACCTCTTGACAAGGCTGGCGCCTACAGTATACAGGGAGTCGGCGCGCGGTTTGTCGAGCGCGTCGAGGGCGATTACTATGCCGTGGTCGGTCTTCCGCTTGCCTTGACCGCGCGTTTTCTGACCGAACTAGGCTATGAGTTTCCGGGATAGACTTTCATGGCGCTGCGCCGCGCCATCAGGGAATGAAAAGGCGCCGCGAGTTTTTCACCGGTGCGAAGCCCGCTCAGGTCGGAGTCATATATTGCGCCCGTCGCGAGTTTAGCGACAGCGTTGTCTGAGCAGGGGCGCAATATATGACTCCGACCAGCAGGAACATTTTCGGCGGGCAGAGACGGATTTACACGATACGGACAGGGATTGCGAGGTTGATCACAATTTGAACGAGCGCACAGTTCGCGAACGTGGTACACTAATGGCTGAATTGCCCGCGCAGGAACGACCTCGTGAGCGACTCGCGCATTTTGGGGCGCAAGTGCTGTCAAACGCCGAATTGATTGCCCTGGTTCTAGGCACGGGCCGTTTGGGGGAATCGGCGCTCAGCGTCGGTGAACGATTGCTCGATCACGTCGGTGGATTGCGCGAACTGGTCGATGTACAAGTGAACGAACTTCGTCAGGTGCCTGGAGTGGGTTTGGCCAAGGCGGTTGCGGTTCTTGCCGCCATTGAGCTGGGACGGCGGTTGCAGATGAGCCCTGGAGCGGAACTGCGGAAAATCTCGTCTCCGCATGAGGCGGCTTTGTATCTAATGGAAAAGTTGCGCTTCCTTCGCAAGGAACATTTTGTTACCATCCATTTAGACACAAAACATCAGGTGCTTGGCGAAGAGATTGCATCCATCGGATCCCTTAATGCATCCATCGTTCACCCGCGCGAGATCTTCAAAACAGCGGTGAAACGAAGTGCCGCCGCGATCATCTGCGCTCACAATCACCCGAGCGGCGACCCGACTCCCAGTCAGGAGGATGTCGATGTGACACAGCGTCTTGTGTCCGCGGGCCGGATTTTGGGGGTAGAGGTGCTCGATCATATCGTGATTGGTGACAAACGTTATATTAGTTTGCGCGAGAGGGGTTTCATGACTTCATCGGGGTAATCGGGAAGTCCATGCGCTGCCTGTTATGCTGGTCTCAAACATTGAGGGGAGTAGAAGCATCTATGTTTGGTAATTTGCGCGATATGGGAATTGATTTGGGAACAGCAAACACCCTGGTCTACATGAAAGGGCGCGGTATCGTTGTGCGCGAACCGTCCGTTGTTGCCATGCGGACGGATACAGGCGCGATTCGAGCGGTCGGCGAAGAGGCCAAGAAAATGATCGGCAGGACTCCGGGGAACATCGTAGCCGTTCGTCCCATGAAAGACGGAGTCATTGCCGATTACGACACGACCACAACAATGATAAAGTATTTCATTCGCCAAGCGCTTAAGAGTAAGTCGGTGTTTGCCGGCAAACCGCGTGTGATTGTCTGCGTTCCATCCGGGATTACGGCGGTTGAGAACCGCGCTGTGCTCGATGCGACGATGCAGGCGGGCGCCCGCGAGGCGGCGACCATCGAAGAGCCCATGGCCGCCGCCATCGGAGCGGGTCTTCCTGTTGGCGAACCCACTGGAAGCATGGTTGTTGATATCGGCGGAGGCACGACAGAAGTCGCCATTATCTCTCTCGGAGGCATTGTGACGAGTCGATCGATTCGGATCGCTGGCGACGAGATGGACGAAGCGATCATGAGCCACATCAAGCGCAACTATAATCTGATGATTGGGGAGCGCACGGCGGAAGAACTGAAGATTTCGATCGGGTCGGCCATGGTGACTGAGGCGCGGGAGGAAATCGACATACGCGGTCGGGATTTGGTGACCGGGTTGCCAAAAACCTTGGCCATAACGGCAGAGGAAATGGCTTTGGCTTTGTCTGATACTGTGGCGAGCATATTGGAGGCGGTCAAGGTCACTCTTGAAAAGTCGCCCCCGGAACTGGCCGCCGATATCATGGATCGGGGCATTGTGTTGACTGGCGGCGGCGCTTTGCTTCGCAATCTGGACAGGCATTTGTCAAAAGAAACTGGCATGCCGGTGATCGTTGCGGAAAACCCTCTGGACTGCGTCGCGTTAGGCACGGGAAAGGCGCTTGACAGCATTGAAATGCTTCGCGACCGCCGTGGTCAGAAACGGTACCGCCGGTAACGAGGCCAAGTTGGGAGAGAGGCATTTGTGGGAAGACTGTTTTCGGGTGGACGATTGCTGGGTCTTCTAGCCTTGCTTATCATTTTGGTGGCGTTGGCCGGAGTGTCTTTGCGTTCGCGACTGGCTGCGCTCTCATGGCCGGAGCAATTGGTTCATGACGCAGATTCGGTGGTCAGCGCCTGGTTTTATCAACCCATCTTTCAGGTGGAGACGTTTTTTTCCCGTATCGGCGATTTGCAGACGATGTACGAGGAGAATGCGCAACTCAAGGCGTTGGTCAATGAGGACGCAAGTCTGCGCGTCCAGATCTATAAAGAACAGCAGCAAAATCAGGTTCTTAAGCAGATGCTTGGCTACAAGGGGAGAACTCCGCAGTTTCAACTCATCGCCGGGCAGGTTACGGGGCGCAGCCCGCTCTCGTGGAATTCCCAAATGACCATTTCTGTAGGAAGCGCGAGTGGCGTTCAACGCAATTTTCCAGTCCTCAACCAGTCGGGGGCGCTCGTTGGTCGTGTTGTCGCGGTCGCGCGGTATAGCAGCACTGTGGAGTTGCTCACGTCAACGGAGACCCCTGATGGAGTGTCTGCGGCAATCGTTTCAACAGGACCACCCGCCTATGGGGTGATTGCGGGTTCTCACACGAACTCCGCACTGTTGTCGATGCAATTCATTTCCCAACTGGCGAGCGGGATCAAACCGGGCGATCTCGTGGTAACTTCAGGACTTAGTGACATTTACCCTCGCGGCATACCGATCGGAACGGTCCAGTCGCTCGTGGCGGACGGTACGGGGATCACGCGGTCGGCGGTGGTTGTTCCGTCGGCCAACCTGAATCAGTTGGACTATGTGTTTGTTGTGGCGCCTCAAGCGGGGCAGGTTGTTAAACCATGAAGTCCATCCTGCTGTTTGTCGCCGTCTTTGTCAGTCTGGTGCTTGAGGCGACCCTGTTTCGCGTTCCGCTTCTCGCCGCTTATGCTCCAAACCTGGTTGTGCTTGGCCTGGTGATGGCAGGTATCTTTCGCGGCTCTCGTGTGGGCGCTGTACTGGGCGTGTTGATCGGTCTCATTCAGGACATCAGTTACGGCGCGTTTTTGGGGCAAACCGCGTTCGCCTATGCGGTCATTGGCTCAATGAGCGGATATTTTCGGAGCCTGGTGATGCGCGAGAGCCTGCTTCTCGCTTTATTGCTGTCCGGAACCGGTACTGAGGTTTTTACTTGGGTGACGTTTGGGATGAGCAGGCTGTTTGGCGAGGCTCCGGTAGGCATTCACGCCGTTGTTGTGGAGTCTGCCCGCTCCTCTTTGGTCACTATGGGCTATGCCATCGTTCTGTACTATCTGTACCGTCGTTGGTTTCGTGTCAAACCGCGTATTGCCTATGAGGAAGAGTCGACCACTTCCTGACAGGGCATAGTACTGGCAGTGATGCTGGGTGGGGAACGGGATTCCTGTAAGGTCGAGGAATACCCCCGTGGATGACAAAAAATTGCTGGCAAGGATTCATCGCTTTAACCTCTTACACTTGTGGGTGACGCTTGGGCTGGCCATTCTTACCTTGCGCATGGGATACATGCAGGTTGCGGCGCATGACCGATATGCCGCGCTGTCAGTGCGCAACCGTGTCGATACATTTGCGACGCCTGCGCCGCGTGGCGCGATCTATGATCGCAACATGCGGCTGATCGCTTACGACAGGCCATCGTTCAGCTTGATTTATGCGCGCAATGGGCGTTCCGTTGAAACTGTGGCGGCGGCCCTTGCTCCCGTTCTGTCAAGATCGGCGACCACTTTGGCCGCGCAGATGGAGGCGTATGATTCAGGCAGCGTGCATATGCTCATCGCCAGCCATATCCCGGAGGCCGTCGTCTCGTACGTTCGGGAACACCAGTCGGATCTGCCAGGAATCAGCGTGATTCCTGATTCGGTCCGCGTCTATCCGCATGGTGACGCTGCCTGTCACATCCTCGGGTACATCAATTCCATTCCGTCCAAACGGCGTCGGGAGTATATCGATCAGGCAGGTTTTCCGCCATCCTCAAAGATTGGATGGAGCGGCGTGGAACTCTCCTATGACTCGCTGCTGCGAGGCCAGCCGGGACGCATTTGCGTAGAGGTGGACAGCAGAGGAGCGCCAGTCAGAATCTTGCCGGAGAGTAGAGGGGCGTCGGTGGGGCAGAATCTGACCCTGACCATCGATCTCGACTACCAGATGTATGTACAGGATCTTTTGGCGCGGCAGGTGCGATTCTTGCGCGCGCACGGCCATCACGGCGTTGACCATGCGATGGCCGTGGCGCTTGACCCACGTACCGGCGCGGTGCTGGCGTTGGCCAGCTTTCCAACGTATAAGCCGACGTGGTTTGTGGACGGCATTTCGACGCGAACGTATACGCGGCAGTTTGCGCCCGCCGAGCGTAACTGGGCGATACAGGCCGCTGTGTCGCCGGGCTCGACGATGAAGCCGCTGACTGCGCTGTATGCTCTGGCTCAGCGCACCATATCTCCATCCACGTCGTTTAGCTGCGAAGGGGCGCTAAAACTTCCGGCGACAGACGGGAAGATCATCCGCTGCTGGACTCGCCATGGTTCCTTGTCGCTTGCCTCGGCGCTTGCGCAGTCATGCGACGTATACTTCTACAAGACCAGCCTGCTCTACGGTCAGTGGCCGCCGCCTGGTCATGAGAGCGTCACGCATTGGCTGACCGTATCGCGCCCACACTCGCTGCGCAGGCTGGAGCAGTTTCAACGCGCAGTTGGTCTTGGGGCGGATACTGGCATCGACTTGCCTGGCGCGGAGACCGGATACGTGAATGAACGCTCTGGTCAAGTTACAGATCTGCCCTATACGGCGATCGGGCAGAACGAAGTGTTCACGCCCCTTGAACTGGCCGTATACGCCTCAACTATCGCCAATCAGGGAGTCAAGCCTGTACCGTACCTGGTGCAGCGCATTCAAGGAAGACTGCGTCCGCGGGCAGTGCGCCCCAGTCGGGAACTTGCCCGGCTGGGCGTTACAGAATCAGACTTAAAGGTCGTGCAGTTGGGCATGTACCTGACCTGCAATGATCCAAATGGAACAGCGTACTATACGTTTCACGGCAAGCATCCGGTTTCCTATCAGCCCGCCGGCAAGACGGGAACGGCGGAGACAGGAGTCGAGGGATTTGACAACGCGGTTTTTATCGGCTACGCCCCGTTCAAACACCCGCGCATTGCGATTGCGGTAGTGGTTCCGGGCGGTGGACACGGCGCAGATTCGACGGGACCCGTGGCGAGAGCGATGTTTGATCGATTCTTTGCGATTTCTAGCAGGAGAATTTCTTCCACGCGTTGAATACACTCACTGGAAAGCAGGCGACGGGAGGAACGTCATGGCAAAGTCGGCGAAGTCGACGGCGTCGGAGGGAACGCGCGATCTGGTCATGATCAAGGGAATACGCAACGGGCTGGTCTTTGTGCTCGCTGACGACGCTCCGTTCACGGACGTGCTGACTGAACTGGAGGACAAGCTCCAGGGGAGTCATCAGCAGCTGTTATCAGGCTCCACGCTAAGCGCCTACATCGAAAAGGGAAGCCGCGACTTGAGCGAGGACGAGGAGAAGGCGCTCAGACACGTTTTTGCCTCTCAGGGGGAATTGATTGTCAGCGGTCTTGACGGACCGCCCCCTTTCAAGGACTGGCGACCCAAAGATCCCTATGTGTACAAGGGCACTCTGCGTTCCGGACAACTGATTGAACACGATGGCGACGTCGTGGTTATCGGCGATGTCAACCCAGGGGCGCACATCATTTCCTCTGGCGATGTGTTTGTCATGGGCCGCTTGCGCGGGTCCGCCCATGCAGGGGCCAGCGGCAACGTCATGGCAGTCGTGGCGGCGGCGTATTTCGAACCTCTGCAGGTTCGCATCGCCGGTGTGTTGCGACGCTCTCCGGAAACCTACACACAGGCTGCCGAAATGGAGTTCGCCTATTTAGAGGGGGACCAGATGGCAGTGGAAAAGATGTCCGTGTTGGCGCAACACCGCATGCGCACCCGTTCTTCACACGCTGTCATATAAGGGGGTAATCGCATGGGGGAAGCTATTGTAGTGACTTCCGGAAAAGGCGGGGTAGGCAAGACGACTTCATCTGCCAATATCGGCACCGCGCTTGCCCTTTTGGGAAAGAAAGTATGCTTGGTCGACACTGATATTGGGCTTCGCAATCTGGATGTCGTGATGGGTCTGGAAAATCGAATCATTTTTGACATTGTCGATGTGGCTTCAGGGAGTTGCAGACTGGAGCAGGCGCTGATCAAGGACAAGCGATTTGACCAACTGCTTCTACTGCCCGCAGCCCAGACCAAAGATAAACTTGCACTCAGTGTAGATGCGATGCAGACGATCATACGCAACTTGAAGACTCAATTCGACTATATCGTGATTGACTGCCCGGCAGGCATTGAACACGGATTTCGCGTGGCCATCACAGGCGCGGACCAGGCGATTGTGGTGACCACCCCTGAGCAGGCGGCTGTACGCGACGCGGACAGAGTCATCGGCCTGCTCGAAGGTGTCAAATTGCCTCCCGCCAAACTGATTATCAATCGAATTCGGCCGCATATGGTCAAAAACGGAGACATGCTGGATATCGACGATATCGTGGGCATCCTGTCTCTGGATCTGCTGGGGATAGTGCCAGACGACGAGCACGTCATCAGGGCGGCCAATCAGGGCGAGCCGACCGTCCTCCGTCCGGACTCTCGCGCTTCCCTGGCGTATCGTAATATCGCGAGGCGCATCCTTGGCGACTCCGTGCCGCTCATGAACCTGGACGAAGAAGCGGGCTTTTTCAAACGGATGCGCAAACTGATCGGACTTCGTTAAATCGCATATCCATCCCCGCCTGTACATAGAGATAGATGGACGAGTCTTTCCATGGCTTGCCAAGCTCTTTGTCAAGGGGGGATGGTTTTGTTTCCGATCGGAAAAGACGACTCCGCCAGACGAAAACGCGATATCCGCCCGGAATACTCGGTAGTTCCTGACGACGATCTGTACGGCTCGCCCCGTTCATGGACCGGTGCGCAGTGGTCGGACGCCCGGCGCGACGCGACTTTGCAGAACCCGGCTTCGCAGGACGCGAGTCAGGCGCGCAAGAGCCTTCCTGTGCAGGAAGAGACCGAACCATTTATTCTCAAGTCTCCGTCGCCTCAAACGGATCATGCCCGTTCCGCAGCGTATAGTCAGGATAGACTTCCAGGGCGCTTCGCGCCACCAACAATCGGGATAGAAAATACGCCTGCGGCGATTTTCCGGGATCGAAGCCTGTACAGACGCGGCGCCGAGTCGGGGCGCAATCGTCGCGGTCCACACGACTCTTACGGGGTTGCCCATGAGCGCGGCGTGTCTACATGGACGTTGCAGATTTTGGCCTCGGCCTTCTTGCTTGGCGTCACGGCTCTCATGTTTCACAGCAATCGACCGATCGCCTTGCAGGTTCGCCAGGACATGCGGCAGATGTTTGCGACCGATTTCATCAGGGATGCTCCTTCCGTCGTCAAAACTACGCTTGGCGCCGATGCGGTCTCCCCTACCACCACGATCAGCGTGAGTGCGCCGCCGCTTGATGTCGTAGCGCCGGTCAGTGGTCCGATTACGAGAACCTATTCCGTGATTTCGCCAGATATTGTGCTGCACGGACGGCCGGGTTCGGTGGTGGTGGCCGCCACGGATGGCCTTGTGGTGGCTGCGGGGGAAAGCCAGGCTAACGGCAGCTATGTGCTGATTGACCACGGTGCTTTTGGGCAGACGTTCTACGCGCATTTAGGCAAGGTGGTCGTCCATGTGCAGGAATACGTGACTGCCGGAGAGACGATCGGCTATCTGCCGAACAATAGCGGCAATCTGACGTTTGGATATATTCGCGGAGGTTCCTACCGCGATCCAAAATCCATTCTGGGGCTTGCAAAATGAACCTGTTTGCCGTGAAAGTCCGGGTGCATCCGCTGTTTCTCGCGGTGCTGGCGCTGGCAGCCTACGCCCACTATCTCGATCAGGCGCTGATGCTGTTTGGCATTGTACTTCTCCACGAATTCGGGCATGTGGTCGCTGCTGCAAGGTACGGCTACAAAACGGAGTCTGTGGAGTTGTTGCCGTTTGGCGGGGTGGCAAGTCTGGGAGCGCGAAATCTGGGCTGGAATTCCCGCCATGAAACGGTTATCGCCATCTGTGGCCCGCTCGTAAACTTGCTGCTGACCATGGCGGCGCTGGGGTTGCACGTCATCGGTCTGGTCCCGGAGCGTTTCACGAATGAATTTGTCACGATCAATCTTACGCTCGGTCTGTTCAATCTCCTCCCCGGACTTCCCCTGGACGGAGGGCGGATTGCTCGCGCGGGTCTCGCCCTTACGCGCGGGTATGAAGCGGCGACAAGAGTGGTGACAAAAATGTCCTTTTATCTCTCGGCAGCGCTCATGGTTCTCGGCGCACTGTCTCTATGGCTCGGTTACGCGGATGTCGGACTGCTGGCGCTAGGCATATTTCTGCTCTTTTCGGCGTATACCCTGCATCGCCATAGTCGCTATGATACGTTGCGTTTTCTTGACGCCAAAAGGCGGGACCAGCATGCGGCGCCGTTGCCCGTGCGCGCGCTCGTGGTGCCGTATGAGGCGGCCATTGGCGATGTAGCGACCGCCTTTGCGCCGGGCGTCTACCACATCATCTATGTGCGCGGTTCAGCGCACTCAGACATGCTGGCGGAACCCGTCACGGAACAGCGGGTGCTGGAGGCCATTTTTGAGCGGGGGATGTGGACGGAGTCAATTTCGGAATTGCTTTTGTGAGGGTTCTTATGGTACCATATTGCGAGCAGTTTGTAACTGTCGCCTATGTCTTTAACCGCATGCGCCCTGGCCTTTACAAATCGGAACTCTTCCGTGCCCGGCGCAGCGAGTCGAATCTTGGAGGTGCGCGTAATGTACGCGATTGTCGAAACAGGTGGAAAGCAGTTTAAAGTGTCAGAAGGCATGACACTGTATGTGGAGAAGCTTGATGCTGTCGTGGGTGACACGGTGACGCTGGACAAGGTGTTTTTGGTGGAAAAGGACGGCGAGGTGACCGTGGGCGCTCCTCATGTTCCGGGAGCTTCTGTGACAGCGTCTGTCGTAGAGCACGGAAAGGCCAAAAAAATTCTGGTGTTCAAATATAAGTCCAAGAAAAACTATCGCCGTAGACAGGGTCATCGGCAACCGTATACCAAGCTGAAAGTGAACGCTATCAACGCGTAATCCGGACATGATTCATGCGGAGATCTGGTACGCTCGGGATGAACAGTCTATCACCCGATTTGTTGTCAAGGGACATGCAGGATCTGGCGTCCATGGTCACGATCTGGTTTGCGCAGCGGTGTCGGCGCTCACCATCAACTTTGTAAACAGCGTCGAAGCGATCTGCGGTGTGGCGCTGGATCATCGAGTGAGAAGCGGTTTTTTTGACATGATTGTGACAGAAGCGCCTGACGTGCAACTCTTGGCCAAAAGCCTGAAGGTAGGACTGATGAGTCTCGCAGAGGACCACAAACAGTACATCGCGGTTTCTCTGCGGCAGACGTGACAGGCAATTCAGCATACACATTTGGGAGGTAAAAATCATGTTGCGTTATGATCTGCAGTTGTTCGCCCACAAAAAGGGTGTATCCTCGACTCGCAACGGCCGCGACAGTCATTCGAAGCGGTTGGGCGTCAAGCGTGGAGACGGTCAGTTTGTCACAGGCGGAAGCATTTTGGTCCGTCAGCGTGGCACTCGCATCTATCCGGGCGTCAATGTTGGACTGGGCAGTGACGATACCCTGTTTGCAAAAGTAGACGGACGTGTTAAATTTGAACGCTGGGGCCGTGACCGCAAACGCGTCAGCGTCTACCCGGCGGCGGTTGCGGAGCCCGCTGTGACTGTCAACGCGTAAGCGGCAAGATTGAGTCGCATCCACTGTGTACATCCGAGCCAGTCTGCAACATCGCATGATCAGCGTCTCTGACCCGGTTATTCATGATTCACGGGCGATGGGGAGACGCCAATCATGCGGGTCTGCTTTGAAATATCGCCCAGTTGCCTTGACGCGACTGGGTTTTATTACTTCACATTGTGCAGCGGGGAGGTCTGAGCCGTGTTTGTCGATGTAGCGAAGATTGAAGTCAAGGCGGGCGCTGGCGGCAATGGCATGGTCGCTTATCGCCGTGAGAAGTATGTGCCCATGGGCGGACCGGCGGGAGGCGACGGCGGACGTGGCGGAGATGTTGTGTTTGTTGTGGAAGAGGGGTTAAGGACACTCCTGGACTTTCGTTACCAACGGCACTTTCGAGCGTCCGCAGGCGAGAACGGACGACCCAAGAGCCAACACGGCGCCAACGCCGAGGATTTGGTGGTGCGAGTGCCCCCTGGCACTATTGTGCGCGACGCGCAGACGATGGAACTTATCGCGGATCTGACGGTTCACGGGCAACGTGCGATTATAGTCAAAGGCGGTCGGGGAGGACGGGGAAATGCGCGCTTTGCCAACGCCCGCAACAAGGCTCCCGATATGGCCGAGCGCGGAGAGCCTGGCCAACAGCGGGATGTGTTGCTGGAACTGAAGTTACTGGCCGACGCCGGCCTCATTGGATTCCCGAGCGTAGGCAAATCGACGCTGCTGTCCGTCGTCAGCGCGGCCCGTCCGAAAGTGGCGGACTACCACTTCACAACGCTCACGCCGCATCTCGGCGTCGTTTCGGTAGACGGCGAACGATCCTTTGTTCTGGCCGATCTGCCTGGACTCATCGAAGGCGCGCACGCCGGACATGGGTTGGGGCATGAATTTCTGCGCCACATCGAACGAACAAAAGTATTGGTTCACGTTATTGACATGGGTGCGTCGGAAGGGCGTGATCCGGTTGCGGACTATCACGCGATCTATGGGGAGCTGGTCGCTTACAACGAGGTCCTGGCAAGGCGTCCGCAGGTAGTCGCCGCCAACAAAATGGATATCCCTGAAGCCTCCGCCCATCTTGAGGCTTTTAAAAAAAATCTGCCAGACATAGAGATCATTCCGATCTCCGCCGCTACAGGGATGGGTGTCGACACCCTGATGCAGCGAGTGGCCGATATGGTGCTTGTCCAGGCGTCGGGGGAACCGAATCCCGCACAGGAAGCGGATGAAGAGGTCGTGTACCGTGCGCGTTCTGAGCGGTTGGAGTTTGTGATCTCGCGCGATCAGGAAGTTTATGTCGTCGAGAGCGCTGAACTTGATCGACTGGTTGCGATGACTAATTTTGACCAGTATGACGCCGTCAAACGGTTTCAGTCCATCATGCGCCGCTCTGGTGTTGACGATGCCCTGCGGGCGCGTGGGGCGAAGGACGGGAACACGATTCGAGTCGGGGATATGGAGTTTGATTTTGTGGAGTGATCACCGCGGGGAGGCGATCAAGGTGTATAAGGGCAGCGAGGGAGTCACTCGTGATTTTGTGGCAACGGGAATCGTTGTGGATGGCGATCGGGTTCTGTTGCTGTTTCATCGCAAATTGAGACGTTGGCTCCCACCGGGCGGACATGTCGACCCGCCGGAGTTGCCCGACCAGGCGGCCATTCGTGAGGTGTTTGAGGAAACTGGGCTGCGCGTCGAGTTGGTGGCCGACCTTGAACCGCGGGGATTTGATCACGCATTGCCGCGTCCGGCGGGCATTCAGCTTGAGGACATCGAGCCTGGACATCAGCACATTGATCTCATTTATTTCGCCCGCCCTGTGGCAGGTACGGATGTTGTCGCCAATGACGAATCGGAGGGTTTCGGCTGGTTCACGCTGGCGCAGATGCGCGAGATGTCGGTTGAAGAGGAAGTGATTGCGTGGAGTGGGAAGGCGATCAGCGCAGTGGCTGCGATCGGCGCGCCCTGATCGTGACCGTTGACGTACTGGAGGCAATGGAACGGCATGTATCCAAGTGGTTGCCATTTGAAAGTGGAGGCATTGTCATTGGCAATCGCGTCGACGACACATTTTACGGTGATGAGTTTGTGCCGCTTGAAGGGGCGCTGCCGTCAACGCATCGGTATCTGGCGCGCGCGGTTCACGCGACCCGCGCTGTCTTGCGGGCTGACCGGGAAGGAAGGTGTGTCGTCGCTACTGTGCACAGTCATCCCGCTGGCAATGGGGAACCATCACATACTGATCTGCAAAACGCCTACGGGTATCGCGAGGCGCTCCACATCGTTGTCAACTTTCACACGGGCGCGCCGGCCTGTCGAGTGTACCAATATCATCGCACAGAGGAGGGATACTGCGCGCAACCGGCGCGGCTGGTCATCGCCACTGCGTAACTCAGTTCTCATCGCCCACGCTCCTATGACCGCTTGTCTTCTTGCCCCTCTGTTCTGATCTGCGTTTCTTTCAAAGCGTTATACAAATGAGCTTATGGTGTACAGGAGTTGATCCAACGACTTAGAACAGGTTCGTTGTGAGGTCGACGCAAGAGGCGCTTGTTCCACTGTCGCTTTGCCGAAACAGGTAAAGCACGGGATCTCACCATGAACCGACGGGGAGGGATTTCAAGTGGTGGCGATGGCTGGTGAGGTTGTTGACGAGATCATCGCGATCGCGGTGTGGCTGCGCGCGTCTGACGTTCATTTCGATCCCGTCGCCGATCGCCTGGCGATTCGCTTTCGCATACACGGTAAGCTGATCGACGCTGATGCCGTCTCGCACTTGACAAGGACAATTCCGAGGCAGGTGGTCGGGCGGTTAAAGGTGTTGGCCAAGTTGTCATTGGCGGAACAACGGCGGCCTCAGGACGGGCAAGTTCGTCTTGAGACTCCGCATGGCGCGGTGGACGTTCGCGTCGCGACGATGCCCACGGTCAGGGGTGAACGCGTTGTGGCAAGGCTGTTGCCGGTGGAAACACAGTGGCGTACAGTCGCAGCGCTGGGACTGGAGCCCGCGCACCTGCACGAAGTGCGCAAGACCGCCGCCAAAGGAGGCATGATCCTTGTGGCGGGCAGAGTGGGCGCTGGAAAGAGTACGACCCTGCACGCGATATTGGCGGAACGAAGCCAGGCGGGCGACTCCGTGTTAACGATTGAAGACCCCGTTGAACGGAACATCGACGCGTACAGTCAGGTTGAGGTTGACGATCGTGTCGGGTTGACCTTTGCGCAGGGGTTGAGAACTGCGCTGCGTCAGGATCCCGATGTGCTCATGGTCGGCGAAATCCGCGATGAGGCGACGGCCCAGATCGCGGTGCGCGCCGGACTCATCGGTCACCTCATGCTCAGTACCATTCATGCCGACAGTGCGGAGCAAGTGGTTCTGCGATTACTGGAACTCGGTGTTGATGCGTCTCTGCTTGCAAGCGCACTGCAACTCGTAATCTGGCAGACGCTGCTGCCAGTCCTATGCGAGCAATGCCACGGTTATGGGTGCGGCGCCTGCATTGGTGTTGGACTTGTCGGTCGGCGTGCGGTGTTTTCACTGTTGCGGGCCGATGGGGTTGTCGATGTCGTTGGGGCGGCGCGCAGCAAGAAGATTCGCTCCTACTCACTCCGGTCCGCTCAAAGCCAGTGGCGCGGCGATCGGCGACTCTCTGTATACGGTGTCCTGGGCACGTCAGAGCAGGATGGGGGGATTGCCGTTGCTGAACAGGGGGAAATGGACAGAACTGGCTATGGAGTATCTCCTGGTCGATCTGAGTGAACTTTTGCAAGCCGGACTTGATCTCCATCTGGCTCTGCAGATTCTGCACGCCCGTCATGGCGCCCATGCAGAAGATCTGGAGACGTTGCGACGGGGAGTCGAGTCCGGACGGCCGCTGTCAGAGGGATTGGCCGCTGTCGGGTTCACTTCGTCTGTCGTGGGGTTCTTGCAGGCGGGTGAATTGGCGGGCGATGTCGCGCAAGCTGCGAGTCGAACGGGATTTCATTTGGAGCGCAAACGAGGGTATCGAACACGCCTGGCGAAGATGCTGGCCTATCCGCTGCTGCTTACGCTTTTGTGCGTGGTTCTTAGTTACGTCCTGGCCGCCATGGTCATGCCAAATTTTGAGAACATGTACCACGCGATGAACTTGAAACTGAGCGGTCCGACGGAACTGCTGTTTTCATTCAGTCGGTTAATAGCCGCCGTGATGCCTGTAACCCTGCTGACGCTGGGACTGTTGGTCATCGTGGGCGTAACGGCCCGACAGACGATACGCCCGGGAATTCTTGTGGTCGGTCTGAAATGGAAGGTGAGCCGCAGCCTGATTCAGATGTGGAAGGCGAGAGAGGGTATGGAAGTGCTAAACCTGTTGCTTGGAGCGGGCATTGATCTGCTTCAGGCGCTACGGGTCATGGCGCAGGCGGATACAGCCGGGATGAGGGGGATGTGGACGCAAGCCGCGATGGAGATTGAGAGCGGTGTGCCGCTGTCGGACGCCCTTGCCAACCTGCCACTGATGCCGCCTGTGGTCAAAGACATGATGGAACTGGCGGAACGGACGGGGGACCTGGAACGTGGATCTGAGCGTCTGTTTCACTATTTGGAGGCTTATCTCGATCGTTGGTTTGAACGTGTACTTCGCACAGTAGAGCCCGTCATGACGTTTGTTCTGGGCGGTGTTGTAGGTATGGCGACCATGTTGCTCATGTGGCCGATGATGCAGTTGGTAAGACAACTCTCGTAAGGTGGGATGATGGATGAAACTGGCGGAAGTGTCGGTGGTGCAGGCGTGGCGCTCCAGGAGGCGGGAGGCAGGTTTCACTCTTGTTGAGATGGTGGTGGCGCTGTTTGTCGTATCGGTTGTGATGGCCATCACCTTGCCGAATCTTCAGGTCGCCGGTGTGAATGCGGCCAAAACCGGTTGTGAGGGTAACCAACGCATGATTCGCGCGGCTTTGACCGAGTATTATCTGAATAATCACCAATTTCCCCAGGAGACCACTGTACAGGCAGATTTGCAGGATTTGGTCACTGCGGGGTATCTCGACAGCATTCCCACATGTCCGAGCGGTGGCAGTTACGTCATCACCGTATCAGCGAATGGAACGACGGCGACCGTCTCGTGTACGGATCATGGTTCTCTCGGGGGCGTATGAAGTGCGGTCCGATCAGGGATTCACTCTGGTTGAAACGATCGTAGTCCTCTTGATCTGGGGGATTGCGGCGGCTGTCGCACTTCCGAATATCATGGCGCTGTATGATTGGTCAGCGCTGCAGGACACCGCCGCGCAGACCATGTCCGATTTGCGCAGTCAGCAGTTGCGGGCGCAGGATTTGGGGCAGTATCAGGAGGTGCGTTTCGCGCCTGCGCAGGGGTGGTATTTTCTATATGGCGATCTTGTGGGTATCGAACAGTTCCGCCTCTTTGCCTGGCCCACCACGTACTTCGATGGATACGTGCATTTGCCCGAGCCCACGGTGCGTTTTGACGACTACGGAACGGTGAGTGAGAGCGGACAGATCGGATTTGTGAGTCCAACTGGTCGGGTAGCCGACATCGTTCTCTACATGCAGTACGGTGAGATGAGACTGGCTTCACACATGGCGAGTTCGTAAAAGGCAACGGACCATAACGGTGTTGGAGGGTTGCGGTGGTGACTGTTGTTGAGGCTGTCCTGGCGGCGTGGATCAGTGTCTTCATTCTCGTGGGTTCACTTGGTTCCGCCGAAGACGCATTGAAGAGTGTTCAGCATGAGATGGCTCAAAGCGGCGCCCTGTACCTGGCGCAGGGCTGCCTCGAGGCTGAAGCGCGCAACTTGGGGAGGGGTCAGTCTCCAGTGACCACCCAGCAGACGACAGAAGACGGTGTGTTGTACAGCATCGCGACAACGCTTGGCCGCTGCGGACCAGACCTGCTGAAGATCGATGTGCAAGTCACGTACCAAGACGGATCCGGGCGGAGAGAAGCGGATGCAGAGACGTTGCAATACTCAAAGGTGCAGTTGTGACAGCGTGGGATCCGACGAATCGTTGTGTGATCATGTCGATGGCCAATCATGCAGGATGCGGGGTTCCGCCAGGGCGCGGAGGCATGAAGGGGGGTTTTCACTGCTTGAAACACTCATGGCCCTATGGATTACCAGCGTCGTCATGATTGTTGCAGTCGGGTCGCTGGTTGCGATGGAACGAGCATTTTTTCAAGTGACGCGGGCCGTAGCCGGCATCGACGATTCATGGGTGCTCTATCACGCTATGGCCAGCGACATTCGATCTGCGGTCAGTTATTCCTATGTCAATGATGAGATCTCCATTGCACTTCAGGATGGATCTACAGCAGCTTATCGGTTGTCTCCATGGTCACATCTCATAGAGCGGTCCCGCAACGGATACGGCTCCGTTCCGGTAGAGTCTCACGTAAGTGGGCTATCGTATGCAGTCGCCCCTGGAACTGGAGTCCGGGTGACTGTGCGGCAAGGGGGATCTGGACTTGTCACCGATTTATTCTTTGTCTTTGCGAGGGGTTCATTTTGACGAGTCCGGTTATGCCGCCCCTGTGGCTCTGCTACTCTTAATGGTGTCTGCCGTCATGGCGACAACTCTGCTGTCTCTCGCCATCGGCGTCAGTTCCCGAGTTAGTCAACGCGCCGATGTTTTGGCGGCTTATGATCTGGCCAGGGCAGGTATTGAGGCGGAGATTTCCCGTTTGGCTGCAGACCAGTCGCCGACGGGGTTAAACGGAACACTGACAGGGGGGAGTTACCATGTGACGGTAGTCGGCGGCGGCGCGACGAACACACCAGTGATCGAATCTGAAGGCTTGACGATTCGGGGTGGAAAGGCCGTGGTGTGGGCTGCGGTTGATCTGACCACTCTGTCGGTGACTACCTGGAGGGAAATGCCCTGAAGGATCTTTTTGAGAGGTTAATGTTCAACTGTCCTGAGTATGTTAACATAGAATATACGCAAGTGTGCGATGCATGGAAGGAACGGTGTCCTGGTGATTGCTCTGATCGGATTTACCGGAGCAGGCAAATCTTCGCTTGGGCGCGAGTTGTCGGCAACCTACGGACTTCGTCTGGCGGATAGTGACGATCTTGTCGAACGGCGCCTCGGGATGTCCGTGCGAGAAGTGTTCGTATGCCATGGGGAAGACTATTTTCGTGAAGTGGAAGAGCAGGTGATCCTCGCGGCATGCTCCGAAAGTGTGTCGTTTGGGGTCCTTGTAACGGGAGGCGGAGCGGTGAAGTCTGAACGCGTGCGCGATGCGCTCCGTGAGCGTTGCTTCATCGCTCACGTCACGGCCGCACTCGATGTCATCGAGAAGCGGCTAAGCTCCGATGCGACTCGCCCTCTGCTGGCCGGTGACAATCTGCAGGCTTCTCTGGAGGCGCTGTACCGGACAAGGGAGCCTCTGTATGCGTTCGCCCATGTCGCCGTGGAGTCCTATGATTTATCCATGGCAGCGAGTCAGGTGATGGCGGCATGGACCCGTTGGCGCGGCGCTGCGCTGCGAGAAGGCATTATGTGTTGCAGGACATGATGTCCCGCGATGAGCGGGAGGGAGATTCACGTTAGAGAGGGTGCGTCGTTGTGTGCGGCATTGTGGGGCTGATAAACCGTCACGGAGAGAGTTGCGAGAGGGCCGAAGTATACGCCATGAATTCGGCCATCGTGCATCGCGGTCCCGATGATGACGGGTACGTATTTGACGGTCCTGTGGGTCTTGGTTTCCGTCGACTGTCGATTATCGATCTGGAGGGCGGTCATCAGCCGCTCGCCAACGAGGATGAATCCGTCTGGATTGTGTTTAACGGTGAGATATACAACTATAGAGAGTTGCGTTCGGACTTGGTTGCGCGAGGCCATGTGTTCAAGACAGAGTCAGATACGGAAGTGATTGTCCACCTATACGAGGAATACGGAGTCGATTGCGTCAAACAACTGCGGGGGATGTTTGCGTTTGCGATTTGGGATCGCAGGGAGCGGCAACTGTTGTTGGCGCGCGATCCTTTTGGCATCAAGCCGCTCTATTATTATCCTGGATCCGATCAGATCGGTTTTGCTTCAGAAATCAAGAGTCTGCTGCAGATGCGCGGCGTTTCGCGGGAAGTCAACCGGGAAGCGTTCTGGAACTACCTTACTTTTCAATACGTACCTGAACCCATGACGATGTTTGACGGCATACGCAAGTTGCAGCCAGCTCACTATATCATCATCCGCAACGGAGAAATTTCAGAGCATCGCTACTACCAGTTGCAGTTCAATCCCGGTCGAGAGTCGATGGAGCATTATATTCAGGGAACGATTGAGAGACTCCGTGATTCGGTCCGTGTGCATATGAACAGCGATGTACCACGTGGAGCGTTTCTGTCTTCCGGCGTCGATTCGAGCGCCATAGTCGCGCTGCTCAAGGAACTCGAGGAAGTACAGACGTTTACCGTTGGCTTTGAGGGCGCGGGAGGATTAAGCGAGATCGCATATGCCCGTGAAACCGCCAAGTTACTCGGAACCATCCATCGGGATACGGTCATCAGCGCTGACGCCTACCTGAAAGAGTTGCCTCGACTTGTCTTTCATCAGGACGAACCAGTAGCCGATCCATCCGCTATCGCATTACATTTTGTGGCAGAATTGGCGAGTCAATATGTGACTGTCGTGTTGTCTGGAGAAGGCGCTGATGAGATCTTTGGCGGCTATACGATCTACAGGGAACCGCTGTCACTGCGAGTGTTTGATTTTATCCCCATGAGCATGCGTCAGGGCATGGGCGAAGCAGCGCGATTTCTTCCAGAGGGTGTGAAAGGACGCAGTTTCCTGATGCGGGGGGCAAAAGCCGTAGAAGACCGTTTCTTTGGCAATGCCTACCTGTTTTCCGAGGCTGACAAAGCGTCCTTTGCGCGGATCGATCCTGCGCGCGAAGGCTTCAAACGTCCGTTGGACGTTACCGGACCTTTCTATCGTCAGATTGCGGATGCGGACGACGTCACCAAGATGCAGTTTCTTGATTTGCATACTTGGCTTCCAGGTGACATTCTGATGAAAGCGGACAAGATGACCATGGCGAATAGCCTCGAACTGCGTGTGCCTTTTTTGGACAAGGAGGTATTTGAATTTGCAGCGGGGATTCCTGCGGATTATCGCCTGGCCAACGGCACCACGAAGCATGTTTTGCGCGAAGCCGTACGAGGAATTCTGCCAAAGGAGGTCACAGAACGCAAAAAACTGGGATTTCCCGTACCAACCAGAAAATGGCTCCGGGAGGAACACTACCAGTTTGCGCGTGATCTGATCGGATCGAGCTGCTTGCACGATCTTTTCGACCGCGACTACGTCTTGCAAATGCTTGAAGACCATCGTTCCGGAATCCGTGACAATGCGCGCAAGATATGGACGATCGTCATTTTCCTGTTGTGGTATGAGACTTTTGTTGAGCAGTCCCGTGTGTTTGTGTCGAAGGAATCGGAGTATGTGGCAGCCCGACGGATGCGCATTCTCGCGGGGGCAACCGTATGAGTTTCGAGCGTGCGGCGGAACTTTTGCCAAAGGTGGCCAGGAATCGGCCGCCGCGTTCCCCTGAGGAATTGCGGCGGATCCTGCCCGCACTCGCCGGATTGGCGGCTACCGATGAAGCGGTGTTGCGTGCGGAACCACTGCTTTTGGAGTTGCTCGGGCAGGAACAGATCTGTGGCGCCTGTCGCGGGTACGATCGTTGCGGAAAAATGGGTGATGCTCGCGGCATGTATCATCGGTTGGCTCTTTACCATGGAGAATTGACGGTTGAAACAGGGTACTGTCAGCCGTATAAGGATCATCTGACCGTACAGAGAGCGGCCAAATACGACTCGTACTCCCTGCGGACACAGTATGACAGGCAGTTGACGTTTGCCAATTTTCCTGAACAGCAAAAGGTTCGCAAGCCGAAGCTGTATTCTGTGGCCTACGCCTTCGCCCATCAATTTACACCTGGCGATCAGATGAAGGGACTGTACATTTTTGGCCCTGCCGGCGTTGGAAAGACCCATTTGCTGCATGCGATGCTGAATCGGCTGGAAGAGCGTAGGGTTCCGTGCGTATTTGTCCGCGCTGACTCGCTGTTTGACCGGTTGCGCAGCATGATCGGCGAAAACAGGGACATCGAACCGGCTTTGAACCTGTTCTCCACTGTTTCAGTGCTTGCGATAGACGAAATCGGCCAGGAACGCCCCAATGAATTTACGCTCGAAAAACTGTTTCGGATTGTCAACCAGCGTTTTACCGCCAAACTGCCAACTTTATACGCCAGCAACTTTGCGCCGCCCGACCTGTATGGACGCATGCATCCAGATATGCTTGCACTTACAGATCCTCTGAAGAGTCGAATTATCGGGTCCAGCCGAGTCGCATATCTGGATGGCGACGACTATCGCATTACGCATATGGAACTTTTGGACGACTAACGCCTGTTGCGTGTATAATTGTTACCATCTTGTCATAGACCCCACGGCTAAAGCCGGGGGCTTGTAAAAGCCCGCTATGACCAGCCCAAGCAAACGCTGCGTTGGTTGGGTGCAGACCCAGGGATGCTTCTCCAGTCCCTGGCTCTCTGGGGCAGGCGTTAAAAGTCGGCAGGGGTGTCGGCGGTGCGCCTGTTGCATGCAACCCCTTCCAACATGGGCGAGGAGAGACTTCTTCGGAAGCGTCACCAGTTCCGTAAGGGAGAAAGGAAGTAGCACAATGGCGGTTTTTGTTCTCGACAGGCATCATAAGCCGCTTATGCCCTGTTCCGAAAAGCGGGCGAGGCTATTGCTCGAACGTGGCAGGGCGAGAGTTCACAAGATGTACCCGTTCACGATCCGCTTGGTCGATCGATTGCAAGAGGATTCAGCGCTCCAAGACGTGCGCGTAAAACTCGACCCCGGATCGAAGACGACCGGCGTTGCCGGTACGCTCGATGGCGAGAATGGCACGAAGGCGGTTTTTCTGGGAGAGATCATTCACAAACCGGGTATTAAAGCCAAGTTGGACAATCGCCGTTCGCAACGCCTGTCGAGGCGCAATCGCAAGACTCGGTATCGCAAACCGCGTTTTCTTAACCGCGATCGCAAAGCGGGGTGGTTGCCGCCCAGTCTCGAAGCCCGAGTTGGCCAGACCATGAATGCCGTGGCCAAACTCCATAGCAGCCTGCCGATGACGGCGATCAGCGTGGAAAACGTTAAGTTTGACACGCAGGCGCTGCAAAACGCCGAGATTTCCGGCGTGGAGTACCAGCAAGGCGAACTCATGGGCTACGAAATGCGGGAATATTTGCTCGAAAAATGGGGCCGCGCATGTGTGTACTGCGGAGCGACCGATGTGCCTTTAGAAGTTGAGCACATTGTTCCGAAAAGCCGCAACGGCAGTAACCGCGTATCGAATCTGACACTGGCCTGCCGCGAGTGCAACCAAGAAAAAGGAAACCGTACGGCGGAGGAATATGGCTATCCAGATGTCCAAGCAAAAGCCGGGAAACCGCTGCAAGATGCGGCGATGATGAATGCCACTCGGCGGCGGTTGTACGAAAGCCTGAAGGCCACGGGGCTCCCGGTGGAAGCGGGGACGGGCGGACGGACAAAGTATCAGCGTTTGCAACACGACCTGCCCAAGGAGCATTACTATGATGCCCTGTGCGTGGGGGAAAGCACACCGAAGCAATTCACCGCGTTGCCCGCCTATGCGCAAGTCTGGAGCGCGGCAGGACGGGGAACCCGTCAGATGTGTGGTACGAATGCATACGGATTCCCGATTCGGCATCGGACGGGTCGAAAGATCCACTTTGGGTTTCAGACGGGGGATTGGGTAGTGGCGACGGTTCCCCGAGGCAAGTACGCAGGTAGGTGGAAAGGGCGAGTGCTCATACGAGCCAATGGCCGGTTTGATGTTTCGGCAGGAGGAAAACGTATCGCTCAAGGGATTTCGCACAAATACTGTCGCATTGTGCAACACCAGGAGGGATGGCGCTATGAGTCCAAATACATTTCCGCCTGACGGCGGAAGCCCGCTTTCATCCCCACGACTAAAGTCGGGGGCTTCTCGCGGGCATTTGGTGAACCAAGGCAAACACAATGGTATTGCCTTGTGAGTCGAGTGAGGGGAAAGTATATGAGCGGTCTCCCGATGTCTCGTTACATTATGCGAACGATTGTATTTGCGGCCATTGGTTCCGGGGTCATAGGCTATCTGATGCTGTTGTCGCTCAAACCTCTTCCGGTGGACCAGACGTTGATTCGGGTAGGTTCTGTTATGGTGGCCGGCGGGGCGCTTGGCGCCCTGATCGGCGCGCTCAACTATCATCGGGTTGTCCGGCCTATGACGACAATCATCGATTCTCTACTGCTCATTTCCAAGGGCGATCTGACGGTCGTGGTAAGCCCGAAGCAGGTCGGTCAACTGCAGCCCATCGCCAACTCCGTGAACGCAATGACGGCGGTGCTGCATGATGTGATGGCGCAGGTTAGACTGACGTCCAGCCGCATAGCGGAACTGTCGGAGAGTCTCTCCAGTCATGCGGGCCAGACATTTGCTTCCACGAACGAAGTGGTTGCGTTGATGGTCGATGTTACCACACACTCCGAACAGCAATTATCCGAAGTGGCGTCCAATGCCAGGTCGCTCGACGAAGTAGCACTGGGCATGCAGAGAGTCGCCCAAACGAGCGTTGCTGTCGCGGCTCTTTCGATGACAGCGGTTCAACAGGCAGAGGATGGGCACGTCGCGATTGAACGGGCGTTGCGGCAAATGAACGCAATTCAGGATTCCGTGCAACGATTGGGCGAGGGCGTGAAGAACCTGGAGCAACGGTCGGAGCAGATTGGTCAGATTACGGAAATCATCACGGATATTGCGCGACAGACACACTTGCTGTCGCTTAATGCAGCGATCGAAGCGGCGCGGGCCGGAGACTATGGACGCGGATTCTCGGTTGTGGCGTCGCAGATCAGGAAGTTGGCCGAGGAGGCGCAGCAATCGGCGCGCGAAATTGTTAAGCTTATCTCAGGCATGCAGGATGAAACAGCGCGTTCAGCTCTTGCTTTGACGGCCGCCATGGAGGAGGTCGCGGCTGGAATCACCGTGGCAGCAGGGGCCGGTCAGGCGTTTGAAGCGATCGTAGAATCGGCGGGCCATGTGGCCGCCAGAATCAGGGAAGAAGCCCAAGCGGCAGAACAGGTTTTCGCGGGTTCACATGATGTATCAGCTTCGCTGAGGCGTCTGGTTGATTTTTCCAAGGCTTTGTCGGAACGATCCAAACAGGTGTCGTGGGCCTCGGAAACCCAGTTGGCATTCGTTCAGAGTGTAGGCGCTGGCGCCGAGGAACTGCAATCCGTGTCCGAAGAGTTGCAAACCGTAATCGGACAATTTGCTGCAGGTCATGCTGGCGACCTGGACAGGCGCCGTCAGTCCGTGCTTTAAGAGGTTGTTCAAAAAGGGTCGAGAACTCCGCGTTGCGGGGGATCGGCTTGCGCCGGACAGTCGTGCTCATGTACCGCACATGTACACTGCGCGCGCCTGCTCGGGCTTCACCAATCCCCCGCAAGCGTCTTACCTCGACCCTTTTTGAACAGGCGCTTTAAGACCTGGGCGAGAAGGAGAGAATGAACGCTGCGCCGCCGCCGGATTAGCCAATAGCCTTCCCCGGGCTTGGCGACTGGGGGTGGTTCAGCGCAGGAATGCTCACTGAGTCGGTCCACTGCTGCGGGAGCCAGACCCTGGCGGAGTTGCCAGATAGGCGAGTGCCATCTGAAGTGGTCGAACTTCCACCTTTGGCTCTGTGCGCCACACGATTTCTGCTTTGCGCAATTCCCGTTCAGCAGCCTGGGACAGCGTGAGATGCGCGTCATCCGATACAGGCGCCGGAGAATCCCCCTGTTCGCTCTGCAGGGACGTGTAATAGGCGTCCAGGCGACCCAATTCCAATTCCAGCCGTTGACGAGCCTCAATGGCCCACCGATGATCGCGCGCCTCCACATCCAGACGCACGCAACCGAGCAGTAAGGCGAAGACCTGGTCCATATCGATCGGCGCCGCCATCAGACGGACGTGCTGCGGACGTTCATCGAGCAATGAGCGCTTCGTCAACCCGGTCATTGCATCGCCGTATACCTGCAAGGTTTGCAGATCAATGGCGTATGACTCGAGAAAATCCTTTCTGCGGTCGGATACGAACGATACCTTGACTACGAAGACCGCATAGGGAAAAAGCACCGGGGCCGTTTCGTATGCGGTCGCGAAAGCGCCGCGAGTCTTGGCGCTGGCGTAGAGCCTTAGCATCCGATAACAGCCAGGAACCACAAGTTCCGGTTTCGCCTGCGGCGGCGCTCCCGTATCCTCACTCTCCGGTTTAAACTTCAAATAAAGTACGGTATTGGCGGGATGTTCGTTCATGGCTTCGACCCACATCCAATAGAAGGGCCGATCCGTCAATTCCTTGTCCACGTCGCGTGGCAGTTCCACACACAGCACATCGGGCGGCCCCGGTTTCAAGGAGGCGCCCACGTGACGAAAATAGCGCTCACAATAGTCAAAAAGTGAATGTTCATCATGGTTCATGGGGAGTCTCCTCAATGTGCAATATGACCGAAAGACGAGTGGAGTCAGGTTCAGGCCGACAGGCGCCACGGTTTCATCTCTCAGGCCGACAGACGTCTCAGCCTGATCCTTCAGGCGTTGTGTTCCATGCCAGTTCCAGCGCTTGATTCGCGCACCTGCACTCGCTTTGAGAGTGCGGACAAACGAGCCTTGACTTCCGTCTCGTCGCGACTCTCCATGAAAGTACGCATGAGGTCATCTTCAAATGCTTTCGCGCCAAGGATGACGTCGAGTTCACCGATGATCAGCTCGAACATGCGAATCTTATCCTGCAGCAGCGTGACCATGTGCTCCTCGATCGTGCCAACCGTTGAAAAGTTGCGGATATAGACAGGACGTGTCTGGCCCAGGCGGTGAACCCTCCCTATGCGCTGTTCGATACGCATGGGATTCCAAGGCAAATCAAAGTTGATGACCTGGTTACAGAACTGGAGGTTGATGCCTTCACCGCCTGCCTCGGTGGCGATTAGCACCTGTGCGCGGTGTTCAAATAGATCCTTCATCCAATCTTTCTTTCCCCGCTTGTAACCACCTCGATAGATCACAGCCCTGATATTGGACTGCTGCAGCATATAGAGCAGGAAATCCTGCGTGGCGCGGTACTCGGTAAATATAATGACTTTGTCGCCTATCTCCTTGACCAGTTCAATCACACGGTTCACCTTTGTATAATTCGGAACGGACTCAGCGCGGTGATGAAGATCACGCAACCGCGCCAACTCAGCGGTTGTGAGATTCCTGTCCCTTTGCATGGTTTCAAGTGTGCACATGGCGGCGTAGGAACTGCTGCAAATTTCGCGTTGCAGGGTAATCAGGGACAATACGCTGCGATGCCGTTCCTTACGCCGCACATATTCGTCCCGGATGAACTCGGTGACCGCATCGTACAGACCCTGTTCTTCGGGAGACAGCTGAACCTGCAGCGCTTCGACGAAGCGCTCGGTGAAATCGACCCCGCCGTCGCGGCGCCGATTTCGAACCATCACTTCGTCGATTGCGGACCGCAGTGCGCGCGGGTTTTTTGGTACGCGCTTGGAATTGACATGCGTAGAACGAAACGTCGCCTGGTTACCCAGTTGACCGGGGCGCAGCAGGTTGATCAGATTGTAGAGCTCGCGCATGTCATTTTGCACAGGCGTGGCCGTGACCAGCAGCAGATATTTTTTCCGCAATTGATTGACGATCTGCCAATTGCGCGTTTTGCTGTTCTTCAATTTGTGCGCTTCATCGACAATCAACAGATCCCAGTCCTGATTCAGTACTTGTGAGCGGTGCGGCTCCCGTTTTGTCGTGTCGATCGAGGCCACCAAAACATCATACGTTGTCCATGACCACTCATTGCGCTGCGCAAAAGCGGATACGGCGAACTTTTCATTGAGTTCACGAGTCCACTGCAAAACCAGAGACGCAGGTACAAGGATGAGCGCTTTTTTCACCAATCCGCGCAGGAGGTATTCTTTTAAGATGAGCCCCGCCTCGATTGTCTTGCCGAGGCCTACTTCGTCTGCGAGAAGCGCACGCCCATGCAGTTCATTGATCACCCGCCTGGCAGTTTTGATCTGATGATCGAACGGCACAAGTCCTGGCAGTACACCAAGACAGGTCAATTCATCGAAGGATTCCGCAACTGACTGTTGATGCGCTTCAAACGCGAGGGTAAACATGGACCATTTTCCGGCTGGCATGTCTCCACGCTCGGTCAGTAATGTGCGCAACTCCGTGTATTCGTGGTAAGTATACAAAGCGCATTCACTCCCAAGTAGTTACGCGTCGTCCGGATGTTTCCTTTGCCAGTCTCATTAGTATGTCCGTTTCCTCTGCTGGAAATCAGCGCTCCCAGCAGGTATACTAAGAACACAATGGCATATGCGGATGACAGTCGCGGGAGAGAACGGCGCAACAGAGCCGTCGCCGAAGGAGCAAGCGGCAAGAGCGGTCTTGCAGTGTGAATCTCTCAGGTAAAAGTACCGCGGTTGGACGCCT
>JAJZCB010000113.1 GCA_021846285.1 Bacillota bacterium
TTCTTTCTGTGGCGGGAACCGGCATAATTTCCACGTTGACGGCGTATCCGTTGGCTCGGATGGATTTTGCGGGGAAAAAGATTGTATTTGCCCTCGTGATCGCTACTTTAGTTCTGCCTGGGGAGGCTGTCCTGGTTCCCCGCTACCTCCTGGTGAACCTTTTCGGGATGGTCAATAGCTTTTGGGGCGTTGCAGTTCCAGGCTTCTTTAGTGGATTTGGGGTGTTTCTGTTGCGCCAGGCTTATCTCACTTTGCCGAAAGAACTGGAAGATGCCGCCCGCATCGATGGAGCCGGCGAGCTGCGCATTTTCGGGCAGGTGATGACCCCGCTTATCATGCCAAGTTTGGCGGCCTTGGCTATCTTTACATTTCTCGGGTCCTGGGACGCTTTTTTGTGGCCGTTAATCATTTTGAATAGCCAAAAAATGTATACTGCGCCATTGGGGCTGGCCTATTTTTTCGGGTATTTCGGAGCCAGTTGGCAACTCATCGCGGCCGCGTCGATCATTGTGATCTTACCGGTCATTATCGTGTTCGTGAGCCTGCAGCGGCTCTTTATCAATGGTGTGACCGGTGCGGTAAAAGGATGAATTCGGTGGGAGACTCCACGGTTCCAGACAGACGTGTTGTTGAACATGGAAGGTCGCAGGGGGAGATCATATTGAACGACTGGTCTAACCATACAATACTTTGGTGGGAACGGGAACAAACGGAGATTGTGGAGTTTTCCGCAAACGAACTGCAGCGCTATCTATCCATGGTTCACTCTCCGGCGCCCGCAGTGGTTCCTGGCGGCGTTACGAGTGTCGCACAGGTTGGGCGTTCCGTACATGGCCTCCTTATACTAGCCAATAAGGACGCTGTCAAACACTCCCTGGAGCAACCCGTTTCCAGTCTGATGGAATGGCTGCAACAAGAAAACAAACTCGTTGCCGCAACTGGGAAAGACGCCTTTGCAGTCTGCAGGCTGGCCGACATGACGGTATTGGCGGGGTCCAATCCTCGAAGCGTACTTTACGCAGCCTATGCCCTTTTGGAAGAGTTAGGCTTTCGGTTCTTCGCGCCAAACTTCAATTTCTATCAAGGAACCGCAGAATACATCCCGAACGAAGCACAGCTTTTCAGTATGGCTAAATGCCTTAACGAGGAGGCCAGTTTTCACTATCGCAGATTGTATGTGGAAGAAGGCTGGAGTTTTAACGAGACCAACCTTCTTCAACTCATTGACTGGATGGCAAAGCGCCGCCTCAACGTTCTCGTGTATCCATACAATTACCAGAATGAAGGGTTAACCACGTATGATACATGGAGAAAGGCCTTGGCTCCCGAGTTGGAGAGGCGTGGGATAGCGGTGGAGGTTGGCGGCCATGGCTATGCCAGTTGGCTCTCCCCCGAGAAATACCCACACTACTATATACCAGGTTATAACGTGTTCGATGTCGCCAACCCGGAAGCGGTTCGCACCTATGTCGAGAATGTCGTCGACTATCTAAGAGAGAGACCCGAGATTCGGATTTTTGACGCATGGCCTCCGGATGCAGCGCAGTGGCCGCCGTCTGTCATCGAGCAGTTCGGCAGCGTTGCCGACGCTGAAGCTTCCGTCGTCAATCAACTCAGCGCCGCCGTGCAGTCTCAATTGCCGGGGGTTCAAATCGAGCGCATCGCGTATATACCGGCTACCGAGCCTCCAAGTTTCAACCACATGCACAATTCCGCAAATGTTGTGGTCGATATTGCGCCGTATGACCGGAGTTATCGAGTGCCCATATTTGACCATAGCTCGGAAAAAAATGCGTATTACGATGATTTGATTCAGCGTTGGATTTCAGTCTATTCCGGGTCCGTCGCCATTTACGAATATTATCGCAAATATAGTTGGCATTCTCTTCCCAACAGCTTTCTGCAACTGATCGGAGTGGAAATTCCTTATTACGGCGCCATTGGCGCGTCGGGCATGGGAACTTATGCTGAGCCAGCGGACTGGATAACCTATGAGGCGATGCACTACCTGACCGCAGAACTTTCCTGGAACACGAACCTCGATACGTCTGGCTGGTCCGCCTCGTATTGTGCGGCGCGATTTGGTCCGGCAGCGGGCGATATGCAGCGCTACTTTCAATTGGTGGAACGAGCGGGCGCCACACTCTACCTTGACCCGGCTGGAAACTATGATGATAGACACTGTGTATCGACGGTGCTCCAATATTACAAAGAAGCCCAGGCGTCATTGGCTGCTGCTGCCAAGCTTGCGCCGTCGGAATCCACTTTCGCATGGATCATCAATCGGTTGTCGTGGAACCTGGTATTTGCCATTGCGGACACGGAACTTAGCCTGTACCGCGTGACCGGCTCTCCAGCCAGGCAAGAGGAGGCAAGGCAACGTGTAGAAAAGATTATTGACACTCATCGATTTGACGGAATCATTTTGCAAAACTGCCATACCATGCATAGATGCGCAAGGGGCTTGACTTCTGATAGCTGGGCGCACCTCTATGCCATGTATCGGAGTCCGGTTTACGCCGTGATCAGTTCCCGCTGTTCCGTCAACATAAGCGCCGATCAGAACGGCTCGATTGAATTGACCGTTCAAAGCAGCGATTATTTGCCGCATATGGTTCGCTGGCATGCCGATCCTTCTGACGTACTGGAACTTACCGTTGCAAAAGGGTTTCTCAGTGTTCGGCCGGCAATTGCATCTGCCCAGTCTATCACAGTTCGACCATCGAGCGGAACGCTGGCGGGCAGTTATCCGTTAACCATCCGAATGACCTGCGATGAGAATACTGAGCTTCCCAAGGTGACCATGACTGTTGCAGTACTTTGAGTGCATGCAGTCTATCCCGGAAAATACCTTCCCTGCCCGCCGGAATCGTATGCTGCGCCGCTTCTCAAACACGGCTGCGCCGAACTCGCCTCGGCACAGCATACGATTCCGGCCAAGCGGGTTTTTCATCCCGGTTGTTGGTGGTGCAGCGCAGCAGCATGCAATCCATTGGTGCAATACATGGGCAGATGGGAGAGGTTACTGCTGGAGGAGGGGATGTGGTCATTGAACACTCCTACCATCGACTTTGAGATGTGGCAGCGGTCGCGCGGACCGCCGCGACTCGAGTGTATGAAGTGTCTACCATTAAAGATAGTTAACGGATTCCATTATATGCTATAGGCGTTGACGCCAGTGGCAGCGCCCACAGAAAACTCAACTTTCTGATGCTCAAGGACATCTTCCAGGATTCCTGGGAAGAAGATGTACACCACTGAGTCTGTTTGTAAAGGAGCTTACCCATGAAGAAACGTATCTCTTGGTTGCGGATTCTATCATCCGCGGTGTTAACCGTTTCGCTTGGCGCGGGATTCGTCGCGCCAGCCTCCGCCAGCGCGGCGACGGGCAATGGTTGTTTGGCGATAGCCCCAGGCGTTAGCGACAATCTGGTCTTGCCTTCGGGCGGACAGTTGCCCATTAACGGATTCAATCAGTACCGCAATGGCAGCCAGGTGATTGTCTATACCCCCGCGTTCGGGAGTTCTACCAACACCAACATGTGGGGCGCGGAAATGACTGTGGTCAACGGCGTGGTAACGGCGATTGACAATGGTCCAGTAACGGGCCATGGCAATTCGCCAATTCCCGCGAATGGCTATGTGGTTTCAGCTCAAGGGGGATCGAACTACGCTGACGTACAGGACATCTTGCAGTTCAAGGTGGGCGAACAGGTGCAGATCGCACTGGCTCCGCCGCCGTACGTTGCCCAAATCGCCTTGTCTGCGCCGCCCAATCCTACGGCGCAAAACAATCCGATAGGCGCCCCATATCCTGCCTTGCGAGGCCCGAACCAGTTGATCCTCTACACGCCCGCATGGGGATCCACGACCGAAACCAACCCTTGGGGCAGCGAGGCCACGGTTGTCAATGGCGTCGTGACGCATATCGGAGGCGGCGATTCGCCCATTCCGCAAAATGGGTATGTTCTGTCGGGGGACGGCACAAGTCAGGCCTGGATCCTGGCCCATCTCATTGTGGGGGCTAAGGTGTCTTTGCAACAGACCTCATCTGGCGCCTATCAGGTGACAGGCACGATCACCTCCAACGCCTTTCTTCGTCAAGCCACTGCGAGCCTTGCCGACGCCACTGCGGCCGTGTCCGCTGCGAAATCGCAACTGTATCAAATACCGACCACGGCAGTAGCCGCCGCGCTGACTCAGCTTCAGACTGACGTGACGCAAGCCCAGAGCGCGCTCGCAGCTGGGGACCTCTGCACCCTGATCAACGCCAGCGGACAAGCGTATGCAACCGATCGTCATATTCACACCTTGCTTGTGCCCGCGTCTCCGGCCGAGGATCGGGGAGTATGGTTTTCGGCGAACCCTGGTTCGGTAACCTTTACCGCGACTCCATCGGCGATATCTCAAGAAGTTTCAACCTTGGTCGCCAGCCACATGAATTCCCTCGAACTAGGGGTTCCCAGGCTCGCTCAGAGTGACCCGATGTTTCAGGGGCAGGACATGGTGAGCGCCTTTGTGAACACCGCGGAGCAACAGGGGCTCAACGCCTTCATCAGTTTCAATGCGCTCTTGGGCAATCAGACGATTCTGAGCGCCCATCCGAGTTGGGCGATGATTGATTACCAAGGGCAGACGAAATCGGCTCTGTCCGGCTTTCAGTGGCTGGACCCAGCGATTCCGGCCGTCCGGCAATACATCGTTCAGGCGATTAAACAACGCGTGCTGAGCCTGCATCCGAGCGGAGTCGTGCTGGATTATATCCGCTATCCCCGGGCGGATATGAACTACCAAACCAGCTTCAGCTACAATCCTTACGATATCGCAGCCTTTACGCATCTCACCGGGATTAACCCAGAGACCATTACACCAACCAGCAATCCTGCAGTTTGGCAGCAATGGATCAATTGGCGCGAGGCGCAGGTATCGAAACTGGTGGAAGACGTCCATCAAATGCTGGCAACCGTCGCTCCGCATATGCCGTTGTTCGCGGCCGTGGGCTCCAGTTTTGCCAACGACCAAAGCCATCGTCTGCAAAACTTGTCCTTGTGGGCGCAAAGCGGTTGGATCAACGGGTTCTTTCCCGAGATTTATCAATTCCCTGGAACCACCGAAGCGGCGATCAACACCGCCCCATTTGTGAGCATGGCAGGAAAGAGTTTGGTGAGCGCCATTTTGTCTCCCGAATTGGCTTCCGGATCCAATGCGCTGGCCGGCCAAGTCTTGGGAGTCAAGACGGACGGGGTAGCCGGGGAACAATACTTTGCCAATTATGGCATGACCGGGCCCATGTATCAGGCGCTTCTGGCGGGGCCCTATCGAATGACAGCGATTAACCCGTTGACCGATCCGCTTGGCGCGGTCGCTGCGGTCAATCAGCGCGTTCAATCCAATCTGACCTCGCTTTATCAGCCCGCAGGGTTGAGTGCGGCGGCCAGTCAGGTAGTGACTGCCCGCCTATCTGCGATCACGCATCTCGTGACGAAAGCGAACCCCAATGTGGCCGCAGCTCTGCAGCAGGTATCCGAACTGGAACAGTGGGTACAGAGCGCTTCGGCCAACCAAGTTCCAGCGATGGTGGCGACACGTCTCCTCCAACATCTGCAAACCGACCAGCAATGGCTAAATTACTGGTCCACTCTGTCCGGGAACAGCGCGGGCGGTCACTGAACACAAGAGGAGCAGCCCTTGAGGCTGCTCCTATCCATCTCTTGGGGAGTGATTAATCAAGTATGATTCACGAGAACGATCGGTTTTCCTTAATGAAGGAGAGATTATTGGAAGCGAGTCTGGAATTTTCGGATGCATGGATGGAGGAAACGCTTCGTCAATCGGGAAGTTCGCAACTCCTTGCTGAAGGCGGGGTGCTCTGGGAAGCCCCGGCCGCGTCGGACGGCGAACCCGGCTTAAGTCACCGTTGGTCGGTCAACGAGGACGGTGACACGCTGGTGTTTCATGTGGCCGCTCATGCAGGGTCGAAGGAACTTCCCGCAGATAGAGCCCTGCGGCTCCGATGGCCTCACATCCCTCTCGAGCGCGGGCTGGCTCTGGCCATGTTAAACGACTGGTGGGCGCAGCCTGTGGTGGTGACCCAATGGGGCGAGGTTCCTGTCCGCACGCAATTCCTTTTATGGCAGGAAGGCGTCGATGCGTTTGGATGTATGGCGCCGCTCGTGTCGCAGGGAAGTCGATCCGATCTTGAAGGAGAAGACGGTCAACTCACTCTAACGATAAAAACGTTTGACAGTGGACATCGCCAACTTGAGACGGCCGCCTGCGTCGTCGGTTATGGTTCCGACGTGTACGCACTCATCCGGCGTGTTATGGCGCGCGCGCTTCGTGAAGGCGCCGGAGGCCGTCACCGCACCGAAAAGACTTATCCCGAACCTTTCCGGTATCTGGGGTGGTGTTCCTGGAACACGTTTTATAACAAAGTCAGCGCGGCTGGCATACGAGCGAAAATGCAGGAGTTGGCCCAACACCGTCTGCCGATTCGCTGGGCTCTGATTGATGACGGTTGGGCCGAAATTCGTTCCAATCGCCTATGGGCCATGACTCCGGATCCGGAAAAGTTCCCTGAGGGAATGGCGTCTCTGGTTGAGGAACTCAAACAGACCTACGCTGTTCAATGGGTCGGGCTGTGGCATACCTTCAATGGACACTGGCATGGCATTCATCCCGATGCACCCCTCGTTCTCGCGCAACAGTCCCATCTGCTTCACACGAAGTCTGGAAGCTGGGTTCCGTACCCGGAACTGGAGCGCGGCAGCGGCTTCTGGCAAACGTGGCACAGCCAAATGCGGCGCGACGGGATAGATTTTGTCAAAGTTGATAATCAGGGCGCCCTGCGCTACCAGTCCCGCCACAGTCTGCCGATAGGCGCGGCCGCGCAAGGGGCGCAATACGCGATCCAGGCGTCGGTCGCGCTGAATTTGCGCGGCAACATGATCAACTGCATGTCGATGACCAGCGAACTGGTCTGGAATTACACACTGTCCAACGTGACCCGGTCCAGCGACGACTTCTTTCCCGACCGGCCCGCAACGTTTGCCAATCACTTGCGTCAAAATGTGTTGAACAGCCTGTGGTTATCGGAGCTCAGTTGGTGCGATTACGACATGTTCTGGTCGTCGCATCCCGAGGCGGCTGCGCATGGGGTGTTGCGCGCCATCAGCGGGGGGCCGGTATACGTCAGCGACGCCCTGCAGGGCACCGACCCTCAGCACATTTGGCCGCTCATCGGACAAAAAGGAGAGATCCTGCGCCCCGACCAGCCCGCTTTGCCCAGTCCAGCGAGCGTGTTTCTGGCGGCTGGGGATCCCAGTCCACTCAAGGTCTTCAATCGCATAGCGGAATCCGCTGTACTGGCCCTCTTCGATCTTGGTGAGCCGGGCTCGGGCCCTCACCCCGCCGCCATTGATTTGTCAGATATACCAGGGTTTTTGCCCTCGCAATTTGCCGTATACGAATATTTTTCGAGGGAGCGGTTGACAGCGGGGCGAGAATTTCACGAATCTGTCAGCCTGCAAGGACGTGAGGTGCGGTGCTACACGCTCAGTCCGGTGGAAGACGGCGTGGCGGTGATCGGGCTCAGAGAAAAGTATATGAGCCGTGCCGCAGTGACCGTCGAGCGTCCGCAACCGCAGTGGATCGTGGTGACAGCCCGCGATGCTGGAACCCTCCTTCTGTATGCGCGTTCCCGTGTCGTGACGATACGCACGTACGGCGGCGAGTCCCTGACCTTTCAACAGGACGCCACAGGGTGGACCGAAGCGACGCTGGCTCAGGCGGGAACGGTGGTCGTTGTGCTTGATCCGGAGGTGTAACAGGATCGCGCGATACGCTGCGATCAGGCGCCCGCGTCGATTGAAGTTTCCTGGTGAACGATGAGGATAACCCACACGAAAGGCGATGAAGACTGGATGAGCTACCTGGCGCCTCATCAACCTCGGTACAACTTCTTACAACACCTGGTCCTTTTGGGGGGCGGATCAGACCACACGGTCGACACCTATCTGGATTATGCGGCGCACCGCGATGTGAGCGGTGCGCCCGACGGGTGGATGTTTGACGGTTTCCTCTTTTTTGATTCCAAAAGTCCGCAAGGCAATGATCTTGGTTTTGACATTAACATTGGAACCACGATGTCCGGCGAAGGCGATTTCTATGCTGTTCCGTCGCCCAATCCGTCTCATCAAGGGGATTGGGCGGCCATGATTGACCAATACTTTGGGGAAGGGGGTACACTGGATCGGCTGAACCAGGCGATTGAGAAGGCTGCGGACGTGTTGGGGGAACCCCCGAATCCTCGGTCCATCGTCCTTATCATCCCATACCCGTCTCCCATGCAAAGTCGCTTTGGACGGATTTCCGCGTCAACGCCATCGCTCAACTTTTCGGTGCAGGGGCAGAACTTGAGTCAGGCCACTGAGGCCCGTTTGAGCGCCTGCATGTGGTATGTGGACCAAGTGGAACATCGGTGGGCCGCCAATCGGGATCGCTATCCCTTTCTCCATTTGCTGGGTTATTACTGGCTGTTTGAGAGTCTATACCGATCGTGGGACATTGACGACCACTGGCTGCTAAAGGAACTCAGGCCGTTTCTCCACGAGCGTCAGCGCAATTTGGTGTGGATCCCGTTTTGGTCCACGTACACCGTTCATCAGTTGGACGACTACTCCAGTTATTACTTTGACCTTGCATTTTTGCAGTTTAACTATCTCTTTTATCAAAAACTTCACGGTGTCTCGGACATGGCCCTGGCGGCCAAGCAGCGCGGCGCAGGCATCGAAATGGAGTATTTTCGAGATCTGGAGGAACCGATCGCGGTAGTCGGGGAGAAACATCGCCGTTTCTACGAGTATCTTGACGGCGGCGCTCGCTTCGGCTATATGACCGAATCCGCCATGGCCTGGTTTCAGGGCGGCAAAGCCTTTTCCGAAGCGCGTCGCGACCGGGATCCACGGGAACGCAAGATTTATGACGACGTATACGACTTCATTCGGGGCGTCTACAAGCCACGTCAGTCTCTCGTATGACGTTTTCCGCGCGCCGGAGCTTCACGGCAGACCCGCGTTGGAACGAGGTTGAATGAGTTCGCGTTCGCCCAGCGCGACAAAAAACGCGTGACTGACGCGAGAGGAGTGGCGATCTTGAATACTGTGCTTGATGCGTTGCGCGGAGGATTGATCGTTTCGTGCCAGGCGCTTCCGGGCGAGCCGATGCACGGATCGGGATACATGGCTGCGATGGCTATGGCGGCTGAGCGGGGCGGAGCCGCAGGACTCCGGGCCAACGGCGGCGATGACATCCGCGCGATCCGCGCGGCGACGCGATTGCCGATCATCGGTATTGAGAAGAAGGATTATCCAGGGTGTGCGGTGTACATTACGCCAACGATGACCGAAGTAGACAACGTCGTCCACGCGGGAGCGGACATCGTCGCTCTCGACGCAACGAAATCTCTCCGCCCTGACGGCGGCTTGTTTGCAGATATGGTCAGACGCATCCGGGATCGGCACGACGTACTCATAATGGGCGATGTGTCCACGGTGGACGAGGGTCTTGAAGCGGCTCGCATGGGGGCGGATCTGGTGTCAACAACCATGGCGGGCTACACGTCTTACAGCGCTTGGCTGGCAGCGCCCGACTTTCACTTGCTTGAGCGCCTGGTGCGCGAGGCGGGCGTTCCTGTTCTTGCAGAAGGCCGCATCTGGACGCCAGAAGAGTGTCGCGAAGCGTTTTTGCTCGGCGCGTTTGCGGTGGTTGTCGGCACAGCCATCACGCGCCCACAAGAGATTACCCGCCGATTTGCAGAGGCTACGCCACGATACGAGAGCATACACCGACTTGACGAAGAGTCGGCCAAGCTCGAGAGTTTCAACCATGGGGGCACGATCCCTTGGGAGTGAACGGTATGGACAGGCGGGAAAACCGGGGGTCCATCCGCGAAGAGTGAGGGTACTGTATGGAGGCGCTAGGCATCGACATCGGTGGAACAAAGATTCGTGCAGGAGTCATAAGCGCGGAGGGCAGACTCGTTTGTACGGCCCAAGTGCCTACTCGGGCATTGGAGGGACCGGGCGCTGTACTCGAACAGGTAGGAACGGTCGGACAACAAGTCCTGGCTCAGTGTTCACGTTCGGTCTGCGGAGTGGGAGTGGCCAGCGCGGGTCGGATTGATTCGCATACTGGCGCCGTCCTGTTTAGCACGGATGCATTCAAGGATTGGAAGGGAACGCCGATCAAAGCGGAACTGACCAGGACCTTCAGACTTCCGGTCGCGGTCCTCAACGACGTAAACGCGGCCGCAGTCGGCGAACAGTGGCTGGGGGCGGCGCAAGGCCTTCAGCGAGCAGTTGTAGTCGCTTTGGGAACTGGAGTCGGAGGAGCTTTGATCGAAGGAGGTCGAGTAGCGTCCGGCGCCCATTTTGCGGCGGGCGAGATCGGGCACATGGCGTATCGGGCCGGGGACAGGCTGTGCGGGTGCGGCCACCGCGGCTGTTTTGAGCCCTATGTGGCGTCGGCGGCGCTTGCCGCCGACTATTCGCGAGCGGTCGGTCGCAACTGCGGAGGTGAGGAGGTTCTGGCAGCCTATCGCACAGGCGAACCTGCGGCCAGAGTTGCCGTCGAAGAATGGTTGCGCGCGCTCGCGACTCTGTTATATTCAATTCAGAACGGGTTTGACCCGGAACGCGTC
>JAJZCB010000019.1 GCA_021846285.1 Bacillota bacterium
CGCGGCGCAGTTTTGCCGCGTCTATATATATGCGCAAATTTTCCTTAACGGTTTCCTGGCCAATATATTCGTGCAGATAGCGCGGCCGCAGGGTTTCCTCCCTGACGTCTTCCTCCAGTTGCACAGCATTTACGATGCGCTCGTGCATTGGCGTCCGTTCCCTCCTTACCGAGCCAGCGCCCTAAGTGCGAGCTTTACCCCTTGCGCCAAATCCGCCGCCGCGATGTCGGCGGAAAGTTCCCTCAACACCGGCGCCGTTTCCCGGTCCGCAAAACCGAGAGCCGCGAGAGCCGTCTGAACCTCGGACAATCGACCGGAAAGCATGGATCCCTCCTGTTCGAGACGCTTTGTCGAGACGGAAACAGCGCCCGTTCCAGGAAACCCAGCCAAATCGTCGAGGCGATCTTTCAATTCCAAAAGTAACCGCTGCGCAGTCTTGCTTCCGATTCCGGGAACACTGGTGAGCGCTCTGGCGTCCTCACCGCGCACGGCGGCAATGATCCCCGGCGCTCCCATGAAGCTGATCATTTGCAGGGCGAGCTTCGGACCTACCCCTCCGGCGTTTTGCAAGCGGATGAACAGACGCCGTTCCTCGTCCTGCGCAAATCCATAGAGCAGTAACGCGTCTTCCCTAACGTGCTGATATGTGAAGATCCGGAGCGATTCCCCAATCTGGACGCTTTTGGCCAGCGGACCAGGCACATAGATGCGGTATCCCACACCTCCTGTGTCCATCACCAGCGCGTCGTCCTCTGTCCATGCCACCGTTCCATCCAAAAAGGCGATCACACCGAACCCCTCCCTGAACCCTCGCGGCTGTGCATGACGCGCGTCAAATAGGGACTGCTGTGAGCGTGCGCAATGGCAATGGCCAGAGCGTCTGCGGCGTCATCCGGCTTTGGAATCGCCTGCAGTCCGAGCAGTATCCGGACCATCTCCTGCACCTGGCGCTTCTCGGCTCGGCCGTACCCGACCACCGCCTGCTTCACCTGCATCGGTGTGTAGGCGATCTGCGGCACGGCGGCCATTTCTGCGGCCAGCACGACGACGCCTCTCGCTTCTGAGGCCGTGAACGCTGTCGTCACGTTGCGATTGAAAAACAGTTGCTCAATCGCGGCCACATCGGGTTTCAGGCGGGTGATAATATCGGTCACCGCTTCGTAGATATCGCGCAGTCTTTCGCCCGTTGGCGTATGCGGCACTGTCTCGATGCAACCGTACTCGATCGCCGCGAGTCCGCGCACCGTGTCGATGACCCCGTATCCCGTTCGCCCAAAGCCAGGGTCGATCCCCAATATGCGCACTCACAAAAGCCTCCCCCACTGTGTGCCTGCTCTGGCGGGGTCGTATACTGCGCCGCTGCTCAAACACGGCTGCGCCGAACTCGCCTCGGCACAGTATACGACCCCGCCAGAGCGAGTGTTTCATCCCTGAAAAACGTCGCAGACGTTTTTTCATTCCACTGATGGCGGCGCGCAAGTGAGATTTTGCTTCGCAAAACTCAGGCATGGAAGTCCGGTCTATCCTGTGTTCTTATTCGCCGTCACTCTCTCGACTCCCTGCTTTTCTGCAAAGCGCTGCCGCCAAACGAAGCGCTGTCCAACCAGGAACGATCATGGCGCCTCTGAAAACTCCGCATTGGTATACACATTTTGCACGTCGTCATGTTCTTCAAGATCGCCCAGCAGCGCTGCTACACGCTCCGCTTCCTGTGCGGGAACCGCCACTGTCGTGATGGGGATGTAGGAAATCTGCGCACGATCAGAATGCACGTCGGCTAAACGCAAGGACTGGTCGACATCCGTCAGATCCTCTGGAACTGTGTACAGCAAAAATCCGTCTTCCTGTTCCTCCAGATCATCCACACCGGCCTCCAGCGCGATCAACGTCATCTCATCTGCGGTGAGTTTCGCGCGGTCTCCGACTTCGATGAGACCTACCCGTTTAAACATCCACGCCACGCACCCGGACTCGCCGAGGCTGCCGCCTGCCCTCGAAAACAGATGGCGAATCTCCGCAGCGGTCCTGTTGCGGTTACTCGTAGACAGTTCCAGCAAGACGGCTACTCCTGCCGGGCCGTACCCTTCATACATGAACTCCTCTACCTGCATGCCCTCGAGAGTGCCAGTGGCTTTCGCGATGGTACGTGTTATTGTGTCATTGGGCACACTCGCGACCCGCGCTTTATCCAGGGCGACTTTCAAGTGGTAATTCGTATCCGGATTACCGCCGCCGCGCCGGGCCGCCGCGTAAATATCGCGACACAGTTTCGTGAACAACTGCCCCTTGGAAGAATCCTGTTTGCCCTTGCGGTGAGCAATGTTTTTCCATTTCGAGTGTCCGGCCATAAAAACCCCGTGCCTCCCACTTACATGCCCCAGTCGCGCGGATACCGAAAATCAATGCCGATCGTTCGACTGGATACCTTCGCAATCACTGGCATGCGTCTCTTGTACTGATGTTGCCGAATGCGGCGCATCACCTGATCAACCAGTTCACCCTGAAAACCCTGCCTGACAACTTCCTCTTCCGTCAGCCGTTCATCCACCAACAAGTGCAAAATCGCATCGGCGTCTTCATAGGAGAATCCGAGTTCATCCTCATCGGTCTGGTCTTGCCACAGATCAGCGGAGGGCGCTTTGCGCCGGATCGACTCTGGCACGCTGAGTTGCCCCGCGATGGCGCGAACCTGCGTCTTGAACAAATCGCCGACGGGGTTCAACGCGGAGGCCAGATCGCCAAACTGCGTGCCGTACCCGAGCAAAAGTTCCGTCTTGTTGCTCGTGCCAAGAGGAAGCGCCTGATACACGACCGACTGATCGTAAATGATGGACATGCGTTCTCGGGCCATCTTGTTTCCTCTGCGCAAATGGGTGGCGCGTTCCTGACAACTAAAATACGCGTCCACCTGAGGGGTAATGTCAAACATCCGTTCTTGCAGACCGAGGTCGGCCAACACTTGTCTGGCGTCATTGACGCTGGCCTGGCTGCTTTCCCTATAGGGCATGATCAGAGGGTAGACATGGTCTTTGCCAAGCGCCAGCACCGCTAGATACGCCACCACGGCAGAATCGATTCCTCCCGACAGGCCGAAAATGGCGTTGCGATGTCCCGTCTTCAGAATCTCGTCTCGCAGGAATCCTACGAGCACAGGTACTGCGCCAGCAACGCTGGTTTCGAGTTTACGGCAGATGTCCATGGCGCGATCGCGCTGCATATTACTGTCCCTCCACAAGTCTCGCCAATGTCCGCTGGGTAAAATGAACGTCTTCATCGCGAAGTAACGGTGTACGGTAGCGCTCCTTGCGGATACTGGCCAAATCGAGGGAAAAGATCTCCAGGCGCTCGTCATGCGATTCTACCTTGCCCACCATCTCGCCGTCCGGACCGGCGATGGCAGAATGACCGAAGAAAAATACTCCATCTTCAAAACCGACTCGATTCACAAACACCACGTAACAGGTAAAAAGCTGTGCATAAGTGCGAATGAGCCGCTCCCAAAACAATTGCGAGCCCGAATGCGGATCTCCGCCAAGGGCGCGACCCGGACCCGCAGCAGGCACATACAGCACATCCATACCAGCCACGGACAGGAGGTACGGAACAGAAGGATGCCAGACGTCCTCACAAATCGCAATACCGGCGCGATATTCCGCCACTGCAAATGAATTCAGCGACTCGCCGCGACTAAAATGTCTGCCTTCCTCAAATAGCCCATACGTCGGAAGGTAAATTTTGCGATGAACATGAATGACGCGGCCGCCGCTTGCGTATACAGAACACGTATAAAAGCGATGGGCAGCGCTTTCCTCGACAAAGCTGAATAAAACGTCGATGCGTTGACTCGCGCCGATCAGTTTCTCAATATCGGGATCATCGATCCTGCGCGCCACCTGATACGTGAGATCCCGAAGCAGGTACCCTGTCAGTCCAAGCTCCGGAAAGACTACCACGTCCGCTCCCTGTTCCACTGCCCGATCAATAAAGGCCATATGCTTGTCCGCATTGGCATAAACATCTCCCAGAACAGGCTGCACCTGCCCCAAAGCGACGCGAATCGATTTCAATCCAGAATCCTCCCGACAATACGATTCATCCGTAGTATATCACGCCAACGCCCGCATACGCTGCCGCAGCAACTGACTGGCAAATCTTACACGGATAGCCCCTCGCTGTTTCGCTTTTCCGGAACGTGCTCCTCTCAGTTCGCCGATCTCCCGCAACAGAACCGATGGAAACTCTGCGAGTGCAGCCAGCGCCTCCAGGTGCTCCCGGCCCAGTGGATGCACCCGGCAATAGGCGTCCAGCGCATCATTTTGCCACTGACCGGACGGATGGCGGTACATCATGTGATCAAACAGCTGATGCAGGTCGTAGATCGGCGAATCAGCCCCAGTAAGATCAAAGTCGATCAGCCGCGCAGGCGCTCCAGCCGCCATCAAGATATTGTGAGGCGCGAGGTCGCGGTGGCAGAGCACTCCTGTCGCTCGATCGCGGTTCGTAAGGGCGGTGATTTGCCGATGAGGCAGACTGCGCAGCACATGCTCTGCCCGCCCGCGCCACTCCTCCCATTCTTCCCGCGAAATGCCCAGCAGTTCTCCTCGACTGGCCACTTCGTCGGCTCTTGCCAGCCGAAAGGCCAGCTTTTGCAAAATCGTCGTGCTGTGACGCAGTACAAAGGGAATGCGCAGTTGAGCCCTGTGTAACCGCGCTACGGCCTGCATGGCGCGCATCCGTTCGGCGGCGTTGGAAAAATCAGCGTGACGGCCCGCAAGCCACGGTTCGACCGTCACCGGCGCCTGTCGCCAATGACAGAATGGTTCCCCGTCGCAAGTGCTCAGGTATGATCGGGAAAGCCCCGCCTGTTCGAGCTGAGTTTTCACGTCCACTATGGCTCGCAGACGTTCTTCGGATACACCCTTGTCGGCGTCATAGCGCTTGCACATGAATCGGCCGCGATCTGTGACCAGCCCGACAACGCTGCGCATGGGTACCGTAGCCCAAATGCGCAGCCCATAGGATGTCTGAATGTGGTGCAACGCATCATCGGTCAGCCAAGTCTCCATCAGAACCACTCCAGCGATTTGGCGCATGTAGACAGGACCGGTTGGAAACCCGCCGGTCCTGTCGGGAACGTTTCATTGCTTCCAGTCAGCGCGACGCTGACTCTCTGAACCAGGATGATTCCATCTCCCAGGACGATGAACTCTCACGCATCTTGATGTCCTTATGAAAATGAGCCGCCGGCCCTCCCTGAACAGGCGCAAAGGGAGAGGGAGCATACGGATAGGCGCCCTTGTGCGCCGGGTCCAATGGTCCTGTGATGATCACACCGGGCGGCAACATCGGATCCTCACAGACGATGGCCTCGCCAGCAGGCTTTTGCTCAATGATTTCTTCTGTGATGTACAGTTTCGCCACGGCTGGCGGCGTTGGTTTCATCTTTGGCATCTTCATCTTTGTAACGTGGGTTTCTTCCGCATACTGAAAGTCGGCCTTGACCTGCAGCGGCGGCGGCGGAGCGGTGGGCGGCATGCCGCTGGGTACACCTCCGGAAGGCAACGGTTCTCCGTACGGCAGCGACTGATTCGGGGTCAACGGTTCTCCGAATGGCGCCATCGGTTGCGCGCTCGCCGGCGGTCCATACGGGTGCTGCGGTTCCCCGTAAGGCAGTGGTTGCCCGGAGACATAGTGGCCCGTACCTGCAGGCGCATGGCCAGGCGCCTGAATCACTTGCCCTGGCATGATCTGGTCCGGATTGGCCACCTGTGGATTCATCATCAAAAGCTCCTGGAACGGAACCCCGAGTTGCTTTGCAATCTTCCACATGGTGTCACCTGTTTTCACCACATACGGCCATACGGGTTCCGGATAACTGTACCCGTACGGGTCTGTCATTGTCGGCGCCATACCTGACGCGACAGCGGGCACATTGAGACGATCCCCGATGCGCAGTACATTGGGATTGGCGATTTGAGGATTTGCCGCAATGAGGGTTTGCAGAGACAGGCCAAAACGCTTGGCGATCTTCCACATGGTGTCCCCTTTTTGCACCACATATATGTTCACTACATGTCAGCCCCCTAGGTCGAATGTCTGTAGCAATATATGCGGGCATGGGGCAAATGACAGGGGAACTGGAAAACATGGGCGTGGCTTTACGCTAAAAAGAACCGCACACCATACGGAATGTGCGTGGGGTTGGCACAAATCCGTCTGTTGGCAGTCCTTTTCAGTTTAAAATGAGTTGTGACGTCATTATAGGGTTTTCGACTAAATCTGTCAAATTTCTTGCTATTGGTCGGCTGATTTCTCGGCTGGCGAGTAACAGGGATAGGAACCGAGGTCCTTGACTGAGAACCCCGACAGCCGACCAAGTTCTGTGATCGCGTCACGCACGGTCTCGTCCGTGTCGCGCAGCAGCAAATCGATGTAGAAGTGATAGCTGCCCAGGCCACGGCGAGTTGGTCGGGACTCAAGCCGGGACAGGTTGATTCCATGTCTCGCGAATACTCCGAGAACCTCAAAGAGCGCTCCCGGGTGGTCGTCTCCAAGAGCGAGCAGCAGAGAGGTCTTATAAACATCGGGCAGCGTCAATTCGCCGGAACCAGTGGCAGCGGGGCCTTCTTGCGGCGGTCTTTGGCCAGCCCTGACGATGAGTGCGAAGCGGGTCTCATTGTAGGGTTCGTCCTGGACATCCATCTGCAGCAGTTGCAGGCCCGCTGCAAGGCCCGTCGCCAGGTCGCCGACGCACGCGATGGACGGATCGCCCCGTTGCGACACAAAGTGAATGGCTGCAGCCGTGCTGTCCATATCTGCATGATTGGCGTGCGGCATGATCATGCGGAGCGTTCGGCGACACTGCGCAAGAGCCTCGGGTTTTGAGCGAACCTCCAGAATCCGCTGCGGATCTGTTCCCGCTATCGCAAAAGCGGCGTGCCTGATGGGCAACGTGACTTCCGCGCTGATATGCAGCGGCGCCACCGCCAACCGATCCAGCGTCACGAGAATGGAACCTTCCAGCGAATTCTCCATGGGCACCGCAGCTACGGCGACATCGCCGTTTTCCACAGCGTCCAGTGTCTGCGAGACAGATGGATACGGGCGGATGGCCATGCGGCCCGCATAGAGCGAATCGGCAAAAAAAAGCGCGGCCTGTTCGGTATAAGTGCCCTTGGGACCCAGATATCCAATCATCGTAGTTCTCCTTTTCCATGAGCTCCCGACAGGCAGTGGCCTGCACATCAGTCTCCAAACTGTAACCAGGCGGGCGTCCAGACTACTCCATAGGCATAGTCCGCAGGGTCATCGGCGCTCTCCACCACGTCACTCTCCCACTCAATCCACGTATCTTCATCGTTCGAGAAATCCATAAATCGTACGAACGCTGCTGACATATAGCCTGCCACCTTTCAAACGTGCCATGAAAATCCACGTTTGTATCAGGGTTCGTGGCCAACCATCCGTTGGCGGCAATGCGAACCTTAGACAGAGTATAGCATCTGTCCAACGCGCGAAGCGCTGTCAATCATTGGCTGTCAATGCCCGTACGGAGTTGGATAGACCGGCATTCCGCTGCCCACGATCGTGGTTTGCGGCACACTCCCGACAAATACGACGTAAGCGATCGGGATTCTCGTGTCCACTCGCACGGGAGTCGTGACAAACGGCACGACTACACTGACTTGAGCCATAATGTGCAGATACAGAATATGCACAGTCTGATTGATGCCGGCGGTCTTGACCACGGGCTCTACCTCGCTCTGCGCAGATCCCATGGGTTCGATCCGAATGGGAATCGAAGGACCCAACGTGGCCAGGATGGCGCTGCCCATGGACTGCAGCGCCGGCACGTAGATCGTGCGCTCTTCAAGTCGCGTCAGCACATGCTGCACTCTGAGCGTGGTGAGACTTTCAATGCGGGCGACTTCCGCAAAATTGAAATGGGCGCTTGTCACCCGACCATTTCGATCCTTATCGATCACGACAAGTTTTGCATACTCCGCGTCTTCGGCAATCCGTTTGGTAAGCGCATCATTGATCGCCTGCGTAGCCATTTGGCGTGCGATGCCCGTCGCCATCGCCATAAATGGGGGACGGAGGCTACGGTCAAGCGCTGCTACGCTCTGGACAAGAGCAAACAGCGACAAAGACAGGAAGATCATGCTGAACCATGCATACCGTTTTACCCGTGACGGTTGGCGCCGCGCCCGAAAGCGAATGGAACCCGCCCCCTCGCATACTCGCATACTTGTCTGCTTTCATTGTATGCGGACTGGGGTGCGCTCACCTCATTCAGACATGCGCAGACGAACAAATTTGCGTTTTCCCACCTGCAATACCATGCCGTCTGCCGGAGTCACAATCGCCGCCGGATCTGTCGCCTGGACGCCGTCAATCCGTACGCCGCCGCCCGCGATCAGTCTTCGCGCCTCCGAATTGCTCGGCGCAAGCTGTGTCGCAGCCAATATCGCGTAGAGTGCTGTCGCTCCGTCCGAAATCGTGAACTCGGGGATCTCATCCGGCATGGCGCCTCTTTGAAATACTTTGACAAACTCGTCCTGCGCAACGCGTGCAGCGTCACTCCCCTGAAAGCGGGCGGTCAGCAGATAGGCCAGTCTCATCTTGGCGTCGCGCGGATGAACGGAACCATCTTCAAGGCCCCGGAAGAGGAGATCGAGGTCCTCGCGCGGCAAATCCGTGAGCAGTTCGTAGTATCTTGGCATCAGTTCGTCGGGAATGGACATCGCTTTGCCGTAAATCGATGGGGCCGGTTCACTGACCCCAATGTAGTTGCCCAGACTCTTGGACATTTTCTGCACGCCGTCGAGTCCCTCAATGAGCGGCATCGTGAGAGCAACCTGCTGAGACACGCCGTATTCTTTTTGCAGCGTTCTGCCCATGAGCAGATTGAATGTCTGATCGGTTCCGCCCAGTTCGATGTCTGTCTTCAGAGCCACCGAATCGTACGCCTGCATAAGCGGATAGAAGAACTCGTGAATACTGATCGGAGCTCCGGACACATAACGCTTTTTAAAGTCGTCCCGTTCCAGCATGCGGGCCACCGTCAGCGTAGACGCGAGACGCACAACATCCGCAAAGGTGAGCGGCGCAAGCCATGTGGAATTGAAATGAATCTCAGTGCGGGCAGGATCCAGCACTTTAAAGACCTGCTCCTCGTAGGATCTGGCATTGGCCTGCACCTGTTCTTCCGTCAGTTGCCGGCGTGTCTCTGATTTTCCTGTCGGATCGCCGATGCGGCCCGTAAAATCGCCGATCACGAGTTGCACAACATGACCCAGATCCTGCAACTGCCGCAGCTTATAAAGGACGACCGCATGTCCGACGTGGATATCAGGCGCTGATGGATCCAGCCCTAGCTTGACGCGCAAGGGTTCACCGCTGATTACGCTCTGGCGTATTTTGTGCTCCAATTCATCCTCAGGCACGATGTCTACGGCGCCCCTGCGAATGATCGCCAGTTGCCGCGCGACCTCCGCTTCCGCATTCAGATCCTTGCCGCTCATCAGTCTCTCCCCCTGTCTATGATGTTGATGTCAAAAAACGCAAAAAACCCGCCCCATAAGGGACGAGATCACTCGCGGTACCACCCTCGTTGATGCCTGTTTCTGCACCCACTCTGCAGTCGATAACGGCGCCTTGCACCGGTGCGCAAACACGTGACTCGGACTTCGTAATTCATCGCAGGCCGCGACTGGCTCGCACCGACCGCCAGTTCTCTGGGAACGCTTCTCCTGCGACTGCGCAACAGTCAAGTTGCAAAGCCGTCAACGTCAATCGCAATCTGAATTTTGATTCATTCTATGCCATTGGCGCAGCCATTGTCAAACGGGGGCAAAGGGCACGCAGGAACCGATTACTCAACAAAGCAATACTGCAATGTCTGAAAAGAAGCGCGCAAATCCATCACACGCGACTTGACCGACTCTGTGCTTTCATTGTTTATCAAAATACTCGCAATGAGATCTGCAATGAGCTCCATCTCCGTTTCCTTCATCCCCAGTCTCGTGACCTCTGTTGAACCCAAACGCAACCCGCCCGGGAAATCCCAATGCTCGGGTTCGTCGCCGGGAATGAGATTTTTATTTGTGATGATGTTGGCTTCCGCCAATCGATTGGCAACCGCATAGCCGCCGCCGAGAGTCCGTACATCGACGATCACTTGATGTGTGCGCGTAAAGCCTTTATGCGCGCAAAGGACAGTCATCCCCCGTCGGTGCAATGCGTGGCCGAGCGTCTGTGCATTGGCGACAATTTGCGCCATGTAGTCCTTGCCGAAGGCCAGAAATTCGGCGGCGGCCGCCGCCAGAGCCGCCACGCGGTTGACCTGATGAGTCGCGGCCAGGGTTGGGAAGATGGCGTCTGTCAAGGGTTTGTTCAAGTCCGGATCATTCCACACAATGATCCCACTCTGGGGACCGCTGAAAGTTTTGCCGGCCGATCCGGTCATGACACACGCTCCTTCACGCAGCGGGTCCTGAAATTGACCGCCGCCGATCAGCCCAAGTTGATGTGCGCCGTCAAAATATATGCGACCGCCCCATTCGGAGACAACATCCGCCATTTCCTTTATGGGAAACGGGAATAGTGTCATCGACGCTCCGAGGGTTGTCAGTTTAGGTTTGATTTTCCGCGCCAATTCCGCAAATTGAACCATGTCAACTTCCAATTCGACGGGATCCATCGGAACGTCGTAAATCCGCAATCCCCGAACTCCCGCCGGTCCATCATGTCGATTGCTTGAATGGCCGCCAAACGGTTGCGAAATCGTCATGATGTTATCACCAGGCTGAGTCAGGGCCGTGTAGACGGTCATGTTTCCGATCATACTGGCGACAAGACGATGGTCAGCATAATTTGTTCGGAAAACCCGCTTAAGCAGTTCCACACACAAAGATTCAATTTCATCAATGTATTTGGTGCCCACAAACCACCTTTGCTGACGACCAATGTGGCCTTCCGCTGCGCGAATGCCCACCTCTGACGACAATAGCCTGCGCACAATTGGGCTTGTCGGAGCCTCTGGGGCCAGAAGATTCAGGCATTGCTGCCCACGCCAGGTTTCATTTCTACTCACGGCGTTCAAGACTTCCTCTTGCATCTGTCGCGGCGACGAACAGTCATCGAGAACTCTGCGCGCCCAATTTAAGGCGTCTACATCATGAACTTCATGTTCCGTCGTGGAAAGTTCCATACCCATACCAATTCCCCCAGTCGTCCGTTCGTTTTATCTGCAACGTTCTCTAATAACGACAACGTACTGATAATTTGGATGGTATGACAGATCCAAAAGGCATCATTTTTATCACTCCAAAAATCTGCGCCGCGAAGGATTGCGCTATATTTCACTGACCGAAGCGCGCAAGGCTGTCCAGGACGAATTAGCGGAGCGGTTATGAGTTCGACCCATTGGCTCGATACGAATGTCCTTTTTCGTTTCCTTCTCAACGATCACCCGGAGATGTCGTCAGGAGGAATGAATCCATTGCACGCCCAATTTCACGGAAACGGCCAGTAAGGCCATAAGGACAGCCGTCTTCAGCAGCCGTTGGGGCAGCCTCTTTGCGAGAAGTCCGCCAAGCGCAGAACCGATGACCGACGCCCCAATGACAGGAATGGCGACTCCCCAGGGCATGGTCGAGAAGCCCATTTTTGCGACCAATCCAAGCAGCGACATGCCTGCTCCAAGGATGAGCGCGTTCGCCACTGCCGCCCTGAGCCTGACACCCAACACCGTGAACGCGGGCACCAAGACAAACCCGCCGCCAATTCCGTACAATCCGCCAAGCAGTCCGATCAGGGTTCCGCTGGACAGGATCACAGCCCACCTTGCTGCGGGTCTGGATCGTTGCAGATCCAGGCGCACAGGCAGCAACATCAGCAAAATGGAGGCAAACGCCACAATCACAAAAACACCGAGCATCACATGCTGAGGCAGCAATTTTGCGAGGTATCCCCCAATAAAGCCCATGAGCAGCGTGGGCGCCAGAAACGGCCAGAGCACGCTGAACTGAACCACATCCCGATAATGGCGGAGCGCCGCGAGTGCGGCGGCGATGGTTTGCAATCCCACTATTTCAGACACAGAGGAGACGGACAGGGAACCGCCCAGGGCAACAGACGGAGCATTCAGAAGCAGGACGGTCAAAACAATGCTCCCGCTCACAAACACCGCACCGACAACGAATCCTGAAACGAAACCTATGGATGCATACAGGCTGATTGCCTCCACCAAATCTGCGACCCCCGTCCCTATCAATTGCTTCTTGACATTGCCTGCGGCAAAATTGGTTTAGAGCCACGCGATCACCATGGTTCCCTGGTTGGAAAGCAGCAAACCGGCCAGGCAGTTCCCCTGTCCAATATGCGCCGTATCAGGTCAACCGGATTGAGTCAGGCGGTTCCCGTCTTCAGATGAACATACAAGGCGTCAAATACTACTTGGGCCTGCTTCAGGGCCTCCAGATCATCGTTCGCCAACGACCGGATTCCTTGGCAAATCGCCTCTACGCCTTCGGACTCGGGGGGTGGGAGCACGGTGGTGATGCAATCGGCGCCGTCGACAATGCGGGCGATTTGAGACAGAGCCGGATCCGTCAACCCATATTCCTTTAAAAACGCAGCAAAACTGCACCGTCCGCGGTGATGACTCAGCCGCACTCCAGGAATGTCAAACGGAATCGCGTCCGGCGCTTCCTCCGCCGTCTGACCGGAAGGAAGAAAATGAAATTCAGCATGCGCATCAATGTACTTCCAAATCAGCCAAGCGCAAGCCATTCGGTCAATCCCGACGCGTTGCCAGGTCACCCATTTCATTTACGCTTCATCCTCTCCCCCTTCGACAAACCGTGCGCAAAGCAGACGTTCCAGTCGGTCGCGCACAGATGCCCCGGTTGCCGAATGAAAAAAATCCTGCGCATACACCTGTCGATACTCCATCGTCAATCGTCGAAACGCATCCTCCGCCTCGACGGGCGGGGGATACGCTGCGGCCTCCCAGCGATCCAGGGCCTCCGTAATACTCGTGTACCGTTCCGTCGCCTGGTCCTCAAATTGTCGCCGCAACTGGGCGTCTTGCTGCGGGCCGAGGGAGTTTGCCTGCCAATACGTCGCCGCGCCGCCCATCTCGACGATTTCCGCAGCGATCCATTGCAGGTGTTCGCGATGCCGTTCCGTGTAGGGTAGGACACTGACCGAATCCACCAGATACAGGGCGCCAAGTTGCTTCAATTTGCGCCACAAATACACCCGTTTGTTGCTTGGATGCGTCGGCAAACTATAGATCAAGAGTAACCAGGATAAAGGAGACACCGCGCCATCCATGATCGTTCGCCATCCTCACCGGTGTTCCGCGAACCGCAGGGGCACGCGGCGAAAACTTTGATATGTAAGCAGATCATACCCGATCTTTAACGCCCCCGCCAAATAGAAAGGCCAACCTGCCGCAGCGAACGTCAACAGCACACCCGCGAGCGCCGGCGTCAGGGCCGAGCCGATGTTTCGCGCCCCATTGGTCCAGGTGGCCGCAAAGACACGGTCAGACGGCGCAACCAGCGCCATTGTGTACGCTTGGCGCGTGGGAACGTCCATTTGCGATAGGACATGGCGCAACAGCAACAGAACCACTGCAAGCGAAGGGGTGGGCATGAGCGGAATCAGGCAAAGAAACACATTGGACGGAACATGCGTAAAGACCATCGTATTCAACAGACCGATGCGCTCTCCGAGCCACGCGGCCCCAAACGACGACAGCGCCGACAGCACATTGGTGCCAAAGAACAGCAGGCCCAATTGGAACAGATCAAAGTGAAAACGTTCATAAAACCAGAAGGCCAGCAAACTCTGTACGATGAATCCACTGCCAAACGCGTCGAGCGCGAAGAGCGCAGACAGCGCGTATACCCGACGTCTGCCGTCGGAGGACTGGCTTTCCGAAGACTGGCTTTCCGAAGACTGGCCTGCCGAAGACTGGCCTGCCGGAGATTGGCCTGTCGAGGGTTGGCCTGTCGAGGGGTGCCCTGCTGGCTCGTCCATACCGTTCACCGGTTTCCTGTCGTCCAACGACTCCCCTTCGCCCGTCGGTTTCCCCCCGTCCGCCGATTCGTTGTGGACCAACGCATTTTGAGGCGAATCGGCGCCCGACTCGCTTTCGCCCTGCCGTCCGGCGCCGCGAGGCAACCGGGTATAGAGTATCCCTTGAATCAGCCCCGCAGCCATGTACCCCCAAAGCAGTGCGCGGTACGCCCCAAATCCCATGGTCCATCCAAGCGCGCCGACGAGCAGCGCCCCTGCTGAACCGCTCGCATAGCCAATGAAATTAAACCAGGTGTACGCACGCAGCCGTTGTTGACCTCCATACATCACCGCCAGCAGAGTTTGTTCGACGGACAGATAGGGCCCGACCTCCTTGCCGGTGGGACTCACTGAACCCAACGCCACCGCAAGGCCGAGCCACAGGGGATTGCGGGTGACTAAGAGAATCGGAACCATCGCGGCCCACAGTCCGCTGCTCGCCAACAGTGCGGTCCGATAGCCCCGTCGATCTGAGACTCGGCGAAACAACACGGTGAGCGCAAAGGAGCCGAGCAATGCGATCGAGTATAACGTTCCGATCTCAGCCGCTGACAGCCCTCTGGTTCTCCAGTAGATCGGCAGGGCGATGGAAATCCAGCCAAAGGCCGTTTCCCGCACGGCGCGGGCCGCCAACAACAATCCCGCTGCTCTCGCACTGTTCCCCGCTTTGCCTCCCGCCGCGTCCCTCTCAGCATGTGCCGCCTGCAACACAAAAGAACCTCCCCGTTCGCTTTTCACGCGCCTCGCCGACCTTCGCGTATTTGCCGCGCGAGCATCTACCGTCGCGCGCCGCCTTCGTCCATCATGCGATCCATTTCGTGCGATCTATTTCGTTCATCCGTCTCTTCGTATACGGCCGCCTGCCCGGTTTTCGGCATAAATACGTAGAGCCGTTGCCGTCTTTCATCAAATGTCAGTGTATGGGCTCCCTGCTCGGTCACAATCTCCTCAACAATATCGTACGTATCCAGGTCGACCGCCTGCACACATCCAGGTTCGCCAATCGCGACATACAATCGCCTTCTTTGAGCGTTTAGCCACACGACATCCGGCGGACCAGCCAGGGCGCATTGACCAACGACTCGCCCGGTATCCCGTTCGAGCGCGAGCAGACGCCCTGCGTCGCAAGCGACAAGCAGACGCTCGGTCGGCTCGTCCAGAGCGAGACCATGCGGGCCGGCCGCATCGACGGGAAACTCGACACTCATATGTAAATCCGCGCCCCGCAGTCCCACCACCATGGGAGGATCGGCGATGTTCACCCAATATCGGTCCCGTGCGGCGTCATACAAGCACCACCGCGGTCTCCCAGGAAGCGCTGCATGGGCTGCCAATGAACCGGTGAGAACATCCACGAGTCTCGCCGAATGATCTTCGACGTCGGCGACGAGAACCAGCCTTCTTCCCCCATCCCAGGCCAGTCCGTTTGGCCGGGGCCCGACCGCCGTCCCCCGCACCACCTGCCAGGAGCGCGCATCCACCAGAATGACGCGTCCCTTCGCGCGGGCGGCGCCAATAAAGGACCGAAGTTCGGGAAGATACAGGACCCCGCTGGCGCCAGGACAGTCGGGAATGGACACCTCATGCCGAAGAAGCTGCCCGTCCAAAACCTCGAGACACCCTTGCGCTTCGTTGGCCAAGACGACCGTTCCGGTGTCCGGATCAAGATCCGCATGGTCAAACGCGCCCGGGAGCTTTTGCGGGATTCTGATGAACCCCGCGCGGTGCAGGCTCATGCTTCAACCTCCTTGCCGCTGTCCGAGTTCGTGTTGAAAGTATGCATACAGGGCATCGTACATCGGCGATTCCAGTTCGATTTTGCGATGATCCCTCTTCCCGTGCAGATAGGCAAAACCGTGCGCAATGGCCCGCAGTCCCAAGCCATAAGGCGAAGTATCGATGTCCGACCGCACGTCGGCCGCGTGAACAACCTTCGCCAGTTCCGCCAGCGCGGGAATGCCGGTCAACCCGTATTTGAGCATGATCGATTCAAACGAGCAGAGGCCATCCACATGCCCCAATTCCACGCCCGGAACATCAAAGGGAATGGCGCCCTCCTGCTCAGCGACTTCCTGCACCTGATCGGACGGCACATAAAGAATCTCCGCCTCCGTATCGATGAACCGCCTGATCAACCAAGGGCACGCCACCCGGTCCACGTTCGCATTTTCGCGCGTGATCCACTTCATTTGTCTTCCTCCTCAGTCATTGTAACCACCGTTACAATACGATTCTACCCGACTCTATCTATCCTGTCAATATGCAAAGAAAATCGGCTCCACATGGTGTGAAGCCGATCCCCACAACTCTGACTCATGCTCACGACAATGGGAGCTTGCGCTGCCCTTTTCCATGTGATCGCGGACTCCCAGCAGTTATCCTCAGAGTAAGCGGGGTTATACACGACCAAGACGGTCATCTCATCGTTGTAGATCGCATACGTGATTCGATGCACTGTGCCCCCTTCCTCTTGTTGGTCTTGCAACGGAACAAATTGCTCTTTCCCGACTTCCAATAGATCTCAGAATACCGGGCAATCGAATTATCGCATCGCTGGTGATATGTATTCGTTCACTCCTAACCGACTTCCTGCCGTATAGTGAACCATAGAAGCGCGGCAGAAGGCAAGGAACGAAGGAGACCGTACACGGACCGAGAACTGCGAGGCTAGGGAGGAGCTGGGCCATGATTCAACAAAAAAGCAGGGATCTCCATGACACGCAGCCCGCCATTCCGGTGATCACTTGGTCACTGCTCGCAGGCACTGTATTTGGAAAACTTGTTTACAAATCCACGATCCCCTTTCTTTCTCTCTTCCTGCTCCGTCACGATCATCTGTCGGCCATGACGATCGGATTTATACTGGGCATGAGTTATCTTGCGGGCGTCTTCAGCAGTCTTTATGCGGGGTATCTCACGGACAGGTTTGGTCACCGACGGATCATGTTGATTTCACTCGTCATCCTGGCTTTAGCCATCAGCATGATTCCTGTGCTGCAGTCGGTGCCTTTTATCGCTGCAGTCATCGCGATTGTCGGGCTCTTCCGCAATTCGTTTGAAACGAGCAACCAGTCCATGGTGGTACATGTCACACCAGTTCCGCGACAAAGCGAAGTGCTGTCCATCCGCTATGCTTGCGTCAATTTCGCAGCGGGATTAGGGCCGCTGATCGGCGCATGGTTGGGCTATTCCGGTGAGCCATCATCTTTTTTGATTAATGGAGTAGGGTACCTTGCATATACGGTGGTACTGTTTGTGTTAACCAGGCAGTCGTCTGGGATCGGTGCAACGACCGAAGCCAAACAGGTCCATCCAATGAAACTCGCCTATCAAGACATCGCAAAAAATCGAACGTTTCTCGTGGGACTGCTTTCGGCCTGCATGTTGACGTACGGTTTCATACAAATCGACGTTACGCTTCCCCAGGTGTTGGCCGCCCATTCGAATGCTGCCGTTCACTGGTTTGCGTGGATTCTCGCGCTCAATACCGCAATCAATATCATCTTTCAAATACCGCTGATTCGATTTTTAAAGCGGTTCCCAAAACGGAAAACCATGATGGTAGGCGCCGTTGTCTCGGCGTTCGGGTACATCTGTTTCGGACTGGCGCAACACTTGCTCACCTATTTGATGGCAATGGCCGTTACAACCATGGGGGAAATGCTGTCGCTAACTCTCATCGTACCGTATCTTGTGGAGGTGTCCAATCCCAACCATCGGGGAGCCTACTTTGGCGCGGGGCGCCTGCGATTCCTCGGCGATTTCGCCGGATCTGCCATAGGAGGCATACTTCTCCAACACTTCGGCGCCTTCTCCTTGTTTGGCAGCACGGCAGTTCTCGTTGCATCTGCCTCCCTATGGCTTGCGGTCGGAAGGCATGAGATTAGAGCTGAAAGTGATTCATGAATGCCGCTGCAAACGTTATAGGCGGGGGTTTCCCCACCGTATAATGATGCCGAGCACCACGTGCACGGTGGTCCCGCCCTTGTTTGTGGAGCGGGTACTGGCAATCGACCCCATCCTGCCAGTTTGGGGTGATCCGTTTTCACTCATCCAATTCCGGGTCGCATCATCAGACCAATAGCAACCGTCTCGGATCATGCTTTTCGGAAAGTAAGACAATACATACGATTGTAGCCAACGTTTTTAACCTCAACGTCTTGCGCTTCCTGGGATTCGACAGCAAACGTTATTATCTCGCTCCATCAACTTGTTACGGCATAGGTCGGGATTGCGGGAACATTTGAGTTCGAATTGAATCTATGGACGGGTTGCTGCTCACGTCATTGGAGCTGATCTCTTGCGGTCGAGTCAAAAACCATCGACCAAGTCGCCATTGACACTGGCGCACTCATACCTTCATCATTGTAATATATCCCGGGGAACAGCAATGGCAAAATAACCGTTTGAATGATTTTGGATGATAACCGCCGTGCTGTCGACGCCCGTCCGAAAGGAGACACCGCGATGCTGACAACACTGCGCAAGTTCATGATTCGGCGTATGATGACTCACCAAAAACCCGGAAGCGGATCAACGTGGAACAGGGAAGAGGATAAAAAGACGGCGGCCAATCGTCTTTTGGAATGGGAATGGATAGAAAATGTGCTGTCGGAGTTGAGTCATGTGATCGTGGGAGGGATGGCGGTCAACCAATTCGCTCCACCGCGGGCGACTGAAGACCTGGACATCGCTCTGGCTGTCGACGATGCCCGAACCGCCGTCTCTCTTCTCGGACAACAGGGATTCAAGGTCGCTGGGGAACACATCATCGGGGGTTGGACACTGAGGCGCGAAACCATGTCGCTGGATATACTGGAGCTGGACGAGCCGTGGTTGGGCGAAGCTTTGCAACGTCCATGTCGCATTGGACCATTTCCCGTACTGGATTTTCCTTATCTGATCCTGATGAAGATGGCGGCGAACCGCGGTACGGACATTGGCGATATCCAGCGTATGTTGCACGGCGCCGACGAATTGCAAAGGCAGCAGGTGCGAGATGTGTTCCGTCGGTTTGCATCTCAGGATCTCGAAGATGCAGAACAACTGATGGCGCTGTCCGATGCGGCGTGGTAGCAAAGCCGTGGCAGCAAACCGCTCTTGACGCCATGCTCACATCGCAGCGACCTGTTCCCCCTGCTGCAGCTGGTACATTTGTTGGTACCTCCCGCCTGACGCCATCAGCCCCTCGTGCGTGCCGCGCTCCACGATCACGCCGCGGTCCAGCACGAGAATGAGATCGGCGCTGCGAATCGTCGACAGCCGATGCGCGATGATGAACGTCGTCCGCCCGCGCTTGAGGACCTCAAGCGCATCCTGGATCACCGCCTCCGTCTCCGTGTCGATGCTCGATGTGGCCTCATCCAGCACGAGGATGGCTGGATCAAACGCGAGCGCCCGTGCAAAGGAGATCAGTTGTCGCTGACCAGCGGACAGTGTGCTGCCTTTTTCCACCACCGGCTCATCCCAGCCCCCTGGCAGATGACCGAGCAGACGCTCCGCTCCCACATCGCGCAGTGCCTGATCCACCCGTTCACGCGTTACCGCCTCGTCTCCCAGGCTGACGTTTGATGCGATCGTTCCTGTGAACAAAAATGGATCCTGCAACACGATCCCCATGTGCCTGCGCAGATGCTGCGGCGCCACAGAAGCGATGTCCCGGCCATCCACCGTAATGCGACCCGCCTGCGCATCGTAAAAGCGAAACAGCAGATTCATGATCGAACTCTTGCCCGAGCCGGTATGTCCCACCAAAGCGACTGTCTGCCCCTGTTTGGCTGCAAACGAGATCCCGTGCAGCACATCTTCCTTGCCGTCATAGCTAAAATGCACATCGGCAAATACGACATCGCCGCGATACCGTTCGATGGCGCCGGGAACGGTGTCTACGCCGGGCTCATCAAGCAGTTCAAATACCCTCTCCGCCGAGACGCGAGCCTGCTCAAGATTGGCGAGTTGATTGACGACCTGAATGACAGGCTGAAACAGTCGATTGAGATAATCCACAAACGCATACAGCGCGCCAAACGAAATCGCGCCCGCCAGATGAAACGATTGATACCCAAAATACGTGATCAGGGCCATAAAAAACGCGTTGCGCAGAGCGCCCGCCAGATTGTGCCCGGTCCACGCGTTGATGCGCAGGATTTTCGTCTGATCCCGATACTGCGCCTCATTGATCGACTCGAACTCGACAAAGGTGCGCTGCTGCCGATTGAACGTACGGATGACGGGCATGCCCTGGATTGTCTCATTGAGCATTGCATTGATGTCGCTGACGAGTGCGCGAATGCGTTGGTTGATCCCCACCGCATACTTCCTGTACAGCGTGACCCAGACAACCAGAATGGGCACAAGCAGCAGGCAGATGACAGCCAACTGCACATCGAGGATGAACAGTGCGATGTAGATGCCTCCCATGGTGATGAAACTGGAAAACACATTGGCCAGCACGGTGACATACAGTTCGCGAATCGCCTCGGTGTCATTGGTGATCCGGGACACCACCTTGCCCGCGGGCAGGTTGTCAAAATAGCGCACCGGCAGTCGGTGAACATGCCGGAATACGTCGCGACGCATCGTCTGTATGATGCGATCCGCCGCCACCTGCAACAGCCAGCGCTGCCCATAGGTAAATACGGACGAGATGAACAGCAGCCCGAAATACAGCAGGGCCAGTTGCCAAAGTCCCGGCAGTTCTGGACGATAAAAGGCGAACAGTTGCCGCGCGGTGAGCGCCTGCACCGGCAGCGTGACATGGCGCGATCCCGCCGTCACCGTCAACTGACCGGCGCGCACGGACCGCTCGCCGGCAAACGGCAACGCCTGCCTGGCGAAATAAAACTGGCTGCCCACCTCAACAACCGAGGCTGGCGCTCCCTTCTTCTGGCCAGGCGCAAAATAGACCGCCCGTTCGTACCAGCGGCCGGCGAAATGCACAGCGTAAGGCCCCGGTACAGACGTCTGGTACCAACTCTGTTCGATGCCAAGAATGTGTTGATTGATCATCGTCTTGGCGACAAACGGACCGGCCAGGTCTGCCGTCACGGAGATGAGAAGCATCGCGAGCGCCAGCAGGATCGTTCGCTTGCACAGCGCTGCGTAGCGGATCAACCGCCAATTGATCGTCTGGACATTCATACTCTCACCCCGGATGTTGGTACGGATGCTGGTGCGGATGTTCGGTTCACTGACACAGTTGACGCTACGGCATCTGCCCGCTCAGAGGGCCCATCATCGGAGAGCGCATCATCCACGACGATGTCGTATTCGCTACCCGCGCCGTCTTCCTCTGTTTGTTGCCGCACATACTGCTCCCGATACCAGCCGCCCGCGCGCAACAGACTCCCATGCGTTCCCTGCTCTGCGATGCGTCCGTCTTCCAGCACGACAATCCAGTCCGCATGCAGAACCGCCGACAGCCGGTGCGTCGCGATGAGTGTCGTCCGGCCTTGACGAGCGCGCCGAATCGCCTCGACGATATGGGCCTCAGTGCGCGCGTCAACGGCTGACATCGCATCGTCCATGAGCAGAATCTCCGGATCTGTGACGAGTGCCCGCGCCAGTGCAATGCGCTGCTTTTGTCCACCGGACAGCGAGACCCCTTTTTCGCCGACCAGTGTCCTGATTCCATTTGGCAGCAACTCAATGTCTTTGGTGAAGCAGGCCATATCCAGCGCCTGCGCCATCTGGACGTCGCTCGCGTCAGGTGCGCCGAAGCGGACATTTTCTTCCACGGTGCGCGAAAAGAGCATCGCTTCCTGCGGCACATAGCCAAGCCAACCGTGCAACTGCGCCAGCGGAATTTGCTCGATCCGCGCGCCGCCGATGAGCAGAGCTCCCGTTCCTGCCGGATATTCGCGCAGGAGCTGTTTGATCAAAGTCGATTTGCCGCTGCCCGTGCGCCCGACGATGCCAAGCGTCTCTCCAGGGCGGATGGTGAGCGAGATCTCACGCAGGTTGTCATCCGCCGACAGTGGATAACGGAATGTGACGCGGTCAAACTCAAGGCACCCCGGTTCCGCAATCACCCCGGTTACCGCAGACTCCGCCTCCAGCACATCCACCGTCGACAGCGTCTCCCTCAAATTTGCAGCCGTCCCAGCCGTTCCGGCCGCCTGCATACTGTACGGCAGTTCAGAGGCATCCTCCACAACAGGTTGCTGCGCCAGAGTCTCCATGACCCGATCCAGCGAGGCATTTCCGCGCTGCATGATGTTGATGAGTTCGCCTATCGCCAGCATGGGCCAGATGAGCATGCCAAGATAGATATTGAACGTTGTCAGCTGTCCGAGCGTAAGTTGACTCTGAAATACCATGTAGGTTCCATACCCCAAACCGGTCAGATAACTGGCTCCGACCAGAATCTTGATCGTCGGCTCAAATAAGGCGTCGATCCGCGCCACCGCAACATTTTTCTGGTACACATCTTCTGTCGTGTCGTCAAAGCGCCGAACCTCCGCCTCCTCCTGCACATACGCCCTGACCACGCGAATGCCCGCGATCGTCTCGAGCACTCGGTCATTCATATCGCCAAATGAATCCTGCGCGAGAGTGAAACGCTCGTGCAGCACCTTCCCGTACTTCGTCATCAACCAGGCAATCACTGGCAGCGGGAGCAGAGACAAGAGCGTCAGCTTCCAACTGATCAGCGTTCCCATGGTAAGAAGAATGGTGGCCGAATACGTCGTTGAATCAATCAGCGTCAGGATGCCAAAGCCAGCCGTCTGTGCCACAGCATTGAGATCATTGGTGGCTCGCGCCATCAGATCCCCGGTGCGGTTCTTCTCAAAAAACGCTGGCGTCATGCGCAGAAACTGTGCCATCAGACGGGAACGAAGTGTCCTTTGCAGAACGTTTCCCCCGCCAAACAACTGGAACATCCACACGAACGTGAAGAAATATGAGACCGCTGCCAACCCACCGTACAGCATCACAGTCTGCAAAAGGAGAATCGGCGTCATCGCGCCCTGATTCATTTCATTAATGGCGTTGCCAAGCAGATCGGGCGGCACTACCTCGATCACATTCAGCGCCATCAAGAGCATCAGCGCAATCAAATAACGTCGTCGATGCTCCTTAAAAAACCACCCCAACTTGCGCAGTACGACAAACATGCAAACACCTCCTTCAGACGCAAAAAGACCTATCGGCGACTGCGCGACAGGCATTGGATCGTCTCCATAAGCCACAAAGCGCAGGTCACATGTGAGCGTGACCTGCGCTTCGTTATGTTTCCCTCTTCGCAACCACCTGGTTACGACGAAGGATCTCGGGTCACATTCCCATATTTGAAGTTGTCGCAGTCATCTGGCACAGCGAATAGCAGCGCCTGTAAAACCACGAGAACCTGCCGCATGGAAATGCTTCCCCCTTCCGTTCGTGTATAAGTTCTATGATACTATAGCATCCTTTGGGAGTATTGTCAATTGTGTGGGGTGATCATCCATGTCACGCAAGTCTCCTTCGGAACCGAGATCGTTGTCACGACGGCGAAATCGCGGGCGTCAACAGCGCATGCGCCGCCGTCGCAGAGCACTGGCTATCGGACTTTCTGCCGTCAGTATCGCAACCGGATGCGTCCTTGGGCTCAGCGTCTACCTGCTAAGAGACATCCCAACGCTGCGGCTGTCCGACTTCGTCGATCTGTCGGCTGCATCGCTCGTGTATGCGAATGACGGCACACTGATCGGCCGTTTTGCGGGCAATGGCGACCGGAGACCGCTACAGACGCTGCAGGAGGCAGGAAGGAATATCCAGCTTGCCTTCATCGCCGCTGAAGACAAGGATTTCTATCGTCATGTCGGCATTGATCCAGTGGCCATCGTTCGCTCGGCGATCGACGATATACGCCATCACGCCATCCGCAGCGGTGGTTCGACCATCACTCAGCAGACGGTCAAATTGGCCATGTTCCCGCGACAGGAACGGACACTGCGGCGAAAATTGCAGGAGATGGCTCTCGCACTGGAACTCGAGCATCGACAAACCAAAACTCAGATCCTATCAGAATACCTCAATGCGATCTACTTTGGTCGCATGAACGGAGTTCCGGTCTATGGGATCGAGAGCGCAGCCCTGCACGTATTCGGACGGCGCGCCAAAGACGTAACCGTCGCTCAAGCCGCCCTGCTTGCGGCCATTCCGAACAATCCATCGTTTTTTTCACTTCGCCGCCATCCTGATCGAGTGCGGAATAGACAAATCAGGATTTTGTCGAAAATGAGAGAGCTCAAGTTCCTGTCCGCCCGGGAGTACGCAGCGGCCCTAGGCGCGCCGGTCTTGTCCGAAGTGCGTCACGATGCGACTTTGCTCGCGCCTTATGAGAGTAAAATGCCCTTCATACTCGCGCAGGTAAGTCGACTGGCTCCCCAAATGATCTCCGAGAGTGAGAGGATCCCGCTCGAACAGGCGCGCGATCAGCTGGAATCTGGCGGATACCGCATTTACACGTCCATCGATCAACAATTGCAATCCCGCGTGGCGAACATTCTTCACAATTCCGGTTTTCCTCCGCCTGTCACCTACACGGTTCACGACCGTTTCAGCGCGCATGTCGTGCATAACGCTGAGGAAGAGGTCGGCCTGGTGTTGCTTCAGAACCGATCCGCACGCATTCTGGCGCTGGCGGGTGGACGCAGTTACGCGACAAACCAGGTGGATCACGCCGTTGCGCGACGGCAGGCCGGGTCGTCTCTCAAGCCGCTTGTGGTCTATGGACCGGCGCTTGAGCAGGGAATCATCACGCCGGGATCCATTGTCGACGATATCCCTCGCGAGTATCCTGATCCATATGCGGCGAACGGCGAGTGGACGCCCCTGAACTGGGACCAGAAATACCATGGACTGATGACGGTTCGCGATGCGTTGATGCAATCGTACAACCTGCCCGCCATCGAACTCCTTAACCAAATGGGACCGCAAACGGGCGCGCGGTTTGCCTGGCAACTCGGTCTCACCGGGATTGAGCGGGAAGACGCGAACAGTCTCGGTCTCGCCATCGGAGGCACACATGGCGGAGTCAGCCCGCTCGAACTTGCCTCAGCCTACGCGTCATTGCCTGCCGGGGGCGTATATACTGAGTCGTCATTGATCGACCGGATTGACGACGCCTTTGGCAACCCCATTTACAAGCGCCATGCGAGACCGCGGCGGGTATTTTCCAATAACACAGCCGCGCTGCTGACCACGATGCTGGAGCAGGTTATCAAGAGCCCTTACGGCACTGCCCATTCTCTGCACGCCTTGTTGAGCCACGGCGATGTGGCCGGCAAGACGGGCACAACTGACAACAACAGAGACGCCTGGTTTGTCGGCTACACCCCGCAGTACACGATGAGCGCATGGGTCGGTTATGATATCCCGCACGCATTGCTGACAACACCACGGTATCATGAGAGTACACGCGCAACGAAACTGTTTGGACAAATTCTGGCGCCGCTCATCGCCCTTCGACACGACAGGTTTACACTGCCTTCTGGGATCATGCCCTACCTGATCTGCACCAAATCAGGTCTGCTGGCAAGCCCTCTGTGCAAGGCTGTCCATGAAACAGAAACGGACTACTTCTGCGCGACGTCGGCCCCCGCCGAAGTCTGCCGCGACCATCAACTGGTGCTGACTGTAAAAATCGCAGGCAAGCGATATCTGGCTACCGAATTGACCCCGCCCGAAGACATCAGGACCGAGATCCTGTTCAATCGCCCCGCTGTCACAATCGATCAGAAGCACAAGAATGATGCGCCGACAGATCTGTTCGAGTCGATTCCGACACAGAGTGATCCACGGGGCGGTGCACCCTTGGTCGACGTTCAGCGCAGTTCTACGACAGTCACTCCGCCTCCGCCTTCCCCCTGACCGCCCAAGCGGGTCATCTGAACGCGCGGATGCGACCGCAGATAAGGCTGCAGCCCGCTGCGCAGAGCTCCCGTGCCCTTGCCATGGATCAACGAAACCTGATGATACCCGGCCAGGATCGCCCGGTCCAGATATTGGTCGATTTCGCGAATTGCCTCCTCTACCGTAGCGCCGCGGATATCCAGCGCTGGTTTCACGCTCTCCGAGCTCCGAACGACGCGCGCTGCCGGGTTTTCTACTTTATCCGCCCGTCTTAGCAACTCCACCTGGGAATGTTCCACTTTTAGCTTCATCATGCCGATGGCCACCAGAATCTCCCGGCTGTCCACTGGAATGTCAAGAACGGTGCCTTTTTGTCCCCCGAGGGACAATACCCGCACTTCATCGCCCACTTGAACGGGCTGTGGCCGTTTCGAGCGCACAGCCGTCGGCAACGTGGAAGCCGGAGTCAACCCTTCCAGACGTTTGCGCGCTTCTGTGAGTTGATGATCTTTCACCAACACCCCCGCATCTCGCAATTCCCGCAGTTCCCTCAAGATCATCTCCGCTTCTGCCCTGGCTTTGCGGACCTGAGCGCGCAGTTCGTCCTGCGCCTGTCGTTTGCGACGCTCGCGCTCCTCCTGTTCGCTCAGCTTTTCGTCCAGCAACTCCTGTTCGAGCGCCTGCGCGCGAACGCGAGTTTCGCGCAGCAATTCCTCCTCTTTCGCTGCGGCGCCTACGCTCGCCTGCAGTTTTGCGATCAGATCCTCCACCCTGACGTCGCTGGTGGACAGTTTGTCAACCGCAGTATCAATGATCGCCGCTGGCAAGCCGAGACGGCGGGCGATCGCAAATGCGTTGGAACGCCCCGGAATGCCCATCAGCAGGCGATACGTCGGCGCCAGGGTTTCTACGTCAAATTCCATACTGGCATTCACCGTGCGAGGCGTGGTGTACGCATACGCCTTCAGTTCGCTGTAGTGAGTTGTCGCTGCGACGCAAATGTCTCTCGCATGCAGATAGTCAAGAATCGCCATCGCCAGTGCGGCCCCTTCTGTAGGATCCGTACCTGCTCCGAGTTCATCGAACAGGAGCAACGATCGTTCGCTGGCGACGCCCAGAACATGGACAATGTTTTTCATATGGCTGGAAAACGTTGAAAGACTCTGTTCAATGCTCTGTTCATCGCCAATATCGGCAAAAACTTCGGTGAACAGCCCAATTTCTGTGCCCTCAAGAGCCGGTAGATAAAGGCCGGACAACGCCATCAACACAAATACGCCCACAGTCTTCAAAGTCACCGTTTTGCCGCCCGTATTGGGCCCCGTAATGACCAAAGCCTGAAAATCGTCGCCTAGACGGACATTGAGCGGCACCACATGCTGCTGATCGAGAAGTGGGTGACGCCCCGCCCGGATACGCAACTGCGGTCGGTTTGTCATGATCGGCCGTACGGCCCGCAGAGCATGCGCATAACGAGCTCGCGCGACCGCGAAATCGATTGTTGCCACTGCTCCTACAGCCGCTTCGAGCGCCACTGCATGCGTCGCCACAATGCCTGACAGACGGATGAGAATCCGTTCCACCTCTTTGATTTCCTCGAGTTCTTGCCGACGCAACTCATTGCCAAGTACAAGAACTCTATCGGGTTCTACAAATACCGTTGACCCCGATGCCGATACATCGTGAATGACACCCCGAATCTGACTTTGACTGTCAGCGCGAACAGCCAGACAGTACCGGTCGCCCCGCATGGTCACGATGTTGTCCTGGAGATGCTTCTGCACTGTGGGTGAGCGAACCATCTCATCCAGAGTTCTCTTCATGCGCGCCTGTACAGACCGTATGTCTTGCCTCACACGGCGCAACCCTTCACTGGCGCGATCAAGTACTACTGCATCCTCGTCAATGCAAAACAGAATTTCGTCTTCGATTTCCTTCGCTACGGCAAGGTCTGATGCAGCCTGTACAAAATGCTCCATGGCCGCATCGGCCGCCAGATCCACAATCAATCTGTGCACTCGTCGAGCCCGATTCGCGGTAATCCCAATGGCAACCAGATCAACAGCGCCGACAACGGCGCCAAGCCGCGCTTTTGCGACGGACGTTCGGATATCGGACGTGTCCGCTAACGGCGGGGCGCCCTTGCGACGGTAAAAGGTCTCCCCTTCCCCGGTCATGGCAAGGGCAAGGTCCACCGCGGGCAAATCCGGGAGCGGCTCCATGCGCTCCGCAAGTTCCCTGCCATAGGGAGTCAAGCACAAATCAACCACTTGAGTCCGAATCCTGCCATACTCAAGCAGGCGCAACACGCGTTCATTCATCGTCTACTCACTTCCCGCGCCGATCGGTGCACGATCGTCACATGATCTCATGATTCCCTGCCGTTCGGGAAACACTACAGCAAGCGGACATACATGGAGGTGAATCATAGATGCTCGGAACAATCGTCCGATTCGTCGTTTCCGCTCTTGTCCTGATGTTCATTGACCTGATAGACCCTGGGTTCCACGTCTCGGGATTCTGGACCGCAATACTTGCAGCCGTGGTAATCGCAGCCATCGGTTGGGTCTTTGAACGTGTCTTCGGTCAAAACATCTCACCTTACGGTAGGGGGTTGATCGGATTCCTTGTCGGCGCCGTCGTTATCTTCCTGGCCCAGGCGATCGTGCCAGGTATGCATGTTACAGTGCTCGGCGCATTGCTCGCGTCGCTCATCATTGGGATCGTGGACCTCTTTGTTCCTACCACCATGCGCAGCGCCAAGGATTAGTCGGCGACGACTCAATAAGGGCAAGACCTGCAGCGGCACAGGCGGGAACGGACCCAGTCCACACTCCTGCCTGCCTGCCTGCACTGCCGCCCTACAGGCCGCCTTCTATTTTGACGAGTTCACGAACGGGCTGGCGGAACATCGGCGCCAGCGCGGAGTGGCGAATCTGCGTCTTGACCGGCGACATCGGCAGATAGGAGGCAACACTGATCAACACTGCAATTAACAGGAAAGCAACCACCACCCCAGCAGCGAGCCCGGTTACCCGGTTCACAAATGACAACACCGGAAGACTGAACACAGTTCCTAACAAATGACCCGCATAACGAATGACGATGAGAGAAATGTAAAATACAATGCCGAACGACAGGGCGCTCGCTATCGCCTGCGAAAGCGTGGCTACAGTGTTGCCGGTGTTAAACAGACCAAGCGCCGGTACTACTGACGGGGAGGACACGTGCTTCAGAACAGTCGCGCGCAACCAGTGATCCAGAGTCGGCGTGAGCAGACCGTGGAACTGCCAGGCGGACACATAGGCGATTACAGTGCCAAAAAGCCGTACTAACTGCGCGACAAATCCTGTTCTGTAGCCATCCCAGGCACTAAACAGCAAAACAGCGACAATAACCCAATCAGCAATATCCATATCACATATCCCCTTATCGCGGGGTAACCATCACGACCTCGCTTCTTCTTCCAAAGCATCAAGCAATGTCTCGTATTCTCTCGCGATATCATCGTATTCCTGCGCTAGGTTCAAAGCCGTCAGGACCGCCAGAGTCTGTAAATCCAGGCGCGGATTCTGCGCGAACAGCGCATTCATCTTCTCATCGACAAGCGCGGCAAGGCGCGTCAGGCGTTCGGGCGAGGTGGGCCCCCGCAACGTGTAGACCTGTCCGAATATATCAACTTTGACGCGATTTTGCCCCTCATCCACATAAGCCACCTCCGCACGCTTGTCTATTCGCGATTGGAGTGCAAATTCCTGCTTCTGCTGGCTGGCAAAGAACGGCTTGGTGGCCTCTATCTCGGAAAATCGATCGTCTCTGCCCGCCGGAATCGTATGCTGCGCCGCTTCTCAAACACGGCTGCGCCGAACTCGCCTCGGCACAGCATACGATTCCGGCCAAGCGGGTTTTTCTTCCCGGTTGTTGGTGGCGCGAAGCGCTTTGGATTTTGCTTCGCAAAACTCAGACATGAGAGTCTATGCGCGCAATGAAGCGCCGTAAGCGATTGTTAGGGCGTCGAGAACGGCCGCCATGGGTTGTTGCAAGTCTTCATCTGTAAGCGTCCGTTCCCGCGACCGAAAAGAGAGACGCAAGGCGACACTCTTCTCCTCTATGCCCACATGCTCTCCGGTATAAACGTCGAACACCCGCACATCATCGAGAAGCGGCCCAGCCACTGACCGCACTGCGGTAAGCAATTCACTGACTGGCAATGCGCGATTGACGACCAGGGCCAAGTCGCGCAGAGTACCGGGAAAGCGCGGCAACTCCACAACATGGAGACGTTCGCGGATCAGAGGCAACAGCGCCTCCACCGATAACTCGAAATAGAAGGCGTCAGTCAGCTCCATTCCAAAATCCGCACATGCCTCCTGGTGCAATTTCCCGATCAAACCAACCTGAGATCCTGCCGCCGAGATGTCTGCGGACTGCCCCCCATGCAGAAACGGAGCCCTCGAACGAGTGTATTGCGCCGCAGCGTCCACTCCAATTCGCTTGAGCAGACTCTCGACCATGCCCTTTACGTCAAAGAAGTCAACGCTCCGCGATTCACCATGAGGCGACGGCGCCTGGACTTGCCCGATCAGCAAACCCGCGATCACTCTGCGTTCTGTCGGTTGTTTTTGCAGCGGCAGAGATTCAGAAAGATATACTGTGCCGATTTCAAACAGACGCAGATCGAGCTGCCGTCTGTTGACGTTGTATTCGGCAACCTCGAGCAAAGAAGGCAGCATCATCGTGCGAAGCACGCTCCGTTCCTCCGACAGGGGATGCAGCAGAGGAATCATGCGACTCAATTCGTCGTCGGGTTGCAGCCGCATGCGTTCCGCCACTGTCGGAGAGACAAAGGAATAGGTGACCACTTGCTGCATCCCGAGTGCGATCAGATGATCTGTCGCCATTCGTGTCAGCTGTTGCTCATTAGACAGTCCACCCGCAGTGAGTGAACCTACAATCATGGTGGCAGGAATATGGTCATACCCGATCAGACGGGCGATTTCCTCTATCAGATCCTCTTCAATGCGGATATCCGGCCTGCGCGACGGCACATCCACCAGAACAGTTCCATTCTCTTCGCGAGCCGCAAACTGGAGACGTTCACACACGGACAGTATCTGTCCGGCGTCGACTGTAAAGCCTAGCACAGCGGTGGCGCGAGCAGCCCTCACGGCGACTTGCCGGACAGCATCGTGTCCCGTGTTCGCATCCGCCAGCGCCGCTCCCGCAAGCCGCGGCCCACTGGCGATCGCGCCGCCTCCATACTCGCACAGAAGTTCCACAGCGCGAGCCAGCGCCGGCAGCGTCACCGCCGGATCGATCCCTTTTTCAAACCTCGTTCCGGCCTCGGACCGCAGTTGCAGCCGCTTGCCAGTGCGCCGTGTTTGCAGCGGATCAAAGAGCGCCGACTCGATCACGACGGCGCGTGTGTTTGCGGTCACTTCACTGCTCTCCCCGCCCATCACCCCCGCCAGACCAAGCGCCTTTTCAGGATCGGCGATCACAGTCATGGCGGGTTCAAGGGCGCGCGTCTGACCGTCAAGGGTAACAAGCGCTTCATCTCTCTGCGCGTCGCGGACGATGATATGCCCGCCCGCTATCGCGTTATAGTCAAACGCGTGCAGCGGCTGTCCCCATTCAAACATGACGTAATTGGTAATATCGACGATGTTGTTGATGGGCCTCACACCGACCGCGAGCAGCCGCATTTGCATCCATAGGGGCGAAGGGCGCAAAGACAAGCCGGAGACCACCTGGGCTGAGTATGCCATACACCTGTCCGTCGCGACCTCCACGGTTAACGGCAGCTTGTCCTGCGGCGGCGTCCGCAGTTCAGGCGCCTTAATGCTGACTTCGCGGCCATAGAGCGCCGCAACCTCGTAAGCCACCCCGCGCAGCGAGAGGCAATCGCTGCGGTTCGGAGTCAGTTCGAGTTCCATGACCATGTCGCTGAGTTCCAGGTATTCGACGATACTCTCGCCCACAGGAGCGTCGGCGGGCAGGACGAAGATGCCCGTTGTCTGATCCTTCGGCAGCAGTCGCACATCAAGACCCAATTCAGACGCGGAACAGATCATGCCTTCCGACGCTACTCCGCGCAGCGTGGATTTTCCAATCGGCCCCTGCGGCAGACGCGCCCCGACCAGAGCGACAGGCACCCGCTGACCTGCGGCAACATTGGCCGCCCCACAGACAATGGTCAGATCCTCCGCCGCACCGACTGCAACCGTGCAAACACGCAGCCGATCCGCGTTTGGGTGCTGCTCCGCAGACTTGACATGCCCGACGACCACATTTTCGACGCCCGCTGCCACAGGCGCCAGAGATTCCACCGGAATGCCCGCGTTTGTCAAATCCTCCGCCACTTGTTGCGGAGTCAATCCCTGCAAATCCACGTATTGGGAGAGCCAGTTCCACGTAATTTTCATGTCGTCACCCCTAGCGCGTCAGCGTTGCGAACTGTTCAAGCAGACGAACATCGTTCAGGTAAAATTGCCGGATATCCTCCACTTGATAGGAGAGCATGGCGATGCGTTCGACGCCCATGCCGATGGCGAATCCCGTGAGTGAACTCGTATCGTATCCGCCCGCTTCCAGTACATGTGGGTGAACCATGCCGCAACCAAGTATTTCGATCCAGCCCGTATGTTTGCATGTCGAACAACCATCGCCGTGGCAGTAGATGCAGCGGATGTCCATCTCCGCGCTCGGTTCGGTGAAGGGAAAGAAGCTCGGGCGCAAACGGATCTCCTGATCGGCCCCAAACAAATCGCGGGCAAACTGCAACAGTATTCCTTTCAGGTCGCTCATCCGGATCCCGTGGTCCACGACCAGCGCCTCAATCTGCATGAAGGCGTGCGAATGTGTCGCATCGTCATCATCCCGTCTGTACACACGGCCCGGCACCACGATCCGAATCGGCGTCTCCGGACACCTGCGCTCCAGCGTGCGAGCCTGCACAGGCGATGTGTGCGTCCGCAGCAGAATCTCTTCGGTCAAGTAAAATGTGTCCTGCATGTCCCTGGCCGGGTGGTCCTTGGGCAGATTGAGCGCTTCGAAGTTGTAGCGGTCCAGTTCCACTTCGGGACCGTCCTCCACCGTGAACCCGAGGCCGATAAAGATGTCTTCAATCCGCCGGATGACCTTGCGGAGCGGATGTTCGGCGCCCAAGAAAGGCGTGCGCCCCGGAAGGGTTACGTCGATGGTCTCCGTTTTCTCGCGCAGCGCCGCCTGGTGACTCTCCAGTTCCGCCTTGCGCGCGGCGAACGCCTCTTCGAGAACGGCCCGAACTTCGTTGGCGTACTGTCCAACGACAGGCCGCTCCTCCGCAGACAGCGTCGCCATCCCTCTCAACACAGTCGCCAACTCACCTTTTTTGCCCAGATATTCAATACGCCACACTTCGAGATCCGAATCTCCGAGACGAGACAACGCTTCATCGCGCAGCGCCAACAGTTTGTCCTTCAAGCCTCTTCCACCCCATTCTGTGTGTCCTTCAGCCCGTATGGGCAACGTCGTATCGTGTGTCTTTCAAGCTCTGCTCCATTGCGTTTCATGTGTCTTTCAAGCTGCTCTATTGCGTTTCGTGTGTCAGTAAGCCTCTGGACTCTGGAGTCCGATCCCGCATCGTGTGTCTTTCGCCGTATCCGGCTATTCAGCCATTTGCGTCAGAAAGCACAAAAAAAGCTTTCGCCAAGGGACGAAAACTTCGTGGTACCACCCTTATTCGGAAGCTCCGCCATCATCGCCCGCGCCAAACGAGCTTACACTATATTGGCCGCCGCCATGGGCGCTTCCCTCATGCATCCCTGTAACGCGGGATCTACGGATCTGCCTACTTCCAGTTCAGCACATCGCCTCACAAGTGAACTTCCCCTAGCGCCGCATGCGGCGCGCTTTCAGTCACGGCGCGCCATCCCTTGTACAAGGGCAAGCCAAGGTACTCTCTCAGTCATCGGTTTCCACCATGATACAGCATGTGCGCCTCTCCCGCAACCCTGCCCTGCAACCCTGAACATTTGCTCCTTCTGTTCTCTCCTGTTCTTCTGTCCCCGTCAATCCACCCTATGACAGCGTCACTGTGTCCAATCATCCATCCGCAACCCTCGAACCCGCTCAAACTCCCGTGTGTTGTTCGTCACCAACACCACATCGAGCGACAGCGCATGTGCGGCGATGAGTGTGTCAAGCGGACCGAGAGGCCGCCCCTGAGCCTCTGATTCCGCCCGTATCTGCCCGTACACAACTGTCGCATCCACCGTAAATTCCGCAATGTCGAGTGGCAAGAGGAACGCTTCCAGCGCGACCTGATTTCGTTCTTTGTGAACGCTTTTCGCGACGCCGTATTGCAACTCTGCGACAGTCATTACGGAAACACCGAGTTCTCCTGTGCGAAATGCGCGCATCCGGTTCACCAGCGTCTCTGACCGCCTTTTGATGACATAGATGCATATGTTCGTGTCAAGCATGTAGAGCATCAGAATGGTTCCTCGCGTTGCTGTTCTGACGGTTGATCGCGCTCGCTCATATAATCGTCTGAGAACAAATCCAGGGATTGGGCCAATGAGTCCCATGCGTCCTCCACAGGCAACAGCACCACGGCTTTCCCGACCCGTTTTACGTATACCTCCGTGCCGCCAAAACGAAATTCCTTGGGCAAACGAACCGCCTGGCTCCGACCAGTTTGAAACAGCTTTGCTCGCTCCACGTCAACCGCCTCCCGAAAGTATATACCGAGTATATATCATGCGCACAATTGATGCAATCTGCCGTTTCCTTGCCCCGACTGGAATCCAAAATGACCTCGCGTTTTGGCCGCGATAACACGCTGTTGTGTTCCAAGCTACGACCTGTCGCTTTGCCTTGGTGATCACGCGCGCACCCGAAAGCCCATGGCCTGTTGCGCTCTCATCTCCTCAGCGCAGAACATGAATTTGCGTCATTTCGATTTGGTCAGATATAAGACCAAATCATCGTCTACACAAACTTGACTTCCAGGTACAACGGGAGCGTTGTGCTAAATAACTCCTATGCCGTCATCCGATGAATCTGCCGTTCCACAGAGCCAAGAAAGTCGTCCGTTCTCCGCTCCTGTTTTCTCGCCAGCATCTCTCCACATAATCACGGGATTTGCTGACGTCGTGACCAAATAGCCCATCGTAGATCAGATCAACGTCGTTGCCCGCCATCTTGCGAATTTGAATGGATGAACCCATATCGCCGCCTCTCGGTTCCCACCATTTCCTGCATTGACGACTCTGCAAACGCCATAATTCTTCTGTCGCATTCGCACCCGATAGCGACAGAAGCTAAAATCAAATATTCTGTATCCGTGTCGCCAGAGTAACGAAATTTCTAACAGTTCATTTATTTGTACGACTTCCGTCGAACGTCCATCAGCGCAGATCGAGGGCGTATAATACCTTGTCATATCGCATAGTACCAACAGCCACAAAACGAGGTAACCGCCCGTATTCCGTGAATCCCAGAGATCTATACAATTGGGCGGCGCGCTCATTGTCACCACGGAAATCTAGGGTTAGCACCTCAATTTCAGCGCTGACCGCGTTCGAAATTAACTGACTTATAAGTTGGCGCCCTAAACCACGACCTTGATACCGAGGATCGACTGCTACTTTTTCGATGTCGGCATTAGGGCGATGGGTGGGGCGATTGTAGCGCCTCCAGTATCCGAGTCCCGCAAGGTCTGGTCCGACCCAAACCGAAAGCAGGCACGCATCACCGTGCTCACTTGCGGTGGACAACTCCCGAAGCAGGCAGACCACCTCGTCCGTTGAAGGTGGATCGACCCAACCGATTGCCGCACCGTTTGAAACGAGCTGCTGTATAAGCCGCGCTGCACTCTCGACAAATGCAAAGTTTTCAGTATCCCTAACATCAATTGCACGTAATACAATAGACTCTTTCACGCGACGCCCCTCCGTCATACCTTTATAATTAGGTTTATCAATTTAATACATCGGAGCAGATACTTTGTGTCACATTTCTCCCGATAGAGACAAAACGCCCGTCGCCCAGCACGGAATATTTATCCGATCACACTCCATACATAAACCGAACGACTCACCACATGGCGACGTCGTTCGACCCTGCCTGGCGAGAAAAGCACGACGCCCATCCCATGGTCAGTGTAGCACTATTTACAGCGCATGCTATCACGGTCGCCGAGGGTCGCCCAGGTCGTCGATCACGTTAATGGGACGTTCGACTACGGCCCGCCGCCACCCCATTGCAAGAGCGGGCGCGTACGCGATTCTCCTCCGCCTGGTGGTGGTTGAATGTGCAAATCGAATTGTCAGACTTCAGTGACCAAGGGAAAGTAGTCGGTGCGGAACTGCAACAACGATGATGAATATTTATTCTCGCTGATTCACCGGATCATATGGGATATTCGCCTCCTTTAGAGACAGAACACATGGTTGATGTAGCGGTTATCTGTACACCCCTTGTCTCTTTGCAAGCCAGTCCTTTAAAGCATCCTCGTGTGATCCGGCAAACAACGGAGGTACTTCATCCGGAGGAAAGAAAGCCAATTCCAAGGTTTCATCCCCATCTACCATAAGCTCCCCACCGATTGGTCTGCATTGAAAGAAGCATAAAATGGTTTGTGCTTTGTCACCATTCGGGAACTCTCCTGAATACTTCGAATAAACACCAATCAAATGCTCGACTTCAACGGTCAATCCCGTTTCCTCATAAATTTCCCGTTTTGCAGTTTCCTCAATAGACTCCCCAAGTTCCATAGCACCACCTGGGAACCCCCACTGGTTTCGGTCACCACGCTTTTGCAGTAGAACCTCGCCTCTCTCGTTATAAACGATGCCTCCAGAAAAGTTGAGGAATATCAAATCATGCCCGACTTTTCCACGAATGTAACGAATGTAATCCTTGTTTGTAGACATATGAGCCTCCCATATGTAGTCAGACATTCAATTCAGCAAGTTCAATTACGTTCCTGGACATTCCTGCCCGATAGCGACGCAAGACCTTTCGTTCGACAGCCTTTGCGTCATTTAGGCACCCGATAGTGACATAAACGTAGCTATTTATCATACAAAAAGACAACAGTCAAGGCTTCTGTGTCCCAACAGCATTCGCTTTCACGAATGTACCGTTCTTTAACTTCACAGCTACCGCTTTGCTGGTGTTTGCTCGTAGGATCGAAAATACTTGAACTGCATTTTTATTGTTTGTTTCCCATCCAGACGAGCCTTGAGAGGAACTCCAAGAAAAATTCCAAAGAGGATGCGAGACATTCGTCACCTTTTGAGCAGGAGATATCACGTAATATTCAGTGGGTTTCCCCAGACGGTAATAGCTAACCCATGATGGTCTGTTTGGACCTGAATGTAAGTCCTTTACCGGTTGTTTTGTTTGACCGCAACCCGTCAATAACATCGGGATCATAAGCAATGCGATGCTGAATTTCTTCATGTTGTGTTCACCTTAGATTTAGACGTAACATTTCTCCCTTTGGTTGCAGAGTAAGGTTTCCCAATTGTCTTCGACAAAATTCAAAGCTGTCCCTATGCAGCTAAACTGTCCGTTAATCCAAATGTCCGACAAGCTCCACCTGGGTATTGTCCTTCAAAACCAATAGTTTGTCTTGATATTGGCGTAGGATGCTTAGGATTTCTGGTTTGCTTTCTCGCTCAAAACCGGCATTCCAGACAAACATCATCTTGAACATCCGAATGGTTGGCCTGTAGTTTGACTTTTCCATTCCTAATTTCTGTAGGATGAACCGTTTTACAATTCTCACTACCCGTTTGTGATAGCCCACATCCAAAAATATAATCAAATCAGCTTTCTGAAAGCCGACGAGAACCCATTTATGATGAGCGCCTTCAATAATCCAGGTATCGGAGTTGACTATTTCCGTAAGATATTCGTCCCTCTCTTCATCACTTCTTCTTATGTCGCCAGACTTAGACCGCCTCCACACAACATTGTCCAATTCGTAGTACGGCACGTTCAATTTAACCGAAAGGGCCTTGGCCAGAGTTGTTTTTCCGCTTCCCACAGACCCAATGATGTGTATTCTGGCTGGATAGCCATTGTTGAACAAGACCATCATCAGTTTACCCCCACAATAGCTTCCGACGAACTTATTAGGCACTAGAGGTCATAATCAAAAGGGGACTGGATGCTCTCAATAGCGCCATTTGATAATTTGAAGATGGTGTTTTGTGAAACCTCTAATTGAAGAGCTTTTGTCTTTTCGAATTTGGCATAGATACCACGCAAAATTCGACCACTAAGTCCATGTGAAATGGCAATGACTCGCGGGAAATTCTTGATGCTGTCGAGCCAACTTGATACGCGGGTAACTACCATTTCGTAAGTTTCCCCGTCGGGATTATTGAAGTACCAGTTATATTGGTTCGTATTTGCTAATGCTCCTGGAAACTGCTCCTCGATTTCACTGATTGTTAGCCCATCCCAAGACCCTAACGAAACCTCGGTGAGGCGGTGATCGATTTTTACTTTACTAAAATCATAGCCCAGGGTATTACATATGATTTGTGCAGTCTGCAAAGTCCTTCCAAGGGGGCTTGCAATCACTTTCATCCTGGACACGTCATGTACTGTTACGCGGAGCATGTGAGCTACTTCCGATACTTGCTCAACACCGTACTCTGTGAGAGGAGAATCCAATTGTCCTTGGTAGCGCCCTTTCATGTTAAAGACGGTCTCTCCGTGTCTCACCAGATATATTTCGCTCAAATCATTCCCTCCTATTGACCAAAACGATCAACTGAATATTTCCTCTTTGGGCTATTCTTGCGGTGCTACCTTTATGTGACTCCAGATGCGGCGCCTTCTAGGTTCAATAGTGTCAGAGCAACCCGTAGTTACCGTATATGTTGCTAGGGTACAACTACGGTCCCAAATTGTTAAGCTCCGGCACCTTGATCTATCACGGCTACTTAGTCCACAAAATTACTCCTGTGAACCCAAGACTCGCCACTGGTGACTTGACTTTAGTCTTACCAGGCAGGGTTTTCACCTGCTAAATAACACGACCTTGCCCGGCCGCACCGAAACTTGAGTTCACAAGTATGATCGAAACGCCAGCCGACAAATATTTTGTCTCCCTCTTGCCGCCACGATACCCGGTCGTTACACTGAGTACATATGGAAATCAATCCGGGAAAGGGGATGATCCTCAGTGGACGGCCGCACCAAGGAGTCCTCCCCTCAGTATGAAATGACGCGGTGGGAGATGATCGACGGCGTCGTGTATGACATGTCCCCGCCGCCATCGACGCCGCATCAAAGAGTGAGCGGAAGTCTCCACGCCCTATTTTACGTCTATCTGCAAGGAAAGTCATGTCAAGTATTCCATGCTCCCTTTGGCGTATGGTTCCGAGTCGAGGATGAAGATGAGCATGTGGAACCGGATATCACGCTCGTCTGTGATCCGGGCAAACTGCAGCACAGGGGTTGCGTCGGCGTTCCCGACCTGATCGTCGAGATCCTGTCGCCTTCCACATCCGCCAAGGATCGCCGGATCAAGTTGCGCAAATACGAGCGTGAAGGCGTGCGCGAGTTCTGGATCGTCGACCCGCTCACGGAGTACGTCGAGGTCTACCAACTCGGCGCAGACGACAAGTATGCAGAACCCGATGTATACGAAAATACGGCGACTCTCCAGGTCGGCATATTCCCCGACCTCGCCATCGATTTGAAGCAGGTGTTCACTACCCCGTAGGGCGTGCAGAGGTCAGCGAGTACATCTGGAAATCAATCCGGGAAAGGGAATGATCCTCAGTGGCCGACCGCACCAAGGAGTCCTCCCCTCAGTATGAAATGACGCGGTGGGAGATGATCGACGGCGTCGTGTATGACATGTCCCCGCCGCCATCGACGCCGCATCAGAGAGTGAGCGGTAACCTGTACGCCTTCTTTCACACCTATCTGCGCGGCAAGCCATGTCAGGTATTCCACCCGCCATTCGGCGTATGGTTCCGATTCGAAGATGAAGATGAGCATGTGGAACCGGATATCACGCTCGTCTGTGATCCGGGAAAACTGCAGCACAGGGGTTGCGTCGGCGTTCCCGACCTGATCGTCGAGATCCTGTCGCCTTCCACGTCCGCCAAGGATCGCCGGATCAAGCTGCGCAAATACGAGCGTGAAGGCGTGCGCGAGTTCTGGATCGTCGACCCGCTCACGGAGTACGTCGAGGTCTACCAACTCGGCGCAGACGACAAGTATGCAGAACCCGATGTGTACGAAAATACGGCGACTCTCCAGGTCGGCATATTTCCCGACCTGGCCATCGATTTGAAGCAGGTGTTCACGACCCCGTAGGGCGCGCAACTTAGCGCTTCCCGCCGTAGCGGAGGAGGTTCATCGTTCAAGCATGATAAACTTGATGCAAGCATGGGCAGAGCATGGTTTCAGCGAGAGAAGGTAGAAAGCATGGCGTATCCAGAGGGAATGCGTGCAATTCCGCGCGAACCTGGTTTCCTGTTGGTCGACGACGAGAAACTGTACTATGAAACGGTCGGTGCGGGTGACCCCGTAGTATTTTGTCACGGGCTGGGGGGCAACGGCGGCATTTGGTATCAACAAGTGGCGGCATTCGCTAGCCAATATCAAGTCGTCGTCTGGGACCAACGCGGCTTCGGCAGATCGACAGACAATGCGCGCAAGTGCAGTCCGGCCACCGCAGTGAAGGATTTGCGTCGCCTGCTCGATCATCTTGGCATTGACCGAGCTCATCTCATAGGTCAGTCGATGGGTGGTTGGGCGGCATTAGGTTTTGCGGTGGAAGCGCCTGATCGAGTTCGCTCCCTCACATTGGCTTCCACAACCGCCGGAATTCCCCTGCCGCCAGAAATCGTCCACAGTGCTGTTCAGAGACTCGCCCCTGACCGACAGGAAACTCAGTTCCTGGGGCTGCATCCAGCCATAGACGAGCGTCTGTCCGAACGAGATCTTGCGCTTTCCTACCTCTACCAAGTGATCGGCAGTTTTGGCGCGGAACGCTCCAATGCAGCCATGATGGCGAAGCTTCTGGCAACCGCGTATGATTCTGACCGGATTGCCAAGGTTGATTGCCCGGTTCTGTTCGTCTTCGGTGAGAATGATCAGACCATCCCCGCGCCACTGATCAGGGTTTTGGCAGCATCTGTGCGTGGAGCGCTGACTGTAGAAATACCAGAGGCCGGACATTCTCCATATTTTGAATCAGCGTCCACATGGAACACCATCGTGAAACGCTTCTTGGAGAACCGGACCGTTCCCTCACCAGAATCACTCATCCGCGGCCTGTGGTGAGCGTTGTCGGCAGATAGGCTTGATTTAATGATCGTAACGATGCCAGAGCATCAAAACGGGTGGGTCATCGTGGCCAATCCGACAGAAACTTCTTCCCTGCCGTAGTGTACTTATGGTGACATCCAAAGTGGGCGTAAACACACGTCGACTCGGCGCTCATCGACTGTCAGCCAAGCCCCGCCATTCATGATCCCGCAACCCCAGCCCCCAATGTCAGAAACTTGACCCGGCCACCCCAGTTGCCGGATATCGTCCGGTGTAAATCGGCCGCGATAGTAAATGGCAAAATCAAAATCGCGATCAAGATGATGGTCTCCCGTCACACGGGACCCGCCGAGCGCGACGGCGCATACTCCTGGAACGCCAGCGAGACGCTGCGCCACATAATCGACGAATTGCTCGTCAGCGGAATTTCCCATCATGTCACCACTATCCGAATGGCTTCTATTCTCGGTGGGGAATCCCGTGTGTTAGAAGATTCTTCGACCTTTTTAGAGCGTTCTCCTGCCCAAAAACGCATCAACGGTTAAGGCCCATTCTTTTCCTGCCCGAATGCGCCGCCGTTATGCGCAATAAGGCGATTAGTCTTGCCACCCGGCTAATTGCAGCATTTCTTTTATAAATTCAGCCTTGCTATTGGTGTACGAGACACGGTCATTACGAAATCGTTGAGCGAGTTCTTGCCTTAGTTCACCGTACTCGTTTGCTTCGTCGGGGTGGCTTCTCAAGTACTCTCGAAACAAGATATGCCGCTTCAATTCTGCATTGCTTGTCTCGCAAACATACAGATGATGTGGAGGTAAGCCATCCGGCGAAGCAAAGGCTGCACGCCCTGAAATACCCAAGTCACCTTGATGAATATAGCCAATGGATTCCAATCTCTGAATGGCGATAAGCACCTCAGCCTGGGAGTTGACTACAACATCCATATCGATGATCGGTTTAGCTGATAAGCCTGGAAACGACGTACTGCCTACATGCTCTATTGCAACAACGATGTCCGTAAGGACTGGAGTTACGAAGTTCCGAACCATTTCAAACATAGAAACCCAACTTGGATTGTATTCAACTATTCTTATTGGTTCCACCATAGGTCCTCCAAACGTCAGTGTTCCTCTACTCTTCTCTCTATGATCTCTCTGATGTCCAAGAAATGACTAAATCGCGGGCTTCCTGAAGATCAGCACCCGTTAGTGCGATAAACTCGGCGGTCTTAAATGGCGGATAATCGCCCAAAAAGTAGTGAGAGTGGAAGTGAGAGCGCAGTACCATGACCTACGGGACTCGTGAGCTATATGTTTATTCGAGTTACAGCTTTAATACTGTTACTAGCTCATTTTCGTCGATCTTCTCACCGTTATCTCGAAACCCGAAGCTTTCGTAGAATTTTTTAGCAGTAATGTTGCTGGAAACATACGGTATCCAACAACATTCAGCAGGTCCTACTGGAAATGTACGTATGTACTCCAATACTTTTCGCATAGCCTCCCTACCATAGCCCATTTGCTGGTACTTCTCATCAATCATTAAGCGTAGTACGCTATAAGTGTTATTGTCCTTAGCTATTTGCGGAAGTTCGTAACTAGTAATGCCATAAACAATCAAAACAAAGCCGACCATCTGTTCATCAGCATAAATCGCGAAAGGAAGTGGATTTCCTCCATTTGAAACAAGAATATAACACGTGGCAATACTTGACAGATTTGATGCAACAAAACGCAACTGGTCGGCTGAAACTTTTAACGAGAATAGTTCGCGTCGGTTATCCAATGTGATTTTTCTGAGTGTAACCATGTTAAATTGCTCCTCCCAGAAACCAAATGACTTCTGTCTAATCATTCCACTGCGTCTTGGTTATTCCTGCCCATAAACGACGCAATCGTGCACATCCAACGTGTATGTTTATGTATCAAAAAATCCAGTCCGTCTTGGATGCCTGCCTGCCCCCACAAGTTCAATGACCATTAATCAGAGTTTCACGAAGTTCAAACATTCAAAAAGCGTTTTACTACATCCAAGAAGGCTGACAGGTTATCACGATGCACATGATGTCCAGCACCTTCTATGATTACCAATTCACAACTTGGAATGAGTTCAGCGACTTCCTGCAACTTATTCTGTGGAATCTTGCTAGTCGATCCCCCTCCTACAATTAGAGTCGGCGCACTAATATCGGTCAGATGAGCCCACCATTCAGGATTGGGTTCATTAAGCTGACGAAGAATAGACGGTACAACCAACCAGTCAAACGCCAAGGCATCGGTTGGTTCGGAAGGTATATCGATTTTTCTATAAGAAAAAGGCGGAGGCGTGTCCTCAACAACCAACCGTTCTAACCGTGACGAATATGATTCAGCAAAGAGATAGGAAACTGTTCCACCCATCGAATGACCAACCAAAGTGAACTGTTCCAAGTCCATGGCATCTGCGAAAAGATGAAGATCTTCACGCATCAGTCGAAAAGAATAGCTGTCCGTCCTTTCACTTCCACCGTGACCACGTTGGTCGAGTGCCAAAACCCGATAATTTCTACTCAATTCCGATGCAACCTTATCCCAGGATTGTGCATCTTGTCCTAGCGCATGTAAAGCAATAAGAGGCGGGGAAGATGCGTCTCCCGTCTCACGATATTGAAACTTCAACCCATTTAATTCGATCTGATGAACGAGTGTTTCGATCAATAATCATCTCCTACATGGATTTTCAACCAATACTGGGCGTTTGTACCGTATCACGACGACAGGATAGTCCAGTCGATTCCTCTTCCGCATTCCTGCCCGATAGCGACGCAAGACCTTTCGTTCGACAGCCCTTGCGTCATTTACGCACGCGTTTGTTTAACAACGTTTGTCTGGTTTGGACCAATACGTTGAACTTCATCGAATGCAGGACCTATCCCACACTACTTTGGAAAATTGTCTACACTCTTTCGCTTCTCATAAGGAACTGGTTCCCAAAATCCAGACTGTAACGCTTCTCCGTACCAATCGGGAGAAAAGCAAAAGTCTACCTCTTTTGCCGCCCTCACGCTGTCCGCAATGTCATACTCTATCCTGTTTAGACAAACAGACTTGGTGGATGTGTCAACAATGCAATAGGACGCTCTCCAATCTCGGTCAAGAGAAAAACCAATTGCCCCCGCATTTACGAGCATTACATATAGATGTTTGAAGACGAAGGGGCGATGTATATGCCCCATAAAAATCCAGTCTGCGTCAGCCTTTTGAGTCGCGTTATCCAACCGCTCCAAAGAATCAGTTGGTTGGATAGCTGAAAAACAATCTTGGGGAGTCCCGTGCACGAAAAGCAATTGTTGTCCGTCAACCTCAAGGCGATATTCGAAAGGCAATTGCGAAAGGAAGTCAATATCTGAAGATGACATTCTTGAAGTGTGCCACTGTAGATAAGGAATTTCAGCGACGTTTGGTTTATATGCAATGGAATGAGTGGGCTTTAGCCCATCAACTACAGACAGAAGATACAGGTCTGTGTTTCCAAAAATGCACGGGATGCCAAGGGATTTTATTGTTCGTACACATTCACTCGGAGACGGTCCTTTAAATGCGAGGTCGCCAAGACAAACGACCTCGTCTAGCTTGTCCTTCCCGATTCGTCGGAGAACCGCATCTAATGCAATCGAATTCCCGTGGATATCGGAAATAACCCCGATTCGCATTAAGAGCCTTCCTTCCGAAATAACGTTTGCAGCCCAGCGCCTGTGTCGCTAAACTGCCCATAAGCGCCATAGTCCATAAAAAGGAATGCTCCCTCCTCGTTGACTGTAACCCAGCACATCGCGGAGGTCAACCCCCTGCCGTCACTGCCAGTGCTGACGCATACGGAGCGCTGACTCAAGTTATCCATGATGTTCATGATTCACGCTCCCGCAAGGACTGCAAATACTCATCCGTCTGTCTCGGAGACCGCAGATGAACGATCGCCTTTCCGCGTTGACTAGCCGCGTCAAGCCTATTGAGGATGTTCCCGCGTTCCCGCTTCGGAAAGTCCCAGATCCACTTCAAGAACTCAAGATCCATCTTCTCCTGGCAGCCCTCGCCGAGATCAGGTCTCGTTCGCCCGTGATATTGAACTCTCCTTTTTAGCGCGCGAACCAGACAAAGAGTTCTCGGAAAATCGAGGAAAATGACCGTGTCCGCAGCTTCCAGCCGCATGTCCATCGTGCTGCCATAATTCCCGTCGATGATCCACTTATCCTGTTCTATCGTCTCCCGTTGCGCCTCCACCCACTGCTCTCGGGGCGTCTGAACCCATCCGGGATGCCAGTACAGGCGATCCAGGTGAACGACCGGAAGCCCGGTAATCTCCCCTAACAGCCGTGAAAAAGTCGACTTTCCCGCGCCGCTCGATCCAATGACCGCAATGCGGCTTCCGATAGCCACCACGCATCCTCCTCCTCATCGATTCGTGGTTCTCTCCCATTAGGATGGGCCAAAGTTCCCGCCACGGTCAACCGCAATTTTACTTAGACCGCGATAAAATTCAACCAACCACCGACTGAGAAACGCTGTATACTAAGACTGTTCCATAATATAGATAGCCTACGAGGATCGTGACCCTATATGAAAACACGGATATGGCCGAAGTGGGCGAACTTAGCCGCCGCGCTCCTTGCGGGAACCGGGCTTGCGTACCTGGCTGCGAATGGCGCGGGCCCACTCCCGGCGCTCGGCCCGACATTCAATCCCGGCACAGGCGTCTGGACCGTCGCATCCGGCGCGCACTTGCCAACCTCCGAGACCCTTCAGGCCCCCGGTCTGAACAACCCGGTCCAGATCACGTTTGACAAGAACGGTACGGCCTACATCCATGCGAAAACAAACCATGATCTGTTTTTTGCGATCGGGTACCTGCACGCCAAATTCCGCCTGTTTCAAATGGACCTGATGCGCCGTCAGGGCGAGGGACTGCTCTCGCAAGTGGTTGGTCCCGCGGCGCTCTCGTCCGACAAGTTCGAAGACCAACTGGGGATCCTGCGCACGGCGCAACTGGAATGGCGGCAAATGTCCGCAAACAGTCCTGCGCGACAGGCGCTCCTTGCCTACAGTCAAGGCGTGAATGACGTCATTGCAAAGGATACGGCAACGGGACGCCTTCCTGTGCTGTTTAAGTTGCTCGGCTATCAGCCAAAGCTCTGGACCCCGGTCGACAGTCTCGTGGTTCAGGGCATCATGACACAGACTCTCGACTTTAGCACGGGGCCCCTCGACTACGCGCTCATGGTCAAATCGCTCGGTTACAGGCGGACTATGTCCTGGTTTCCAATCCTTCCCCCCGATCGGCAGCACCCGTACGATCCGGGCCCATACAAATATGGCGGCATCGCCCCCATTGCAGGATCGGGGCGCGTGAGCGTGCGCGAGGCGAAGGCGGTTGCAACGGTCATCAAGCGCTTCAAGTCTCTCCCGAAGACCGCGCTTCACCATGGATCGAACAGCAACAACTGGGCGGTCAACGGTCCCAAATCCGCCACAGGCCAGGCGATGTTGGCAGGCGATCCGCACCTCAATCAGACGCTGCCGTCGATTTGGTATCAAATCTCCGCGAGCGCCCCAGGTTATCATTTTAGCGGCGTCAGCATTCCCGGATTGCCGATGATTTTGATTGGACACAATCGGCACATAGCGTGGTCGTTGACGGACGTCCAAAACCAGGCGACGCTCTTCTACGCTGAGAAAACCAGTCCCAAACATCCCGGCGCCTACTTTTGGAACGGAGCCTGGCGCCCCATGCAGGTCATTCACGACGTGATTCCGGTCAAAAATGGCCCGGCCGTTCAGCTCACCGTCGATCTGACCGTTCACGGTCCCATCATGACCCAGAACGGGCAAACTCTCTCGGTGGATTGGATGGGAGCGCTGCCGTCGCCGGACTTGGCCAGCTTGCTCGGCATCGTCAGAGCGCGCAACTTCACGCAGTTCCGCAGCGCGCTCCGCAACTGGCACGCACCCTCGCAGAATTTCGTATACGCCGACAACCGGGGCAACATCGGACTCATTTCCGCCGGCTATTATCCCATCGTCAAGCACGGTGATCCTTGGCTGCCGTTGTCCGGAACAGGCAGAGAGGACGTGATCGGCACCATCCCCTATCGAGACGTGCCGCAGGTCTACGATCCGCCGAGTCACATGGTTTTTTCGGCCAATCAACGCGAAGTCGGAAACCAGTATCCCTACTATATCGGCACAACGTGGAACTTTTTTACCAACGGTTATCGGGCGGACGAAATCTATCACTTCCTGTCGACGCACAACCACATGACGATGAAAAATTTTGCGACTCTGCAAAACAGCACCCGCGATTACTTGGCCGGCCTGATCGTGCCCAAGCTTCTCAGCGCCCTGCGGAGTCAACCGCTCACGGCCCAGCAGCGCCAGGCTCAAACGCTGCTCGCCCACTGGAATGGAGACATGAATGCAAATTCCGCCGCCGCGTCGATCTGGTGGACCTTCTGGACAACCTACCTGCGCGACACCTTCGGGCCGTGGTGGCAGGCTTATCACGTGCCGACGGCGCTTGACAGCAATTTGGCGATCAGCCCCGGTCAAGCGCCATTTGACGAAGATCTGGAGGCGTGGACCCTTAGCGATCCGACCAATCCGGCGTTCAATCTGCCAAGCGGCGCGAAGAGAACGGCCGACGAAGTCATGCGCAGCGCATTTGAGCAGACGATTCACACGCTGTCGGCCAAGCTTGGGACCGATCCGGGCAAATGGCTGTGGGGACGCATTCATTTTCGCGCATTCCCCTCGCTCGCGCAGATTTCATCGCTCGGCTATCC